>MGNS01000051.1:43229-43632 GCA_001795165.1 Chloroflexi bacterium RBG_16_57_11
TTATTCGCTACTACACGCAATTTCTACCTGCTCTTGCTGGCAGCAACCATCGGCGTAATCAGCCCCAGCGGGAATGAGGTCGGACCATTCCTTTCGATCGAACAGGCATCTTTAACCCAGCTGGTCTCCGACCGCATGCGCACCAAAACCTTCGCCTGGTATAACCTGTCGGGTTCGTTTGCCACCGCCCTGGGGGCTCTGGCAGGCGGGGGCTTTGCCCAAATGGCGCAAGGTCTGGGATATACCCCACTCCTCAGCTACCGGTTGATCGTGCTGGGGTATGGATTCATAGGGCTGCTGCTGATCGTCCAGTTCGCCCGTCTATCAGCGGCCATCGAGGCTCCTACGTCCAGGGTGCACCACGCACCCGGGCTTGATCCGGCTGCGAATCCCCAACCAAAGC
>MGNS01000051.1:43643-44055 GCA_001795165.1 Chloroflexi bacterium RBG_16_57_11
TTGCATCGCTCGCAGAAAGTGGTCTTCCGCCTGGCAGCCCTTTTCAGCCTGGACGCCTTCGCCGGGGGCTTTATGATCCAAAGCTTAATGGCTTATTGGTTCAACTTGAAATTTGGCGTCGAACCCGCCGTGCTGGGGGCGATCTTTTTTGGGGCCAACATCCTGGCGGGCATCTCTGCCCTGAGCGCTGCCTGGGTTGCCGGCAAGATCGGGCTGGTCAACACCATGGTATTCACCCACCTGCCGTCCAATGTCCTGCTGATCCTGGTGCCCTTCATGCCCAGCCTGGGCCTGGCTATCGCCGTGCTGCTCCTGCGCTTCTCTATCTCGCAGATGGACGTGCCCACCCGCCAGTCATATACCATGGCGGTCGTCGCTCCGGACGAGCGCTCGGCTGCCGCTGGCGTGACCG
>MGNS01000051.1:44075-44747 GCA_001795165.1 Chloroflexi bacterium RBG_16_57_11
GCCTCCCTATCACCGATCCTCACCGGAGCGTTCCTGTCCAATCCAGCTTTTCTTGGATTACCGTTCATCTTCTCAGGCGCGTTGAAGATCATTTATGACCTGGCCCTATATTTCAACTTCCGCTCGGTCAAACCACCTGAAGAGCAATCTTAACCAGTGTAGGAGGATGATAAATGAAATGGGTAACACGATCCCATATTCATGTTGATCGCGTGGCCTGCCCCTGGCTGATTACACGCTTTGTTGATAGCAATGCCGAGTTCCTGTTCGTGCCCAAAAGCGAGATCGAACGCGTCATGAAAGAGACGGGCGCGATCCCGTTCGACGCGCCTGGCGTCGAGCTGGGTCATCACCCAGACGAAGACACGACGACCGGGCGATGCTCGTTCGAGTCGATTATACTGAAATACGATCTGAAGGAACCGGGGTTGTTGCACCTGGCAAAAATCATCCACGCCGCCGATATTGCCGAAGAGATCGATTCAGACCCTATTGCTCGTGGGCTGGAAGCGATCGCCAGCGGGTATAGCCTGCGCTACCCTGACGACCAGGAGAACCTGGCGCATCAATTCGAGGTTTATGACGCGCTTTATGCCTGGTGCCGGTTGGAGGTTGCCAGGGGACAGGCAAGATAGGCGAAACAGAGAACAACCAGTAACTCTTCTAACAACA
>MGNS01000052.1 GCA_001795165.1 Chloroflexi bacterium RBG_16_57_11
TGCAGTCATTGATGCGGTGAACGCAATCCGCTCGGCCAACGGACTGGCGCCTTTCCAGGTAAACGGGGCCCTGATGGCCGCCGCCCAGGCGCACAGCGAATACCAGGCCTCGATTGGCTCGACCACGCACTCCGGGCGTGGCGGCTCTGACCCGAATAGCCGGGCGGTCACGGCGGGTTATGGTGGAGGGTCGGTGATCGAAAATATCTATGGTGGGATGGGCGCCACGCCTCAGCAAGCAGTGAGCTGGTGGCAGGGAGAGGGCACCCACCTCGCCACGATGCTCTCCACCCGCCATACGGAGGCAGGGGCGGGAGTCGCCGTGTCAGATGCGGGCGTGGTCTATTACACGTTGGTTGTCGGTTCTGCTTCGGGCAGCGGATCAGCCGGGAATACCTCTGCGCCGGCTGCTGGCGGGTCAGGGGCTTCCAGCGCCGCCTCGACTACAACCGTCGCCTTTTCCCCATTTCTGGTCTCAACCCCGAACGCGGATGGCGCGCTGATCCATGTCGTCCAGTCCGGGCAGACTTTATGGGCCATTGCAGCTGCCTACGACATCAATATCCTGGACCTGCTCGCTATCAACGGACTGAATGCGAACGCCTTCATCATGCCGGGGCAAAAGATTGTCATCCGCCAGGCAGGGTCGCAGCCAACCGCCACGGAGAAAGTGGAACAAAAAGTCGAACAGCCCACCCGCACCCCCCGCCCGAGCGCTACCCCAACCCGGCCTGAGACAGAGCAGGCCAACCTTCCGCCCACGATGAGCGATTCAAGCGTGGATACAACCCAGGCGCTCGATCGCACAGCAACCGGGTCAGGGACCGACCCGCTGCTGGTGGTGATCGTCAGCCTGATGGTCGGTGGTCTGGTGCTGGTGGTGGCAGGGAATGTAATGAAGCGCGCCGGCTAAGCTGGCTTCAGCCCGGTTCGGCCAGTTCTTTATCCAAAAACCAGCCGCCTTTGCGTTGGTCAGCGTCCTTTGGGGCGCGATCATAGTATAGATCAAAGATCCGGCTGCTGGAGGTGCGCACTCGGTAATAATCTTGACCGACGCCCCACGAGCCGCGCCGGGTCGCTGCTGCGGCATGTTGTGGCTGCATGTTGCGAGCCATGCGCCCGCGGCGGCGGTAGTTATGCCACTCGCTGAGCACCTCGACGATGGCGAAGGTCTCGCCCCGCCAGAGAAAGCTATCCGGGGGGCCGGGGATTTTTTCCAGCGCCGGCGGCCTGGCGAAGTGCACTTCGACCGGCTCGCCTATAAAGTGTAACGGGATCAGATCCATAAAAGTGCTCGTTTCCGCAGCGTATCAGGTTGCCGTCTAATTCTACACGAAAGGTATCCATGTTGAAAAGATGGATCGAATAGATCGCCGTATTCTGCTCTCCTGTCTGACATTAGTCCTGGCGTCCTGCTTGTGCCTGAGCCTGGTGAGCATCGCCGGGGCCGTCCTGTTACTTGGCCAGTAGATAGCCGCCCATGTCGCTGGATTGTTCCCGGATTCGAGCCTTGTGCTTCGATGTGGATGGCACGCTGCGCGACACCGATGACCAGTACGTTGAGCGGTTGGCGGGCTACTTAAGGACCGCCAGTTTCTTGCTTTCCGGAAAAGAACCACGCATCGTCGCTCGGCGGTTGATCATGGCGATCGAGGACCCGGGCAATCTTATTTTCAACCTGGTGGACGTTCTGGGGATCGATAACCTGATCTCCCGCTCGCTCGGACAAATGGAGAAGGTCCACACTCGTAAAATTACCCATCCATTGATCGTCCCTGGCGTTGTCGGTATGTTAGAGGCGTTAGGCCAGCGCTACCCATTGGCGATCATCAGTGCGCGCAGCCAAACCGCCACGCTGGATTTCCTTGAGAGCAGTCAACTGGGAGGTTTTTTCTCGGTGATTGTCACCGGTCAATCCTGTACACGCACCAAACCGCATCCCATGCCAGTGTTGTGGGCGGCGGCTCAGATGGGTATCCCACCCGAAGCCTGCCTGATGGTCGGAGATACCACAGTGGATATCCGGGCGGGGCGGACTGCTGGGGCGCAAACAGCTGGTGTGTTGTGTGGTTTTGGGATGAAAGATGAATTGCTCAGAGCTGGAGCTGACCTGATCTTGACCTCAACGCCGGAACTGACAAGCTATCTGCTATAATACTTACCAACTGTCAAAAATGCTTGCCGGTGGGATTGGATCGATGCAAGCCTAAGATTCAATGACAGTAAAAAGGTCGCGTTCCAGCAGATTCGTCACAATATTCTTGGTCGTACGTCATAGATTATAGTCAAACAGATTTTGTCTCTCCTGATAAAAATATTCTATCCCGTTCGAATTTTATAAACCAAAAGATAATGGCCGGAAAATATTTATTCATTAGTCTGTGCATTCTGGTGCTCATCAGCAGCACCTGGCAAAGCTCTCTGGCCCAGGGTGGGGAGGAATATTTCGACGAGACCGGTCATGTGGTGACCGGCGAGTTCCTGGCTGCTTATCGCAGTGTCCCCAATCCTGTTCAATTGTACGGATATCCGATCACCGATGCCTTCCAGGACACGACGCGCAACCTGCTGGTGCAATACTTCCAAAAGACCCGTTTTGAGCTGAATCCTGCGGGACCGGTAGGAAACCGGGTGAAGATATCTCCACTGGGTGAATATTTATATACCCCTGGGCCCGAGGCTCATTTATATGTGAATCCTGGAGCTTGCCGAACGTATCCTCCGGGTGGCTATCAAGTTTGTCTGGCTTTTTTAAATTTTTATGATCAACACGGCGGCCAAAAGCAGTTCGGTCTTCCGATCTCGAACGCTGAGCTGCACGATGGGCGAACGGTGCAGTACTTCCAAAACGCCCGCTTCGAATACTCCCCCGAGCTCCCAGCAGGCCAACGCATCGTGCTCGCTCACCTTGGCAGCCAGTACTTTGATCGTCATGGGGAAGACCCGACCTTGCTGTTGCCCGACCAGGGCGGAAACACGATTACCAGCATCCGCAGCTTGCGGGCGCGAGCCTTCCCGGAGCAGGCAGTTACAGGGAAGACCGGATCACAAACCGTCTATATCACGGTGCAAGATCAGCGATTGCTACCTGTAGCCAATGCCCAGGTGGCGTTGATCCTGGAAATGCCTGATAATCAGGAGAACCATTTCATGGTTCCCGCTTTAACCAATGATGCCGGGATCACACATTTTAGCTTCCCGTTCAGCGCCGAGAAAGTTGGCATGGCTACGATAAAGGTAGTCGTTTTGCGCGGTGATTTGGAGGCCGATACAACCACCTCATTCCGCCTCTGGTGGTAAGCTTCACCCGCTCTTGATCTGTTCTAGCAACATTTGATATTCGGCCTTGTTCGGTGGATCCATCGAGATGATCATCTCCACCGTCTGAATGGCTACGCCCCGGTCGCCCATCTTCAGTAACAGGTCGCCGATCTCATCCAGCTGAGTGATGGCTTCTGTTTTGCGCCCATAGTCCCGATAAATATCGGCCAGCCGTCGCAGCATAGGGATGTTCTGTGGGTATTCCTCTAACAGCCCCTGCATAAACTTGATTAATTTATCTGGCTGGTTCCTGCTGCTCAGGTGGGAGATGCAGTTGTCCACCTCCGCCAGCGCTTGGGGCTCTTGCCCCAGGCGCATATTCAATTGGATAATCTGCGTGCGCGCTTCGAAATCATCCGGCTGTAGTGTACGAGCCTGTTCCAGGACGCGTATCGCCTGGCGCCACTCCAGGCTTTGCACATCGATATCGGCCATCCGATGTAAAATCCGCACTCGCAACGAGCGATCGACATCGGTTTGTTGGGCTGTGCGCAACGCCTCGGTATAAGTCTTGCGCGCCATATTGAAGTCCGCCAGACTATAATAGACTTCAGCAAGTTGGATGTATTCTTCGACAGCGCTTTCGGCTTTTCCAAAAGCCAGGAGTTGCTCGATCAAGCGGCTGCGCGCGTTCAGATCGGTGGGGGTCAGCTCGATGATGCGGCGGGCGTAATTGATCGCGTGTTGTTCTTCGCCACGCGTGGAATAAGCTCTGGAGATCACGCCGAACTTTTCGACCGCCTCTTCCACTACGCCTTGCTGGTATAAGATTTCTCCGATGATAGCATGCAGCGGCAGGTAGGTCGGTGCATCTTGCAGGGCGAAAAAGGCTTCCTCCATCGCCGAGCGCACTTGCCCTTTCGCAATCATATGATGCATCGCTGTAGTCGCTGCGATTACTTCGCTGGAGCGCGCTTCAACCAGGATTTCCGCCAGAGGAATGGGTGCGCCATAACTCTCCTGACCAGGAAGTTGTTCTCGCGCTCTTTGAAGTTGTGCGTGCCAATCTGGACGCATCAGCATTTCATGGATGTTGTCGCAGATGCGCGCCAGGATATCAGGCTCGTTTTGTTGGTGGTGCGCTTCGATCAACAAGTCATACAATTGACGTAAATCATCGCCATACTCCGGCGAGACAATCTGGATATCTGCCAGTTTCAAGGCCTCCAGGTATTCAACCGAGGCTTCTTTGATCTGCCCTCTTCTGCGGAGCAGATCACCAAGCAGCAGCCGCGAGCCCAGGGCGTACTCGGAATGCTTGACAGAATTCTGAAGCTGACGAATACCGCTTTCGGGTCGCCCGGTTTGGATGTATAGATAGCCCAGGTCAAAAACCGCGGCCATGTTATTCAGGCCGGCCTCCATGGCGCGTTTTAACTCTTCAATGGCCTGGGTGTAGTCTCCCCGGGTTTGCAGGTCGACCACCTGCGAGAGGTGTAAGACCATACGATCTCGATCGACCGGCTGGCCGGGTGCTCCTGTGTCGCCCGTCACAAAATACTGCAATCCGCCTCGGGCACCAGGGTCCTCCGTCTCCTCCTCGGAATCGAATAGCAGCCCTGCCAGGACGGTCAAAGCTCTCTGGTGCGCCAGGGAGACCGGGTCCAGCTCCGGCTGGGTGACCGCCTTTGGCGAATGAAGCTGGCGCACCTGGGACATCCGCAACGAGGCAGTCGCGCCACGCGGTCGGGAAGGCTTGGGAAGCTGTTTAAAATCCTTGAGCAGGGTGAGCGCCTGGAGGACTTCTTCATTGTCCGGCAGGATTGTCTGGGCCTGGTTGACTGCCTGGAAAGCCTTATCTGGCTCGCCGGCGCTTTGTAACAGGCTGGCGGTCGCCAGGTATTCGGTTACAGATTTGTGTTTTTCCCCGATGCGCTCATAGACCAGCGCCAGACGGGAGTGCGCCAGCAAATTGTCTGGGTTAAGCCGCGTCACCCGTTCCCAGTTCTCAATGGCTTTATTCACTTCGCGGTTCTTCAGGTACAGATTAGCCGCTCGCAAGGAAGCTTGTATAGCCCGGTCTAAATGGCCCATGCGTTCTGATAGCTGAGCCACTTTTTCCAGGGGAATGGGGTCCTCAGGCGCGGCGCGGGCGGCTTTTTGATAGCACATCAGCGCCTCGTCGTATTCCTGCAATTCGATCAAAGCCAATCCGAGGCTGTTCAGAGCCTGAGCGTCATCGGGGAATTCACCCAGAGCCTGGCGATAGAACCCGGCGGCCCGATCCCACAACTGGTCCCAGGCGGCGGAATGGCCTTGATTCATCGCCTGTTGAAAGACTTCCTGGCGTTGTGTCATGTCATCTCCTTAGCTGGGTTGCTGGGTCAGCCCAATTAGCCCTTCACCTGAGATACAGGGTTCATCTGCCCCCAGTTCTGACCGTAGCGCGCCTCGGTCTGCAAAGGCGCGCGTAGAGGATAAGCATCTGCCATGACCTGTTGGACCAACGCGGCTGTCTGAGCCAGCTGTTCCACCGGGCATTCGAGAACCAATTCGTCATGCACTTGAAGGGTCATCCGGGCGGCAAGCTGAGCTTGCTCCAGGGCAGACGGCACACGGATCATGGCGATCTTCATGATGTCGGCTGCCGTACCCTGGATCGGTGCGTTGATCGCTTCACGCTCCTCACGAGCGCGCTGGTTTCGGTCGGTAAGCATCTTGAGCGCCGGGAAGTAGCGCCGCCGTCCCAACAAAGTCTCCACGTATCCCTGTTCTGCGGCTAACCGGCGCATGCCATCGAGATAGCTCTTGACGCCAGGAAACTGGTTGAAATATGCCCTGACAAAATCCTCCGCTTCAGCCAGGGTCAGATCGGTGTAGCGGGTCAGGCCAAAGGGGCTCATACCGTAGATCAGCCCGAAGTTCACCG
>MGNS01000053.1:0-6820 GCA_001795165.1 Chloroflexi bacterium RBG_16_57_11
CTATACGACGGTTAAGGACACGTGTGTGAATTGCCATATGGGAGATGAGCGGAATCACACCTACCTGCCCAAAGTGGCGCGCTGCCAAACCTGCCATGCCGATGCCACGGATTTTGACATGACCGGCACGCAGACCGAAATCACGGCGATGCTTGAAGAGCTCCATACCATCTTCGTCGATAAGAAACTGTTAAATCCGGATACCGATCTATGGGGTATTTATGACGCGGCGACCGGTGAATGGAGTGCTCCCAACGCAGATGCTCCCTTGACGGTTTCCGAAGCGGTCGCAAACGCGATGTGGAACTACAAGTTCGTTGTCTACGATAAGAGCATGGGCGTCCACAACTCGGCCTTCACCAGGGCACTGCTCCAGCAAGCCCTGGACGCTTTGAAATAACGCGACTCTTGGAGCTCTTGGAAACCCCGGATATCGATCGTAGAGAGGTGTTCAAGAAGATGAAATAATACAGATGACTCGTTGGCTTACTCTCCTCTCCCTGCTAATAGTTGCCAGTGTAGTTGTGGGCGTGATTCTCACACGCGCTCAGGTCTTTGCTGCCCCAGAGCAACCGATCGCCTATAACCACCAATCTCACGTGGAGGCCGGTTTGCAGTGTTTGTTCTGTCACACCAGCGCCTTGCGCTCAGACATAGCCGGGATACCTTCTATGGAAAAATGTATGGGCTGCCACAACATCATCGCCACCGACAACGAAGCTGTTCAGGCCCTGACGAGTTACTGGAAACAAAGCCAGCCAATCCCGTGGAACCGCGTAAACCAGCAGCCCGACTTCGTTTACTTCAGCCATCAAGCCCACCTGGGGGCGGGCATCAACTGCGAAACTTGTCATGGCGACGTAGGCCACATGACGGTTGCCCAACCGGTGGTGAAAATGGACATGGGCTGGTGTCTGGATTGCCACCTGAAGCAACCCGAGAATAAGATTGCCCGACTGGCGGATTGCCTGACGTGCCACAAATGAACCAGGATGCGGGAATTCTAAAGGACAACGCTTTGCGTTCGACACTCAACGAGATCATGCCCAAAGCACTCACACGCCGAGAATTTCTCAAGATCGCCGCTGGAGCAACGGCAGCCACCGGGCTCGCTCCAGCCGTCCGCAGCATCGTGATTGAACCCTTTGTTCATCCGCCGGAAGAAGAGCTCCCCGGGCAGGCGACGTGGTATGCCAGCACTTGCCGACAGTGTCCAGCCGGATGTGGGATTATTGTGCGTACTATAGAAGGGCGGGCCAAGAAGATCGAGGGGAATCCCTTGCATCCACTCAATCGTGGAAAGCTGTGCGCCCGAGGGCAGGCTGGTTTACAGGTGTTGTACAACCCCGACCGGCTTAAGAATGCTGTCCGCCAGAGTGGGGGCCGCGGTTCGCGTCAGTTTGAGCCCCTCTACTGGCCTGATGCGCTGGATTTGTTAAGAGATAAAATTGCAGCTTTAAGCGGCGCGGAACGGTTAGCTTTTCTCGGCGGGTTGATGCCCAGCCATGCTTACCGGCTGACTGCTCGTCTGCTCGAGGCGCTTGGCGCGGCCCCGCCCGTCATCTATGACTTGCAATCAGCGCTGGAGGGTCGCAGTGCTGCCTCGCAGCTATCCCTGGCTTTTTTCGGGGCGCCTGACCTGCCTGAATATGATCTCTCCCAGTCCGATGTTGTCCTTTCATTTGGGGCGAATCTCCTCGAGACCTGGATGTCTCCAGTCGCCCAGAGCGCTGCCTATGGCGCCATGCGGCAGGGAAGGATGGGCAGACGAGGGCTATTGGTTCAGTTTGAGCCGCGTCTCTCGGCGACCGCAGCTTCGTCCGATGAGTGGATCCCGGTGAAACCTGGGGCTGAGGGATTCGTTGCCCTGGCTATTGGCCGTATCATCGTCGAGGAAAGGCTAGGGCATGTTGGCAGCCATCGTTCTCAAGCGGTTCTATACCAGAACGTTGACGTGCGCGACATGTCCACCGCCAGCGATGTGCCGGTTGAAACCTTGCGCCGTATGGCGCGTGCCTTTGCTGACGCCGATCGAGCTGTGGCGATCCCGGGTGGATATCTGGCCGGGCAGCGTAATGGTTTTTCAAGCATGCTGGCTGTGCAGGCGTTGAACCTGGTGGTTGCACAAGTTGGCCGCCAGGGTGGCGTATTCCTTTCGAACCCGGGTCCTACTGCCGCGTTGCGGCAGAATCCACCCGTCAATTCCTTCGACGAAGTGATGGATCTAATACGACGAATGAAAGCTGGCGAGATCGACCTGCTGCTCGTCCATAGCGCCAACCCGATATATGAATTGCCAGCAGCGGCCGGTTTCGCCGAGGCCATCACCCGCGTCCCGTTTGTCGTCTCCTTCAGCCCGTTTGTGGATGAAACCGCTATTTGGGCAGACCTGATCTTGCCTGACCACACTTATCTAGAATCCTGGGGCTACCAGGTACCCTCACCGGGCGCCGATCGACCGGTGGTCAGCAGCCAGCAGCCGGTAGTGCGCCCTCTGTACGATACGCTTGCCGCCGCCGACGTCCTGCTCGGGTTAGCTGCTCGATTGGGTGGCAAGCCTGCCGATGCCCTTGCCTGGCAAGATGAGGCCTCCTATCTGGAAGAGACGGTGGGCGAACTGTATGGCTCCAGCCTCGGCGCGTATGACGCCCGAACGCCATCCGGATTCTGGGCGCTTTGGCACCAGTATGGAGGTTGGTGGTCCGAAAAGCAGATCCGCCGCGAGCCCGAACTGACAGACGTGGTGCAGAAACCCTTGGCGATATCCGATCCACAATTCGAAGGCGACCCGCAAGACTACCCTTTCCATCTTTATCCCTATTCTTCAATCACACTTACTGACGGTCGTGGCGCAAATCTACCATGGCTGCAAGAAGCGCCCGACCCCATGACGACCGTGCAGTGGGGGATGTGGGTGGAAATCAATCCCACAACCGCCAGTGCGTTGGGCATAAGCGATAACGACGTTGTACAGGTGGAATCGCCACACGGGTCGCTGGAAGCGCCGGTCGTCATCTACCCGGGCATTCGGCCGGATGTGGTCGCCATCCCGGTTGGGCAAGGACACCAGGATTATGGTCGCTTTGCCCAGGAAGTAAGCGGAAGCAACCCGTTGACGCTGGTAGCCCCCGTCACCGACCCGGGCACGGGTGCGTTGGCCTGGGGAGCCACACGCGTGCGGCTGAAACCGACCGGAAGGAAACAGTTCTTGGCGAGATTGGAGAGCCTGGATGGCAAAGGACGCGAATCACTCGATTGAAAGTGATCGCAGGTGGGTACTGGTGGTGGATTTGGATCGCTGCACCGGTTGCCAGGCATGCGTGGTCGCCTGCCACGCTGAGAATAACGTGCCGGTAGTCGGCGAGAAGCAGGCAGCTTACGGCCGCTGGATGCACTGGATAATCATCCAACGCTACTGGGAGGGTGAATATCCGAATGTGAAGGCCCGCTTCATGCCGGTGATGTGTCAGCAATGCACCGAAGCCCCTTGCGAGCCGGTCTGCCCGGTATTTGCTACTTACCACAACGAGGAAGGTTTGAACGCACAGATCTATAACCGCTGTATCGGCACGCGCTTCTGCGGTAGCGCCTGCCCATACAAAGTCCGCACCTATAACTGGTTTCGGCCAGAATTCCCAGAACCGTTGACCGAGCAGCTCAACCCGGATGTGACCGTCCGGACTCGTGGCATCATGGAGAAGTGCACCTTTTGCATCCAGCGTATCCGGCGGACAGAAATCGATGCGCGGGCTGAGGGACGCAAACCTGCCGACGGTGAGATTCAGCCTGCCTGCGTACAAACATGCCCCACGAATGCGCTAGTCTTCGGCAATTTGGACGATCCGGATAGTCGAGCCAGCCAACTGGCGCGCAGCCACCGCTCCTTCCGCCTCTTGCCCGAATTGGGCACCGATCCGGGAGTCATTTATCTGAAAGGTAGTGAGACGAATGCCTGAGCCCGATCACGCCGTATACGAAACACCGCCAACCACGCCCTACGACGAGCGTTTGCTACTAGCCCAGCGCACCGACTCGGAGATCAACCTAGCCGTGCTCCAGCCGATGATGCAAACCGGGAAGGGTTTCTGGGTGTTGGTGACAATTCTGAGCCTGATCGTGGCCTGGGGGTTTTATGCATGGGGTTATCTGATCTATTGGGGTATTGGCGTCACTGGGAAAAACAGGCCGGTCTACTGGACACTCTTCATCACCACATTTGTCTTCTGGGTGGGCATCAGCCATGCTGGAACGATGATCTCGGCTGTGCTGCGACTGCTCAAAGTCGACTGGCGGCGGCCGATCACACGCGGTGCTGAAGCAATGACTGCTTTCGCGCTGATGATGGCTGGTCTATACCCCCTGATTCACCTTGGACGGGTCTGGAAATTCTATTGGATGATCCCCTACCCCAATAACCGCCTCATGTGGCCCAACTTCCAATCGCCGTTGATGTGGGATATGGTCGCCATCTTTACCTACCTGATCGGCTCAACACTTTACCTGTACCTGGCGCTCATTCCGGACATGGCCATGGCGCGCGACCATACGGGCGGCTGGCGCTACATACTTTACCGGAGGTTGGCATTAGGCTGGCGCGGCACCGAGGGAGAGTGGCACAAAATCCACCGCGCCCTGGGCATCTTCTCGATCGCCATCATTCCCATCTTTCTCTCGGTCCACTCGATTGTATCGTGGGATTTTGCAGTGACCATCCAACCGCGCTGGCACAGTACTATCTTTGCGCCCTATTTCGTCATTGGCGCAGTCTATTCTGGCCTATCAGCGCTGGCTAGCATCCTGGTGGTCGTGCGGCGCGGCATGGACTTACAAGAGTTCCTGCGTGCCGAACACTTCGACGCGCTGGGCAAATTAGTACTGATAGCTGGCATGGCCTGGGTTTACTTCTGGTTCGCCGGGTTTATCGTCGAGTGGTATGGCAACGAGCCGGTTGTGCGCGAACTGATCCGGGAAGAGGTGGCTGGCCATCTGGCCCCATTCTTCTACTTGCAAATGAGCGCTAACCTGATTCCCATTGTGCTTTTAATCTTTAAAGGTGTACGTACTACTCCAGCGTTGTTGTTGGCAGCCACGCTGCTGGTCAATGTAGGCATGTTTACCGAGCGCGCCCTGATCGTCATCGGTAGCCTGCAGCGCAACAACTTGCCTTTCAATTGGGGTATCTACCGCCCTACGTGGGTGGAGGTCAGCATCGTCGCCATGACCTTTGCTGGCTTTGCGTTGTTGTACACCCTTTTTTCCCGCATCATCCCATTCGTCCCGGTATGGGAGATAAAGGAGGGCCGCTTGCGTTATACCATCAGGCGGATTGGGCGTCTGTTGGTGCCGACGGCGGCGGAAATTGACTGACAAATCGCTGGTCGCTATCGTGAGACAGCAGACTTCTAATCACAAACGACTGATAAAAGATGACTGACTCAATGACTCTGATAGCCCTCTTTCACGAGAGCACCGACACGGCCGAGGTAATTGACGAATTGCATAACCTGGGCATCCCGGATAACAAGATCGTGGTTATCACGGGTGTGCCCTACCCTGAGGGCGCTCTGGGGCGGCATCGAGAGTGGCTAACACTACCCTATATTGTGTTGGCGGGAGCCGTAGCGGGACTGCTATTTGGACTGTTCTTAGCAGTGGTCACTCCGCACCTCTATCACCTGGATGTGGGTGGCCATCCGCCGGTGGGCTTCCCGCCGGCCGCTGTGATTATCTTTATATTTACCATGATGGCTACTATTGTCTCAACGTTTTTAGGAGTGCTGTGGGAGATGAACTTTCCCCGTTTTGGGCCAGCACCTTACAACAAACTCGTTACAGACGGCTACCTAGCTGTAATACTGGATATCCCAACGTTACTAGAGGACAAGGTGAAGCAGACGTTGGAAGCCCATCATGCTCACCATATCGGCGAGCCGGAGTGGATGGCACTATGACCACTCGCCAGCGTCGCGGTTTGGTAATCATCGGGTTAGTCCTGACGCCATTCATAGTCGGCCTATTGCTCACGTTCGAGTTTATCAAGATTCCGTTCCCGACGAACATGGCTGAACAACCCTCCGCAGGTTATCAGGAAGCGCTCCGTAAACTGCCGCCTGAAGGAGCAGTGCCGGTGCAGGGGCTATCAATTATCCCCGAGGAGTTTCCAGCGAATCCTGTGCCGGCCGACGAGATTTCGCTCCAGCGTGGGGCTATCCTTTACGAAATCCACTGCCAGGTCTGTCATGGCACACAAGGACACGGTGATGGGCCATTAGTCAGCTACTTTGACCGAACACCACAGAACTTGACCGCCGCGCAGATCATCGGTGAGTTCGACGGCTCGGTCTACCTTACCATCGTGCAGGGTTTCGGCCAGATGCCCTCGCTGGCTGAAAACCTGACCCAACGCGAGCGCTGGGATGTCATCAACTATGTGCGTACCTTGCCACCCCGATGAGAGGTATGGAATGAGACACCGAATGAAGCTTTTGTTCCTTGTCAGCCTTACCCTGCTGCTGGTAGCCTGCGTCGGGCCGCGTAGCCTACCTGCTGGCCCAACGCCCATCCCTACCCTTATCCCGGTGACCGAACCTGCCAACCTCCCCGACGCTGACGCTACGCCATCGATCACTATCCTGAGTTATCCAGCGCGCCCCCCCTCGTCTGCTCTCGGCCAGCATCTCTACCAGTCTCGTTGTGCAGAATGCCACGGCGAAGACGGAGATGGCGTGGTGCCTGGGGCGCGCAATTTTAATGACCTGGACTATATGCGTGGTGAAACCCCAGCCTCATTTTACGCAGCTGTTACCGAGGGGCGCGGTGA
>MGNS01000053.1:6827-13075 GCA_001795165.1 Chloroflexi bacterium RBG_16_57_11
GATATGTTGACCTCAGACGAACGCTGGGATGTAGTGTTCTATATGTGGCGCTTTTCCACCAATGCCGACACCCTCGCTATTGGTAAGAATCTCTACGAGGCAGACTGCGCAGCCTGCCATGGGGAGGA
Source organism: Chloroflexi bacterium RBG_16_57_11 (assembly GCA_001795165.1). Taxonomy (GTDB): domain Bacteria; phylum Chloroflexota; class Anaerolineae; order Anaerolineales; family UBA4823; genus RBG-16-57-11. The sequence continues at coordinate 6,956 of MGNS01000053.1, forward strand.
TGGTGTGGGCAAAGTATTGGGTGCGGCTGATTTCACCGACCTGCGGTTTGTGGATGACCGTGCACCTCGAGATTTCTACCTGACTGTCACGCAGGGAAAGGGTTCTATGCCAGCCTGGCAGGGGCGTCTGTCGCAGGACGAACGATGGGCGGTAATTGATTATCTGCGCACGTTCTCATATGACGCAAGCCTACCTGTAGAGACTGCCGCGGAGCCTCAAGCGCAGCCCACCATCGTCGAGGTTGCTTGCACAACCACCTACCTTTCTCAATCTAACCCATTCCCCTGGGACGATGCGACCGCTATCAATGCGGGAAATACGATCTACAGCCAATCCTGCGCTGTGTGTCACAGCGTGGACGGATCAAGAGCCCTGCCAGGGGCGCCTGACCTCACTACCGCTGAGATGCAAGACGAATTACGCTCCAATAGCGGAGAGTTCCTATGCATCACGGCCGAGGGTCGAGGTGCGATGCCCGGTTGGAAAGAAACGCTTTCGGTTGAGCAAATGTGGCAGGTGTTGACCTATATAGGCATGTTCGGCAAATAGCGTCTAGGCAATTTTATTTACTACCTTATTTTTGGGAGGTGAAATCGAAGGCCTCCCAGTGGAAAACCGCGCTCTGTTCTTTTTCCCTGGCAATGGCCTAAAAAAGCGATAAACTCATCTGACACGGCCTGCTGATAGCTTGATAATGCAATAAGTTGCTGAGTGCTGGCCGGAGCGGTTCTCATTTAGCCCTTTCTAATCTTTCAGCGGAAAGACAATCAGAGTCTGCAGCCCATCAACCGGCGTATCCATCGGTGAGTTAAGATAGAATTCGATCGCCACGCCAGTTGCTTCGCGACCGCTGGCTTTTACAAATTCCGTCAACGCCTCATAACCGGATCCCATCCCCTGATACGGCCCGGTGTACAGCACCGAAGCCCGCCAGCCGCCCGGGATCTCGCCCGATTGGATCTCCCCACGCCCAGGCAGCGCCTTGCCAACCGGAAAGCCGAGCTCAGTATCCAGGTGTTGCATGTCCATGTTGTAATAGGCCGCGAACGGGGGACCGGCCGGCGACTCGCCTAGCTCGCCCAGGTATTGAGCAATTGCGCCATATACACGTCCCACCAGCGCGGGCAGCTCAGCTTCAGTAGTGAACGTCCGGATCGATAGGACAGGCTGTGCCTCTTTTTGCACTAATTTGCAGGTTAACGCCATCGTATTTCTCCTTCTATCTCGGGCAATCTTTTACCTAATAGGCGCTGTTTTGATAATGATTTTGATTCGTCATAGGTGACGATCAGGATTTTAGCGGGAACATAATCAGCGTTTGCGCCTGCTCTGGTGAAAGCCCCGAAGGATCATTGAGATACATCTCGTAAGCCACCCCGGTAGGCTCGTGGCCGCTGGCTTTAACAAACTCGGTTAATGCCTGGTAAGCCGGGGTCATGGCGTCGTACCGCCCGGTGAAGAACAGTGTCGCCTGCCAGCCACCCGGGATCTCGCTGGGCTGGACTTCGCCACGTCCAGGCAGCGCTCGCCCCACCGGAAAGCCGATTTCGACGTCCAGGTCATTCATATCCATATTGTAGAAGGCTGCAAATGGCATCCCGGCAGGCGCTTCACCAAGCTCCCCCAGGTATTTCGCCACCGAGCCAAAGCAGCGGCCCATCAATTCGGGCATAGCTTGAACGACAGAGCGAGAGCGGATTGAAAGTACAGGTTGGGCTTCTTTTTGGGTTAGTTCGCAATTGTAGTCCATGGGTATTCTCCTTATCTTTTTTGATAATCACTTGACATTCGGGATATTGGGGGGTACAATGACCCTTAATTAGAACTTACGTTCTAATTATATCATACCTTTGAATCTTAGTACAGGTATTTGGAACGCCCACACGGTGCAGGAGGCAGGTGCGCCATGGAGTATGATGAAATAGATCAATACGTAGATCAGTTATTTCGCGAAAAAGATCCGGCGGCCGCCGATGAATTGATTAACAGCCTGATGCTCGCCCGGGATAGGCGCCGCAGCCCGAAGGAAGAAAGTTGGAAGGAATATAACAGCCAGACGTCAATATACACGCAATCTTCAATGCGTGGCCTGACCTGCGCCGAGTGGATATTGATCGCTGCGATTGGCATGGGGCTGGTCCTGTTGATGATGATTAAAGCGTAATTGTCGATATTGACAGCAGCCGTCGTAAGACTGTTTGATCGCACCGAGCGGCAATCCCCCGGCCCAAGCGTAGGCATGAAGTTATTCATCACCCTATTGGTTATCCTGTTGGGTGACGAATGAAGCCTGCAAAATGTGATCGTATCACAAAGGCAGATGTCTAATCCATCATCATCACCTCGTGGTTCTCCACCGAGGGTGGGCCCTTGAAAAAGGGCGCGAGTTGAGCCATTACATCACGGTAGTACTCGCTTGGCTGGTCGCTCGCCGCACGATCCTCCTCTGTTTCCCAGAATGTGATCGAAATGCCCTTGCCAGTCTGATCGCCTAATAGAAGATAGCCCTTATAACCCTTCTGTCGACTGGCAGTCGGTAGCATCTTGTCCCGTAGGATGCCTAAGACATCGTCCATTTTCTCGGGAGAAATTTGGCTGAATGTCACTCTTGCATACATGATTAGCGCTCCTTTTTCGGTCATGAGTCACCTGGTCTGGTATTCCACTCCACCAGCTGTAAATATGTCAAAGACCAAGCTCGAGTGGTGTATGCCAATAAAATATATATTACAATATCCATCTTATATATCCTAATTAATGAATATTTTCACATCTTCGAATTCACAGGATTGGAGAGTCGAATTGTTCCTTTCACGACTGGTTGAGACGAAAACGCGCTACCCTCTGCTCGTGTTATAATCTTTCGTTTGGAAATATGATATTCACAACTTATCATCACAAAACCTTTTAAGGAGTTTGTTTTATGAGCACGACTGAGATGCAAGACCTCTTAACGTTGGTGGGAAACAGTTTCGACGTCGAAGACAGTAAAGCTGTCATCCACAACGTAGCCAGGCTACGCGCGGACATCTACAAGCTGGCCGAGGTCGGCGCGCTGGAAAGCGGCCCACTTCAGGGCATGGCGCGCTACCTGGTGCGCCATGCGGCCCTGGCCCTGGGGATCATCCCTGCCTCGATACAGGATCTGTACGCTGCTCGCGGCCGTGGCGAAGTCCCCAACACCTTTACCGTCCCGGCGATCAACCTGCGCGCGCTGACCTTCGAAGCTGCCCGCGCCGTCTTTCGCGCCGCTCGGGCGCTCGACGCCGGCCCGTACATCTTCGAGATCGCCCGCTCAGAGATTGGCTACACCGATCAGCGCCCAGCGGAGTACGTCACCAGTGTTCTCGCCGGGGCGATTGCAGAAGGCTACGTGGGTCCAGTCTTCATCCAGGGCGACCACTTCCAGGTCTCTGCCAAGCGCTACGCCAGTGATCCCGAGGCCGAGGTCAGGTCAGTGAAAGAGCTGATCGTGGAAGCCATCGCAGCCGGTTTTTACAACATCGACATCGATACCTCCACACTGGTCGATATGACCAAGACCACCACCCCTGAGCAACAGGCATTAAATACCGGTCTCTCAGCCATGTACACGGCCTATATCCGCTCGCTGGAGCCAAGGGGCGTCACCATTTCGGTTGGCGGCGAGATCGGCGAGGTCGGCGGGCACAACTCCACCGAAGAAGAGCTGTGCGCCTACTTCGACGGTTATTACTCTGAGCTGGAGAAGATCGCTCCGGAGGCCGCCGGCATCAGCAAGATCAGCATCCAGACCGGCACTTCCCACGGCGGTGTGGTTCTGCCGGATGGCTCGATTGCACAGGTGAGCGTTGATTTCGATACCTTGCTCAAGCTGAGCCGGATCGCCCGCGATGAATATGGCATGGGCGGGGTGGTGCAGCACGGCGCCTCCACGCTACCGGAGGACGCCTTCGGTAAGTTCGTCGAATCCGAAGCCGTGGAGGTCCACCTGGCGACCAACTTCCAGACCATGCTTTTCGACCGCCTGCCTGATGAGCTGCGTGCTGAGATGTACGCTTACCTGGACGAGAAGAACGCGGCTGAGCGCAAGCCGGGCATGACCGATGAGCAGTTCTATTACAAGACGCGCAAGAACGCGGTCGGTCCGTTCAAGAAGCAGACCTGGAATATGTCCGCCGAAAAGAAAGCAGAGATTGGCCAGGCCTGGGAAGCACAGTTTACCAAGCTGTTCACCTTGCTCGGTCTGGGTGGCACGCGCAAATATGTCGACCAGACCATCAAGCCTGTGGCCGTGAAGCCGAGCCATAAATATTACCTGGGCGAGGCAGCCGGCGAAGAAGACGTTTCCGATCTGGCAGACTGAATAATTTAGGTGCAATTATCAGTGCAACGCACCTGGCCTGCACCTGACCTGACAAAAATGCCCGCCTCCGACCAGGGAACTTTATCCGCTCGCTACACGCAGGTGCCGCGCGTGCTTGTCTTCCTCACCCAGGGGGAAAGTGTTCTGCTCATCCGGGGTGCGGCGCATAAGCGCCTGTGGGCAAATCTGTATAACGGGATCGGCGGGCACATCGAGCGGTCTGAAGGCATCCTGGGGGCAGCTCGTCGCGAATTGTACGAAGAGACGGGGTTGCGAGCCGATCTTTGGCTGTGCGGGGTGATCACTATCGACACCGGGCAAGAGACGGGGGTCGGTGTATATGTTTTCCGCGGCGAGCACCCGGTTGGAGAGCTGAGAGCTTCCAGCGAAGGCACACCCGAATGGGTCTCAAGATCAAACCTGGCAGAGCTGCCGCTGGTCGAAGATTTGTATCAGTTGTTGCCACGCGTCCTGGAATTGCAGCCCGGTGAGCCACCCTTCTCGGCTCATACCAGCTATGACGCGCAAGGCCGCCTCCAGATGCGCTTTGATTAAGCCCCACCCTATAAAACCTCCTGGCCGGTTGGCACACAACGGTATTGAGCCGATCGCCAATTACGCGACATCTTCCGACCTGCAGCGTAAATGGTTGTATACGGAGGTCGAAATGAGTGCTACGAGCGAAAAGAAACACGTACCCTGGTATTTGTGGCCGTTTTGGGCGGTCTGGCATCTGGTGGAGATCATCCTGAAATTGACCGGGCGTTTCCTGGCAGTGATCCTGGGACTTGTATTGATGTTTGCCGGTGTATTGGTGAGCCTGACGGTGATCGGCGCGATCATCGGCGTGCCGCTGTTTATTATCGGGTTACTGCTGGTTTTCCGCGGGCTGTTCTGACCAAGCCGCATCACAATGACGAAGACGGGAGGTTGGTTTCCAACCTCCCGTCTATTTTTCTGGTATGATTGCCCTTTGTTGTTAAAACCTTACCGGTGTAAAATATTAAAGCCGCTCGAACTTTTCAGACCACCTACAATTATCTAGCAGGTCTTAAAAAGTCCAACCGAGGAACAGTCGGAATACACGGAATAAATGGAAATAAATTTTCCGTTGATTCCGTGTGTTCCGTGGTGGAAAATCCGAGTATAAAAAGGATACGCGTTTGACGAATCGAGGCGTTCTCTACGGGCTGGGAGCCTACCTGATGTGGGGTTTCTTCCCGTTATATTTCAAGCTGCTCCAGAACGTGCCGGCAATAGAAATCCTTGGAAACCGCATCGTGTGGTCATTCTTCTTTCTGGCCGGGATTATCAGTTTGCGGAAAGACTGGAAACGTATGCGACAGTCTGCACTCAAGCCGCGCACGTTGTTGATTTATACGATCTCCGCCTGTCTGCTGGCCGTCAACTGGCTGATCTATGTATGGGGTGTGAACGCAGGCTTTGTCGTCGAGACCAGCCTGGGCTATTTCATCAACCCGCTGCTCAACGTGGTGCTGGGAGTGGTTTTTCTGCATGAAAGGCTGCGCCTAATGCAATGGGCTCCGGTGGGGCTGGCAACGTTGGGGGTGATTTACTTAACCGTGAATTACGGGCAGCTTCCATGGATTGCGCTGGCGCTGGCATTCTCATTTGGAATGTACGGACTGGTGAAAAAGACCGCCCCACTTGGATCTTTGCACGGGCTGACCCTGGAGACAGGCATCCTCTTTACCCCCGCAACACTTTATTTGCTGCTGGCAGCGAACAGGAGCACGACCGGAGGCCACACCCC
>MGNS01000053.1:13085-19181 GCA_001795165.1 Chloroflexi bacterium RBG_16_57_11
CTACTCCTGGTGGGCATCGGCGTCGTCACTGCAGTGCCGCTTTTGATGTTTGGTGTTGCCGCACGTAGCATCGATCTGTCCCTCCTTGGGATTTTGCAATATGTGGCGCCAACCTGCCAGGTCTTACTCGGTGTTCTGGTGTTCGGTGAGCCGTTTACCTCGGTACGTCTGGTTGGTTTCAGCTTGATCTGGGCCGCGCTGATCTTCTTTTGGGTGGAAGGCGCGCTGCACCAACGTAAGGTGGTGCATGCGGCATCTACACCCTAAGAATATGATAATAAGCGGGAGCTGAGCTCCGGCTTACTCGCTAGCTGATTTACTCAAGGTAAAACAAAACGCATCAAGCGACTGTTGGCAGCATCGACTACCCAAACGCTGCCATCAGGAGCGACACCGGCTGAGGCGGGCAAGCCGAAAGAGTCCAGACCGGTGCCATAATCTCCCCAGGATCGTACAGCTTCACCGGTGTCGCTAAATTGAACCACGCGGTAGCCTTCGGGATCGGCGGCGAACACAGTGCCACCGTTATCCACGGTTAGGTAGGGCTTGTTATCCAGCGACTGCCCATACCAACCGAGGAAATCCCACGACCGGTAGGGTAAAAAATCGCCTTGCTCGTCTTCCTGGAAAACCTGAATCCGCTGGTTCCAGGTGTCGGCCACATACACCAATCCGTTGGTATCCACGCTGATTCCGACCGGCTCATCGAGCTGTCCGGAACCCATTCCGGGGCTGCCAAACTGTGTCAGGTAGCTACCGTCGCCGTCGAAGACGACCACACGTTTGTTGCCGGTATCGGTGATGAACACCCGGCCTTCCGTATCAACCGCCACGTCCCGTGGACCCCAAAAGGCATCCGGTTGTTCTCCCTGGCCAAAGTAGCCCCACATGGTAAGGAATTCGCCCTGCGCGTTGAATTTCTGGACGCGGTGGTTCCAGGTGTCGGCGATATACACCGATCCATCCGATCCCAGGCCAACGCCCCAGGGCTGGTTGAAAGCCCCGCCTCCAACCGTGCCGGTGTTCGCATCACCAAAACTACCCCAAACCTGAAGTGCTGCCCCATCCGGGGCAAGATGTTGGACGCGATGATTGTCCGTGTCGACCACGTACAGGCTGCCATCCGCAGCGATAGCGATATCCCGCGGGCGCTGGAACTGGCCTGGAAGGCTGCCTGCAGTGCCGAGGACCTGTTCGGCGTTGAGCATCACATGCAGGTCCTCGAACGGATCGGCTGACGCCGCCTCGGCAACCGGTGACGCGCCATAATTCCACAGCTCGGCGGCGATGTCTTTGCGGACATACAGGCGCATGCGAGCCGCAGGTGTCCAGTTGGGCAAGCTCATATCACGGCCTAACACCTGGCCGTACTGTGTGTAATCACGGTTGAGCCAGATCTGGAATAGGGCAGCCCTCATACCGGGGTCTGTCCAGGCATCGCGGATACGCTCCCAGGTCAGGTCGTAATAATCCTGGTTGGGCCACCAGAGCCGGATGTATTCGAACTGGTCGTAAAGGTTCGCAACCACTGGCTCGATCTTTCCAAAGTTGGCGTCACCTACCAGGATCACAGGCGATTCGCGCAGGGTGCGAGAGGGGTTCTGACCGTAATATTGCGCGTTTGGATAGTTCCGCAGATACCACCAATAAGGGTACGAAGTTTCATTATCATAGGCGACGCGGATTCCGAGGCCATCGGTGGTGCGGCGAGAGATCTCCTCGAGCTGGTCAAGCGCGACCTTAACGCCAGGCGCTGAGTGGGCGTAAACCAGCAGCTCGTTTGCGTAGTCGTAATTGTAGTAGTTGGCCTGGATGGCAGTGCGGGCAGTTAAAACCGAGAGCATCGCGAAGAAGGCGAGCGTTACCAGGCGGATGAATTGGATGGCCGGCCAGGTCCGGACGAGGTAGAGTAATCCGATGCCGCTGGCGAGAGCGGACAGAAAGCTGAGCAAAAAAGTGCTGGTTGCCTGGAGCTGGGCGAGTTGCTGGCCCTGGAAAGGTGGGTTGGCTCCGAGCAGAGCGCCAAGGGCGGCGAAAAAGCTCAAGAGAAATACCGGGATCAAGATCAGGGTCAGCCAGCCTCGTCGTTCCCGTAACAGGCTCCAGTTCGTGGCGTCGATCAGCCGCCCCAACGCCCAGGCGGTACACAGGATGGCAGGCAGAGCGATATGCACGGTCAGCCAAGGCATCTTCTCGCCTGCGACGGAATAGGCAGTCAGGCTGGTGATCGCCCAAAAACCGAGCAGGGGAAAGACCGGGGCGCTTTGCAGATCACCCGGAGCCGGGAAGCGACCGGGAGCAGGTTGCGGCTGCTGATCCACCAGATCCTCGTCGGCGGGGCTGTAATCTGCGCCGTAATTTCCGCCGTATTCTACAACTTGATCGACGCCGGAGGGTGAGAGCAGGCTATCATCTTCAGCGCTCAGGCTGGCGGCATATTCCCTGTCGGCCAGGGCATCCCCACCGTTTTCATCAGCCTGCCCTGCTTCGAGAGAAGCTATCTCCCCCCGTTCAGCTTTGGTCTCTTTCCTCCTGAACATATCGGCGAAAGCAATTACAAATGCCAGCACGGTGCCCAGGGCAACCAGGTATTCGTAGACCGGCACCTGGACCAGTGCGTAATAATACCAGGGCTGGTTACCACGCTCCACGCTCTGTTGCTCGAGCCAATAACCGAGCGATCCCACCATGCCTGTGAAAAAACCGGCGCCGTTGGTGAAGATGGAGGTGTAGAAAAGGGTGAACACGCCGTACCAGATAGCGGCGTTGATCAGCCAAAGTCGATGGTTCCAAATCAGGCCGATGATGACGGATAAGATGGCCAGAGGAGTGAGAAAAACGGCCACGTGCAGGATGCCCGTGAGGTCGAGGGCCATGACCTCGGATGCATTGGTGGGGATTTTCCAGCCCATCCAGCGTACCGGGAAAGCCGCCAGTTGCGGCAATACCAGGGTCGCAAGCACGAGTAAAGCGCCGAAGGCACGATCGGCACGCAGGCCTTCGAGGGTGTAACCCCGAATGAGGAAGGACAAGCCTACTACGACCACCAGGCCGAACAGGGCGGCCAGCGTTGCAGCGATCGGCGACGGGGCGGCCGGCGGCACCAGCGTACTCGCAACCTCGGTCGAGTTTGAGGGAGTTGTGGCGACGCTCGCTTCACCGCGACCACTCAACACCAGATAGCCGCCCAAAGCGGCGAAGAGCAACAACGCGATGATCAAGGTGAACAGGAACCGGTTGCGGTATTCCGTACGCGGCCATCGCAGCTGAGTGATTTTATAGATAAAGTAACCACCTAGAAACAGCATCGCTTGTGCGGTGTAGATAAATGACGTCTCTTTCGCGGTGAAATGCAAAACCGTCGCCAGGGTCAGCCAGTAGAGATAACGCGGCCAGCCGGTCTCCAGGTAGCGCAGTATCGCCCAGATGGTGACCACTCCGAATAATTCTATAAGGCCCTCATTACGGGCATAACGGCCGTAATACAGCATGTAAGGAGAGATCAGCATCAGCGTCGCGCCGACCAGGGCGCCCGAGCGACCCAGGTAGCGCCGGTAGAACCATAAAAAACCGATCGCAGCAACGCTGAACAACGCCGCAGGCGCGCGGGCGGTGAAATCATTATCGCCGAACATGAAATACGACAAAGCAATAAGATGGAATTGGAGCGGTCCGTGCATCAGAGGGTCATGGGCAAAACCCTGGCCGTTGGCAAAACGCCAGGAGTAATACACGTGCGAGTTCTCGTCGTGACTCATCACGCGCGCCCCCAGGATATAGAATCGGCTAAAGACCGCCAGGAAAAAAATGAGAATCCAAAGCAGGGTCTCGATATTGAGGGTGAGTTTTGTAAATATAGGGCGATCTAACCAACTGGGATTATTCTCGGCTGTGGCGGGCATGCATTTTCCTTATTGACAACCAGCAGGCGCTCCTAACCTTTGTGCTGGCGGGATTTACCCGGGCCGTGCTTTGACGCTGCAGGTGACGGGTACGGCTGCTTTTGAGCCGTGCGTTGCCGGGAAGTTGAAGACGACTTCGGGTGGGTTGTTTTTATACGAGGCTTTTTAGCGTCTGTGTAAGGCTTGACCTTGGATGATTTTGGCTTATTTACCGGTTTTCCCTTCAGCTCAGCCACTTCTTCCTCGGTCAGGCGTCGCCATTCACGCGGCTTTAAAGTCCCCAGACGCAAGCTGCCGATGCGCACCCGGATGATCTTCACCACCGGCAGGCCGATCTGCAGCCCGGTTTCCCTGATCTGCCGCTTGCGTCCCTCGCGCAAGACCACACGCAGCCAGGCGCCCTTGCCAAAAAACCCGTCCAGGCGGATTTCCGCAGGGGCGGTGCGATAGCCATCCTCCAGCACAACGCCGCGGCGCCAGGTTTCAAGCTGCTCATCATCCGGCCGGCGCGCCACCAGGACGCGATATTCTTTTTCGTGCCCGTAGCGCGGATGGGTGAGGCGGTTGGCCAGCTCGCCATCGCTGGTGAGCAGGATCAAGCCTTCGCTGTCAACATCCAGGCGGCCTACCGGGTAGATATGACCGGGCAGGTCAACCAGGTCGCGCACCGTTGGGCGCGGGTCGGAGGAGCTGACCGCGGAGAGTACGCCGCGCGGCTTGTGTAGGGCTATATAAACCGGGGCTTCGGGCAGTTTCAGGGGCTGCCCGTCGACCAGGATGCGGTCGCGTCGCGGATCGGCTTTATCGCCTAATCCGGCGAGTCGGCCGTTTCCCGTACCCCTGCCGGCCAAGATCAAAACCTCGCAGGAGCGACGCGAACCCAGACCGGCCTGGGCCATCAGTTTTTGCAGGCGCTCTTCCACGATCGGGTATTATAACGCAATAAGATCATCTACCTCATTTCGCTTTTCCCACCCGATAGCGCTATTGAACCTGCTATCCGGCCTTCAGACTGTTCCGAATTGCGAGCCTAGCCAGCGATATTGCTCCCTCTGCTTGTCGTCATCCATGCCAGGATGAACAAGATCTAATAGCGAAAAAGGGAACAACGCTAAACTTCCAGGTTTAACGGTGGCAGATCCGATAGTGAGGCCAGGCCAAAGTATTGCAGACATTCAGGCGTAGCGCTGTAGAGGATAGGCCGTCCTGGGGCTTCGGCGCGGCCTACTTCCTGCACCAACCCTTTGAGCAACAGACTTTTGAGCACGTAATCGCTGTTGACTCCGCGCACGAGGTCGATTTGAGGGCGTGTCACCGGCTGCCGGTACAGGATGATGGCCAGGGTTTCCAGTGCAGCTCGGCTGAGGCGACTGCTGGCCTCCAGCCCGAGAAACCGCTCCACTGCTGGTGCGGCAGCCGGCAAAGTGATGAGCTGAACCCGGCCGCGATAACGCTGCAATCGCAAACCTCGTGGGGGGGTCGATTTCTGGTAAAGATGATCCAGCTCGTCCAGGCTGCGCTCGACGTCGGCCGGAGGCACTTCCATCGCCGCGGCAAGCTGAGCCGGGGACACCGCGCCTGGGGCGACAAAGAGCAGGGCTTCCAGAACTGTCAACAGGTCGATGGCAGGCAAGACCGGTGAGGTTTCAAAAGTTTGGGTTTGCCTGGTAGACGGAACCGAGGAGACCCGTGCTGCGTCTAATGATTCTGCGCCTGTCACATCTGAGGTGGTCAGGCCGGTATCGGGCTGATCTTGGGTCGTTTCGATCGGGTTGGAGTCGCTCATTTCACTCGCTCAGGCTATGATACAATTCACCGGAATTGGTTTTGGAAAGGAGTATAAATGAATTTGCCTAACAAGCGTACTTACTTATTGGTGCTGACGATCGTTGTATTAGTCGCCGCAAGTTTTGCTTGCAACCTGCCCCGGCGCGCCCGGGTAACGCCGACGCCAATCCCTCTAAACTCATCGTCGGTGGAAGAGCTGGCGACCGAAGTCGCTGCAGCAGCCGCCGCGGCGGCGAGCGGCGACTCGATTGTGCTGGAATTTACCGAAGAACAACTGACTACAGCCGCAGCGCTTGAGCTGCAATCCCAGGGTGAAGCCAGGATCAGCGACGTGCAGGTGTTCCTGCGGGATGACATGATCCGAATTACCGGCACGGCAACCCAGAACGGTTTCGATTTGCCGCTT
>MGNS01000053.1:19190-24684 GCA_001795165.1 Chloroflexi bacterium RBG_16_57_11
CTTCGAGTCACTGCCGATGTGCAGGGATTGCCCCATTCACAGATTGTGGAGGCCAAAGTAGGGCCGCTCTCTTTACCGCAGAGCATGATCGACCAATTTACGACTGGTTTTGACCAGTTGTTGACCGCCCGGTTTACCGAGGAAGCAGGCGATTTGGTGATTGACAGCATCAACATTGATGATGGGAAGATGACCATCGTAGCCCACAGACGATAGGATGCGATTATACCATCCCCGCCAGGCTCCGGGAGCAATCCGATGCGGCCACCCAGGCTGGATCAACCTGCTGGCAGCATTGTTGCTCGCCTGGATTACGTCGGCTTGCGCCGCGCCTCAGGCTACACAGGCGTTGATACAGGTGGAGCTGGCGGCGGATGGTGAGACCCTAAAAGTTAACCTGAACGCAGGTAGTACTGTCCAACAGGCATTGGACCGGGCAGGGGTAGGCCTGGACGCGCTGGACCGCACCGAGCCACAATCTTACACTGTCCTGAGCGATGGGGCCAAGGTGAAATTAATCCGTGTAAGCGAAATATTCGAGGTAGAGCAGGTCGTCCTGCCTTTCGAGCGCCAGACTCTGCGCAATGAATCGCTGCCGGTGGAAAAAGAAGTGTTGATCCAGCGCGGAAAGAACGGCCTGCAGGAGATCACTTACCGCCGGGTGTTCGAAGACGGCGTCGAAGTCTCCAGCCAGCCGATACCTGTGAATTCCGTCATCCTGGAAGAGCCGGTGCCGGAAATCCGTATGATCGGGGTGCAGACCCCGTTTTCACCGGTGGATATCCCTGGGAGGCTGTATTACCTGCGTGATGGCAACCTGTGGAAAATCGAAGGCAACACCGGCGATCGCCGGGCGGTGCTGACGACCGGCGACCTAGACGGGCGGGTGGTCTCCGTCTCCCCAGATGAGAACTGGGTGCTGTTCACCCGGGGCTCGGATGTGGATGGGCGGATCAACGATCTGTGGGCTGGATTTATTGGCGAGCCAGCCGAGGGCGGGTCCGTTGCAGGGCAGGAAGATCAAACCCTGGTCGACCTTGGAGTGGACAACGTGATCCATTTTGCCGATTGGGCGCCGGGATCGAACAGCAAGATCTATTTTTCCACCGTGGAGCCGCGCCCGACCGCACCCGGCTGGCAGGCAAATAACGACCTGCTCTCGCTGACTTTCGCGGATACCGGCTGGACTACGCAGTGGGTGACGATTATCGAAGCCAATTCCGGTGGCGTTTACGGTTGGTGGGGTACGGAATATCGATGGAGCCCGGATGGGCGCTGGCTGGCGTACGCACGGCCGGACAGCATCGGTTATGTAGATTACAAGACCAGGGAGATCACCAAGACGCTGGATATCGTGTCGCTGCAAACTTTCGGTGACTGGGCTTGGGTGCCCGGCACCGCCTGGGGTCCGGATGGAAATGTGCTCTACACAACTGAGCCCGGGGTTTCCGAAGGCTCCAACGTTGCGGAATCCTCCCCAGATTTCGACATGAGCGCAGGCCGGTTCGACAACGGGAGCTTCCTCCGGCTGGTGAGACAGACCGGGATGTTTGCCTACCCGCTGGCTTCGCCGCTCCAGCAACTGAGCACCGGTGACCTGGAGTATCAGATCGCATTTCTTCAAGCAGAGACTCCGGAGCGAAGCGAGACAAGCGCATACCGCATCGAGGTGATGGACCGGGATGGCTCGAACCGGCGCACGCTGTTCCCGGATGAAGAAAGTCCAGGTATCGATCCTCAGCAATATTGGGGTGCCTGGTCCACTGCGCCGTTGCCAGACGGCGGCGGCCTGGCTCTGGCGGTCGTATATCAGGGTAATTTATGGCTGGTGGATGTGAACAGCGGGGAGACATTTCAGGTGACTGGGGATGGCCTCACGACGCGGGTGATCTGGCGCTAATCCGGCCAAGTCTTCGCAATAATTACGATCCGTAATCATCAGGAATATTTTATGAGAAGGGATAGGTAAATGATGAGAATATTAATTACCGGTGCGGCTGGCTTTCTCGGCTCGCATTTATGCGACCGGTTGTTGCATGAAGGCCATGAGGTTGTCGGGATGGATAATTTCATCACCGGGCGGCCTCAAAACCTGGCCCACCTCTCGGGACATTCGAAATTTTCATTCATCCGGCATGATGTTTCCAATTTCATCTTTGTGCCAGGCAGGCTGGATGCAGTGATGCATTTCGCCTCACCTGCCAGCCCGAACGTAAACTCACCCTACGGCTACGTCAACCTGCCCATCCAGACGATGAAGGCCGGGGCCCTTGGGACGCACAACACCCTGGGTGTCGCTCGGGCTGACAACGCTCGCTTCCTTTTGGCTTCGACCAGCGAAATCTATGGCGACCCGCTGGAGCATCCTCAAAAGGAAAGCTATTGGGGGCATGTCGATCCGAATGGCCTGCGCTCGGTCTACGATGAGGCCAAGCGGTTCGCCGAAGCGCTGACCATGGCGTATCATCGCTTTCACAGCATCGATACGCGCATTGTGCGCATCTTCAACACGTATGGGCCCCGCATGCACATCGACGATGGGCGAGTGGTGCCGAATTTCTTGAAGCAAGCGATCTGTCATGAGGCGTTGACGGTTTACGGCGATGGGTCACAAACCCGCAGCTTTTGCTACGTCGACGATCTCGTGGAGGGGATCTACCGGCTGCTGCTCTCGAATGAACACGAGCCGGTGAACATTGGCAATCCGGTAGAAACAACGATTTTAGAGTTCGCCAACACGATCAACCGGCTGACAGGTAATCCATCCGGTGTGTCCTTCAAACCAGCGGCACGCAGCGAGAGCGACCCGCAGCGCCGGCAGCCGGACATCACTCGCGCGCAGCAGGTATTGGGTTGGAAACCTCAGGTGAGCCTGGAAGAAGGCTTGCAAAGGACAATGCCTTACTTCATGCTAGAGTTAGGAAAGTTATAATGCGCCCCGGGGGTCTTGTAATTCAACCATGACGGTTTTAATCACAAACCAACGTGAACGCAATCGCTTTCTGCGGTTTTCGGTCGTGGGCGTGATCGGCGCGGTGGTCGATTTCGGTCTGGCCAATCTGCTGATACGCTTTTTTCATGCCCCACTGGTTCTCGCTGGGGCAATTTCGTTCGTTGCTGCTATTCTGAGCAACTTCACCTGGAATCGCTTCTGGACCTATCCCGATTCGCGTTCCAAGCCGATCGGCCGGCAGCTAGTTCAATTCGGCATCATCAGTGTAATGGGCCTGGTAATACGCATCCCTCTGCTCTATTTTCTGGAGCCGGTCATGGAAAACTTGGCGGCGAGCCTGGGCCTCGGCTTCCCGCCCTACATTGACGCCCAAGCCATTGGCGATAATATCACCCTGGCGATTGCAGTGGTCATCGTAATGTTTTGGAATTTCTTTGCTAACCGCTATTGGACCTATGGCGACGTCGAGTGACTAATAAAGCTGGTTGTTGAATCGATTCAGGTGCGAAGCTCGGTTGTTACGCTTGTGCGCCTGACCTGGATATCTTCTGGGCGAGCATTCAAGGCAGGGAAATATCATCCAGGAGAGAGCTAGCTACCACTCGCTGGGCTAGTGGAGGTATCGGGGGAGCCGGCGCCGACCAGCAGGATTCTGATCACCGAGCGATTATACTTTAGGTATAATGGGGTTATGCCAACCGGGAAAAAACTTATCCCAATATTCACCACCCATGGGGATGTAGGGGCTTTTCTCTTGTATCCATACCTCTATGATCTACAAGGCGAATGGATCGGCTGGGTGAGCTCCGATCGGATGGTTTATTCGGTGCTTGGTTATCATGTCGGAATGCTGACCAAGGACCCACGGATCATAAGCCCTCAAGCGCGTTCAGAGATGCTCCCGCGACGAACACCACCCCCTCATCCAGAGTCGATACGACCGCCTGCACGCATACCCTTAGCTCCCATCATGGCGGATATCCCCTCAAATATGATGGATGTCCTGGTAGACGCGCCCGAACAGCTGCTCCCATATGGCTTCGGCGACTTAATCGACGACATGGATTAAACCGAAAACCCACTATGGAGAATACCCATCCGTTCGAAGCTGCTGAAACACCCCCCCAGACGGTGGCCCATACGGCGCAAGATGAGGGTGGGGAATTAATTACCGGCGGGCCGCGCTCATTGCGCGAACTGATCGACCAGGTTTCGGGACGCAATTTCCGGGCGCGCTTCCCGGCAGAGGACGCCGGGCTAGTTGAAGTGCTGCCTTTCCCATTTCTGGCCGTTGTGGGACAACAAGAGATGAAGCTGGCGCTGATCCTGGCGTTGGTCAACCCGGCGGTGGGCGGGGTGCTGCTGATCGGTCCGCGCGGCACCGGTAAGACGACCGCGGTGCGCAGTCTGGTGGACCTGCTTCCTCAGGCGCCGCGCAGTCTGTGCCATTACGGCTGCATGCCGGAAGACCTTGAAACCGGTGGAATCGATGCGGTCTGCCCGGATTGCGCGCAGAAATACGCCCTGGGAGAACCGCTGGCAAAGATGGACAGTGTTCACTTGGTCGAGCTCCCCTTGAATGCCCGAATGGAAGATGTGTTGGGCGGGCTGGATGAGCGCGCGGCCGTGCACGAGCGTTTCCGGATCCGCCGCGGTCTGTTGGCGCAAGCGGACCGCAACCTGCTATACATCGATGAGGTTAACCTGCTTGAGGATGAGATCACCGACGCTATCCTGGACGCAGCTGCACAGGGCCGGTACAGCGTGCGGCGAGGGCCGGTTTCGGCCACTTATCGCTCGCGCTTCACCTTAATTGGGTCGATGAACCCGGAAGAAGGCCGGCTCCGCCCACAGATTATGGACCGGTTTGGGTTGCGCGTGGTGGTTCGTGGGCTGGTGGAGGCGGACGAGCGGCTTGAGGCTTACCGGCGCGTCCAGTCATACCTGACCAATCCACGTAAGACCGTAGCTGAATATTGGCCGGAGACAAACGTCTTGCGGGATGAAATCCAGGCGGCGCGGGACCTGCTGGCACAGGTTGAATTGCCGGAGGCGGTCGCCAGGCTGGGATTAGCGATTGTTCATCACCTGCAAATCGACTCGCTGCGCGCCGAGATCACGCTGTTCGAAGCCGCGCGGGCATACGCTGCCGCTGATAACCGGTTACACGTCCAGCCGGAGGATCTTTACGAAATGGCACCGTTGGCGATTCGGGCGCGCCGCTCACAGTATATGGTGGAATTTCTTGACAAGCAGCAAGTTGAGGAAGGTGAAATCAGAGTCGCCCTGGACCAGTACTTGAAAGGAAACCAGCCGAAGAATGACCTCACATCGTAAAAGACTTGAAGATTGTCTGGCGGGCCAAAATATGGATCGACCACCGGTTGCATTATGGCGGCATTTTCCGGTGGATGACCAGACCCCGCAGGGGTTAGCCCAATCAATCACGATTTTCCAACACACTTTCGATTTCGATCTGGTCAAGGTCACACCCGCGTCTTCGTACTGCTTGAAGGATTGGGGCGCTCAGGATGAGTGGCG
>MGNS01000053.1:24710-38322 GCA_001795165.1 Chloroflexi bacterium RBG_16_57_11
CATACTGGATCCGGAAGATTGGGGACAGCTTCCATTACTCAACCCCAAACGGGGGTACCTTGGAGCGGAGCTGGAGACCTTGCGACTACTTGTCCAGGAGCTCGGGCCGGAAATTCCGATCATTTACACGATCTTCAACCCTCTCTCGCAGGCCAAGAACCTGGTCGGCGGTGCGGAGCTGCTGGTCCAGCTGCGCCGCTACCCGGAAGCGCTGCATGTTGGCCTGAAGATCATCGCCGAAAGCACCTTGCGCTTTATCCAGGTGCTTCATGAGACCGGGATCGATGGAATATTCTATGCAATCCAACACGCGCAGTATGGGTTGCTCACGGAACAAGAGTATCAGCAGTTTGGAAAAACCTACGACTTACAAGTCCTGGAGGCTGCTGAGGCCTTCAAGTTGAAAATGCTGCACCTGCATGGCAAAGATGTCATGTTCGACCTGGCAGCCGATTATCCTGTCAACATCATCAACTGGCATGACCGCGAAACCGATCCGTCGTTAAGCCTGGGGTTGACGCGCTTCTCCGGGGTTGTTTGCGGGGGTGTTTCGCAGGATACGCTGGTGTACAGCACGCCTGACCAGGTGCGCAGCCAGGCGTTGGAGGCAATCCAGGCGACAGGCGGCCTGCGGGTCATCCTGGGCACCGGATGTGTGACCCCGATTATTGCGCCTCTTGGGAATATTCTGGCCTTGCGGCAGGCCGTTTAGTAATTTTCAGCTGGCAGACGATGGATACGGTATGAGCGGTCTGCGGGTGATATCAGGTAAGGCACGCGGGCGCAGACTGCGCTCGGTCCCTGGCGACCTCACCCGCCCGATCACCGATCGCGCCAAAGAGTCACTATTCAACATCCTGGGGTCGGACATCGATGGAGCTGTCGTCCTCGATCTGTTCGCCGGGACGGGCAGCGTTGGGATTGAAGCCCTGAGCCGTGGGGCTGCGCGAGCGCGCTTTATCGATCAACAGCGCCAGGCGATTGAGACCATCCACTTCAACTTGTCCGCTACCGGTCTGGAGGCGAGCGCGGAAGTCCTGCGCCAGGATGCCTTTGCAGCCCTGAAACGAGATGTGGATTGCCGCTTCGATTATGTATTTATTGCCCCGCCGCAATATAAAGAGCTGTGGAAGCGCGCCTTGTTGGCGGTCGACTGCCGGGTAGATTGGTTATCCGAGGATGCCTGGGTGATCGTTCAAATCCACCCGGTGGAATACCAGGCTTTCGAGCTTCAAAACCTGAAAGAGTTTGACCAGCGCCGTTATGGCAGTGTGTTGTTTGTGTTTTATGATCGGCGCTCATAATTGGACTGGAGCCAGAAATCGATGAGAACAAGTGATTATGTCGAGCTTGAAGAACGATACGGAGCACACAATTATTATCCACTCGATGTGGTCATCGCGCGCGGGGAAGGTGTTTGGGTTTACGATGTGGACGGCATTCGCTACCTGGATTGCCTGAGCGCATACTCGGCGCTCAACCAGGGGCACGTTCACCCACGCATCCTCAATGCGTTAATAGACCAGGCCCAAAAAGTCACCCTGACTTCGCGGGCCTTTCGCAACGACCAGCTCCCTTTGCTGTACCAGGAGCTGGCGGAGATGACCGGATTTGAGATGGCGTTGCCGATGAACAGCGGCGCAGAAGCGGTGGAGACGGCGCTCAAGCTGGCGCGTAAATGGGCTTATCGGGTAAAAGGCGTGCCGCGCCACCAGGCCGATATCATCACCTTTGGAAATAACTTCCACGGGCGCACCATTTCGATTATTTCGTTTTCATCCGAGCCTAAGTACCGGGACGATTTTGGGCCTTTTACACCGGGCTTTACCAGCGTACCCTACGGCGATTCAGCCGCCGTCGAGCGGGCCATTACCCCGAACACCGCGGCCATTTCCGTCGAGCCGATCCAAGGTGAAGCGGGTGTGATTGTGCCACCGGAAGGGTTTCTGCGTGAGCTGAGGCAGATCTCCAACCGACACAACGTGCTGCTGATCGCTGACGAAATCCAGACCGGTTTGGGTCGCACAGGTAAGTTGTTCGCTTGTGACCACGAAAATGTCCGTCCGGACATGATGGTAATTGGGAAGGCGCTTTCCGGCGGGTTTTACCCGGTATCGGCTGTGCTGGCAGATCGCCCGCTGATGGGTTTGTTCGAGCCGGGCGAGCATGGCTCGACCTTTGGCGGCAATCCGTTGGGGGCGGCAGTGGCACGGGCGGCGCTTGGCGTGCTACGGGATGAAAATCTGGCCGAAAACGCGGCGCGGCTGGGCGAGTACTTCATCGACCAGCTGGCGGAGATCTCCAGCCCACATGTCAAAGAAGTTCGTGGAAAAGGCTTATTGATCGGCGTCGAGCTGAAGCCAGAAGCTGGCGGCGCGCGTCGTTTTTGCGAGGCACTGAAAGAGCGTTGTATTCTGGTGAAGGAGACCCATCAACATGTGATCCGTTTTGCCCCTCCGCTGGTCATAGATCAGGAAACGCTCGACTGGGCGCTGCCCAGGATCCGCGAGGTGCTGTTAACGCGCTGACCATACGCGCCACTGGCCGTCGGACCTTCGCGATTGAGAGGAAAATTCAAACCACTTGAAATCATTTTACCTGTGGAGGTAAACCAAAATGAACATTGGAATCCCAAAAGAACGCAGAGCCTTTGAATATCGGGTCGGGTTGTTCCCTGCCGGCGTGAAGATGCTGACCCAGCTGGGACACACCTGCTATGTGGAACACGACGCCGGGTTGGGTGCGGGTTTCAGCGACCAGGAATACATCCAGTCGGGGGCAAAAATCGCCTATACGCCACACGAAGTCTTCGGTCGGGCAGACCTGTTGCTCAAAGTAGCACGCCCAACGATGGAAGAGCTCGAGTGGCTGCAGCCCGAATCTGCGCTGGCTGGATTGCTGCACCTTGGCTCTGCGCGACAGGATAAAATCGAAAAGCTAATCGAAAAAGAAATCACAGCCATTTCCTATGAGCTGATCACACTGCCCGACGGCACCGTACCGATCCGGAAGCCGCTCAGCCAGATCGGCGGTATCCTGGCCGCTCAAATTGGGGCAATGCTGCTCCAGAATAATGAGGGCGGAAAAGGCATTTTGATCGGCGGGATGCCCGGCGTACCGCCGGCAGAGGTAGTGATCATCGGGGCGGGCATAGCTGGAACGTGCGCCGCCCGGGCTTTCGTAGGCATGGGAGCGCACGTCACGGTACTGGATACCAATATCAACGCTCTGGAGGTGATCCACGACGCCATGCCGTGTGTGGTGACGATGGTCTCCAACCAGGTTAACCTGGAGCGCGCTTGCGCCTACGCCGATATCGTTGTTGGCGCGATCCTGGTGCATGGAGAGCACCCGCCGATCGTGGTGACCCGCGACATGGTACGTGCGATGAAGCCACGCTCGGTTGTGATGGATATCAGCATCGATGAGGGCGGCTGTGTGGAAACTTCGCGACCGATGACAAATGAAAAGCCCACTTTCATCGAGGAGGGTGTGATCCACTATTGTGTGCCAAACATGCCCAGCGTTGTAGCCCGCACATCGACATACGCTTTCCTGAACGCTGCGCTGCCGTTTATCATGGAGCTGGTGACCAAGGGGGTCGACCAGGCCATTGCGGAAAACACTTCGATCGAGAGTGGCGTCAGCACTTACCAGGGGAGAGTCAGACATCTCTCCAGCCTTTCACCGCTGGCGCAAGCGGAGTAAAACCTGATGGCTGATTACAACAAGCTCTACCAATCACGGGTAATCTCTGCCGAGGAGGCCGTGCGCCATATTAAATCCGGCGACCGCATCTTCCTGACAGGCAACTGCTCGGTGCCGCAGAAAGTGCTGGGCGCCCTGGTAGATTATGCCCCAAACCTGCAGGATGTTGAAATCTGCCAGGCGCTGAGCATTGGCCCGGCGGATTATGTCAAGCCGGAAATGCAGGGGCACTTGCAAGTCAACACCATGTTCGTGAGCGCCAATGTGCGCCAGGCGGTGAACCAGGGGCGAGCCGATTTTACGCCTGTTCTGCTCTCCGAGTTCACCTTGCTGTTCAAAAACAAGCTCCTTCCGCTCGATGTCGCGTTGATCCATGTGTCGCCACCCGACGAGCATGGATTTTGCAGCCTGGGGATCGAGGTAGGGCTGACCAAATCGCCGGCCGAATCGGCGAAAATCATCATCGCCGAAGTGAACCAGAAAATGCCCCGCACGCTGGGCGATTCGTTCATCCATCTCAGCCGGCTGAATTACCTGATTCCAGTGGATTATGACCTGCCCGAGCTGCTGATGTCGGAAGGTGGGCCAGACGAGACAGTGAATAGGATTGCTCAACACATCGCCGAGCTGATCCCGGATGGGGCTACCATGCAGCTGGGAATCGGCGCCATACCGGATGCGGTGCTCAACTATCTCAAGGATAAAAAAGACCTGGGTATCCACACCGAGCTGTTCTCGGACGGCGTGATCGAGCTGGTCGAGATGGGGATCCTGACCGGGGCGCGAAAATCCATCCACCCCGGGAAGATGATCGCTGGTTTCATCCTCGGCAGCAGCCGGCTTTACGAGTGGGTAGATGACAACCCGCTCATCGAGCTGCACCCAACCGAATACGTCAACGATCCATTTGTGATCGCACAGAACGACAAACAGGTGGCGGTCAACTCGGCCCTGGAAGTCGATCTGACCGGGCAGGTGTGCGCAGATAGCATTGGACCGAAGATCTTCAGCGGCGTGGGAGGGCAGCTAGACTTTATTTACGGCGCCTCGCGCTCCAAGGGCGGCGTGCCGATTATCGCCTTACCCAGCACCACCACGCTGCGCGACGGCCGGATGATCAGCCGCATAGTAAACATGCTCAATCGCGGCGCCGGGGTGGTGACTTCGCGTAACCATATTCACTATGTGGTGACGGAATACGGTGTGGCGGACCTGTATGCGAAGAGCATCCGCCGCCGGGCGCAGCAATTGATCAACATCGCCCATCCGGATTTCCGCCATGAGCTGACCCAACAGGCGAAGGAACTTCACTACCTCTGATCATGCTAAACCCCAGGGGTCTTAGAGACCCTTGGGGTTTCTCAACTCACTAAGGAGGACGATATGGATCGCCGCGCTCGAATCGTCGCCACCATCGGACCCGCCAGCCAGGATGAGGCTGTTCTGCAAGGGCTGATCGAAGCCGGGATGGATGTCGCCCGGCTAAATTTCTCTCATGGCAGCTACGAAAACCATACACTGGTATATAACAGGATACGTCACATCTCCAGCCGCCTGGGCCGGCCGGTCACAATATTGCAAGATTTGCAAGGCCCAAAAATCCGCACCGGGGAGATCGAGAACGGACAGGTTGAAATAAACGCCGGGCAGCGCCTGACATTGACGACCCTGAAGGTGGTGGGTAATGCCGAGCTGGTCAGCGTCGATTTCCCCGGGCTTCCCAAAAGCGTACAGCCCGGCGGGCGCATCCTGCTGGACGACGGCGCATTGGAGCTGACGGTGGTCGAAGTCTCCGGCGATCGGGTGGAGACAAGAGTGGTAATCGGCGGCACGCTCAAGCCCCACAAAGGCGTCAACCTGCCCTGGGCACGACTGAAGATCCCAGCGCTGACGCACAAGGATGCGGCCGATCTGGAGTTTGGCCTGAACCTTGGCATGGACGCGCTGGCGGTCTCTTTTGTGCGCAGCGCGGAGAACATCGAAGTGGTACGTAAAAAAATTGAGAAATTGGCTCCACAGCGATCGGCGATCCCAATAATCGCCAAGCTGGAGCGACCCGAAGCGCTGGCCAACCTGGAGGCGATCATTGAGGCCGCGGATGGGGTGATGGTGGCGCGCGGTGACCTGGGCGTGGAGATGTCGCCGGAGACGGTGCCGATCGCCCAAAAGCGCATCATCGAGAGCGCCAACCAGCGCACCCGCATTGTGATTACGGCGACGCAAATGCTGGAGTCGATGATCAACAACCCGCGACCGACGCGGGCGGAAGCCTCGGACGTGGCGAACGCCATCTTTGACGGTACCGATGCGGTTATGCTCTCCGGGGAGACGGCGGCCGGTAAGTACCCGCTGCAGGCGGTGAAAATGATGCACGAGATCGTCTGCCAGGCAGAGAACCACCTGGCAGAATGGGGTCGCTGGGGTGGGATGCCAGAGCCGGGGCACTGCGATGATGACACTTATTTCACCTCGCGCGCCGCGCGCGACCTGGCCCGTGACCGCAACGTGGCTGCGCTGGCAGTATTCACAGACAGCGGCCGTGCTTCCCGTTTGCTTTCCAAGCAGCGCCCTCAAGTACCAATCCTGGCCTTCACGCCGGAGATTGAGACTTACCGGCGCCTCAACCTGCACTGGGGTGTGACGCCTCACTTCGTGCCACGCGTGGAGACGATCGAGGAGATGCTGCGCGTGGTCGAAGAAGCCATGTTAGCCAAGGGGAGCATCCAGGCAGGTCAGCAGGTGGTGCTGATCTGCGGCTACCCGATCCGCGAGAACCGGCCGACCAACTTGGCGATGCTACACACCGTGGGCGAGCGTTAATTTTCTACCAATCGTCGTAAATCAACTATCGGAAGAGACAAGCGGGGCTTTTGTTGGCCAGGTATTCAGCATCCAGGCCTTGACAGACCTGTTTTAATTTTGTATAATACGTTTAGTAATAACTAAACGTATTATACAAAAAAGAGGCAACCATGAGCGACAACCTACTCCAGGCCAGAGAGCACTTCCTCCAAGGCGTCAGCCGGATCAGCGAGTTCTGGGGCTTTCCCAAGGCCATGGGGGCGATCTACGGGGCACTGTACCTCTCGCCTCAGCCGCTCTCGCTGGACAAGCTGGTCGAGCAAGTGGGCGTAACCAAAGGCGCGATCAGCACCAACGTGCGTGCCCTGGAGCGGCTGGGGATGGTGCACAGGCGAATCCTGGTGGGCGAGCGCAAGGATTTCTACGTCGCTGAGACCGATTTCTGGAAGATCGTCAAAGGGATCCTGCGCGAGCGAGAGAAGAGCGAATTCGACCAGGCCCTGCGCATGGTGGGCGAAAGCCTGGAGATGGTGGAGGGCAGCGTAGTCGACGCAGAGGACGCCGAGCTGGCACGCTTCTACCAGAAACGCCTGGGTGCAATGCAGAGCTTTTTCCGCTCGTTAGATAGCCTGGTGTCGACGCTGCTGGCGCTGGACGAGTTCCGTGCAGGGGCGTTGGAAAAACTGCTCGGCATGCGTATAAACGGCGAATCGTAGGGGCGGGTCTGAAATCTGGAATGTGGCAGGACTTAGACGGTGCAGACCCGCCCCTACCTACGATAATGATCAAACATTCAGGAGATAAAACCCATGGACGCAGTTATTGGTGCATTTGGCTATACCGGTAAATACATCACACGCTTGCTGCTGGCTCAGGGTCGGCAAGTAATAACCCTGACCGGCCACCCCCACCGGCCGAACGAATTTGGCGGTCAGGTCAAAGCCCTGCCCTTCGATTCCGACCATCCGGACCAGCTGGCGAACAGCCTGGAGGGCGTTGACACCCTGTACAACACCTACTGGGTGCGCTTCGACCACGGCACGACCACTTTCTCTGGAGCTGTGCGAAACACCCAGGCCTTGTTCCGGGCGGCGAAACAGGCCGGCGTGCGGCGCATCGTACACACCAGCATTACCAATCCGTCATTAGACTCGCCTCTGCCCTATTTCCGCGGCAAGGCACAGTTAGAGAAGGACCTGCAGGAGTTAGGGGTGCCTTACGCTATCCTGAGGCCGACGGTGCTATTTGGCCAGGAGGATATCCTGATCAACAACATCGCCTATTTGGTGCGCAAATTCCCATTTTTTGCCATCCCGGGCGATGGGGAATACCCAATGCAGCCGATCTTCGTGGAAGATTACGCCCGCCTGGCGGTGCAGATAAGCTCCGGGAAAGAAGATTGCACGCTGGACGCAGTGGGCCCGGACATCTTCAGCTTCAACCAACTGGTGGAGCTGATCGCCAGCAGCTTGGGTCGGCGACTGTGGCTGGCACACCTGCCGCCTTCGATCGCGCTGCAGCTATCTAGGATCATCGGCTGGTGGATGAAAGATGTGACCCTGACCTGGGATGAATATCGCGGGCTGAGCGCCGGCATGCTCATCTCCTCCCAGCCGCCGACCGGGCGCACGCGACTGGCGGATTGGCTCGCGGCAAACGCCAGCCAGGTAGGCAGCCGGTACGCCTCCGAGCTTGAGCGGCATTACCGCTGAAGAGGGCGAAGCATCCAGCGTTTTGCGATCGTTTGCCAGTTCGTTAATTGGCTGGATGCTTCACCCCTACAAACGTTATAATATCCCATACGGAGAGCCAATTTGTCTGAACCACTCACCTATTACCCAGGTGAGAATCCTGAGCATCCTGGACCGTTAGGGCGCTATCTGCCGCCTATACCGGAGGGAGTGGGCGCGGCCTGGCTGCGAGAGCGGTTGTCAGTTGGCGCATGGGTCCTGGAGCCGTTTGGGGCCTCGCCGCGACTGGTTGTCGAAGCCGCACGTGCCGGCTACCGCCTCATGGCGGCGGTCAATAACCCCATCGCCCGCTTCATGCTGGAGCTGCACGCCAATCCTCCAACGGAGAGCGAGCTGCGCACAACGTTGGCGGACCTGGCGGTTGCCCAAAAAGCTGGGGAGCGCCTGGAGCCGCTGCTACGTGGGTTGTACCATAGCGAGTGCGCCGAATGTCACCAACCGGTGGAGGTACAGGCTTTCGTCTGGGAGCGCCAGGCGAGTGCGCCATCCAGTGTAATCTATCACTGCGCCCAGTGCAATGAAAATTATGAGCGCCCGGCGTCTGCTCATGACGCGGCGCGTGCGGAACGCTTTGCCTCCGGCGAGCTACATAAAGCGCGAGCCCTGGAACGGGTGACGCCGCTGGACGACCCCGACCGTGGATACGCTGAAGAAGCCCTGGCGATGTACCTGCCGCGCACGATGTACGCCCTGGTCACCCTGGTGAATAAGCTGGAAAGCTTCCCGCTGGCGCACCGGCGGAGCCTGGCGGCCTTGTTGCTGGCGGTTTTCGACCAGACGAACGTCCTATGGCCACATCCGGCCGCGCGCCAACGGCCTCGCCAGCTTACCACGCCGCCGCGCTTCCTTGAAAAGAACACCTGGCAGGCGCTCGAAGGAGCCGTGCAGAGCTGGACCCTCAGCCTTGGCTCACCATCACCTGTACCGGTCACCTTATGGCCGAATATACCCCCCGAAAGTGGTGGGATCTGCATATACGAAGGGCGGTTAAAGGATCTGACCGACCAGAAGCGGCATGGAACCGGGCCAATTTTTACGGCGGAGGCGGCGCTGGCCGCCCTGCCGCGCCCCAACCAGGCATACTGGACCCTTTCGGCGTTATGGGCGGGCTGGCTGTGGGGCCATGCCGCCAATGCTGCGTTCAAAAGCGTCCTGCATCGCCGGCGCTATGATTGGGAATGGCACACCGAAGCGCTTTATTCTGCTATGCGTAGTCTCAACGTCCTGCTCGCCCCGGGTACTCCAACCATGTGTCTGATCGGCGAAACCGAGCCGGGATTTTTCAGCGCGGCGCTGCTTTCGGCCGAACTCGCCGGCTTCGACCTGCAAGATGTGGCCTTACGGCTGGAAGAAGGACAGGCGCAAATCCTGTGGCGGCGCTCCGAAGCAGACCTATCAGAGCGCCACCCGTCTGCCGGTGCCCGGGCACAAAACTTGCCGGCAGCGATCCAGACTGCAGTGCAAGATCATCTGCGCCAGATCGGCGAGCCTGCCAGCTACCCACACCTGCAGGCTGCCGCGCTGCACTCGCTGACCCAATCGCATCGCCTGCTTGCATCAGACGACCCCGAAACCCCGGCAGCAGAGCGATTCAAGCAGCTCTCTGCAGCGCTGGAAGAAGCCTTCGTCCGGCCGAACGCCTTTAGCCGCTACGGGGGCAGCAGCCGGTCGCTGGATACCGGGCTGTGGTGGCTACCAGGGGAATTCGCCCAGCGCCGAGCGGTCCAGGCCACGGAACCACGAACCTCCCTTACCGACCGGATAGAAACGGAGGTCGTGCGCACCTTGCAAAAGGTTCCTGGTATCACATTGGAGCAATTGGATGAGATCCTGTGCGTCGGTTTCACCGGATTGTTCACTCCCAGCCTGGAGCTGATCCAGGAGTGCCTGGAGTCATATGGGATAGAGCACCCGCCCGGCAGCCGCACCTGGCAGTTGCGCCCCGAAGATGCCCCTTCCACCCGACGTGCCGACCTGGAAGGCATGAAAAGCCTGCTTTCCAAAACCGGGACGCGCCTGGGATACCAGGTTGAGTTGATCGAAACAGAGGACGGGCACTCTATTCTGAAATGGCTTGAACCAGGGGGACCAGCCGCAAGCGCATTTTTTGTCATCGCTTCTGCGATGATTGGCAACATCGTATTCAGCCAACATGGCGAAGATCTCCCCACCCGGCGGATGATCATCCTGCCCGGAGGACGTGCCCGGCTGATCGAATACAAACTGAACCGCGATCCGCGACTGCGGAGCGCTTTACAAGACGGCTGGCAGCTGATCAAATTCCGCCACCTGCGCAGGCTGGCGGATGATATGAGCCTGAAGCGAGAAAACCTGGAGAAACTGCTCGATCTTGACCCGCTGGCTAACCGGGACCCGCAACTGCCATTACTATAAGCAACCGTCCGGCTGCTGCCTCTAAGGCAGGTTGGTCGCCTTGGGGAATTTTATGAGAGGACCCACTGTCTCGAGCGTAGGTGTAGGCGTCTCGGTCGGTGTAGGCGTCTCGGTCGGTGGAAGGGTCGCCGTTGGAGTAGAGGTAGGCTCGGGTGTGACCGTCGGTGTGGGGGTCGGCGTAGGTGTCGGCGTGGGCACCTGCATATCCAGCCGGACCAGACGCTCGGCGTATGCGCCCTCCGGCCCTTGCAGGTACAATCGCAAGGTCACGATGCCTGGCGGATAGTCGCTTGCATCCCAATTAGCGATGATATCGGGCTGTGGGATACGATTACGGCCTTGCGCCAGCACTTCCCACTCGACGGGTTTTTGACCCGGACCCACTTCAAGCCGCCACAATTCGATATCCTGCGGGGCGTCGATCAAGGCGTACACATTCACCTGGCTATCACGGATGGTATCACCATCCTTCGGATAGGCCAAGATCAGCGTGGGCTGCGGGTCGGTAGGTGCGCACTCGCGGTTGGGAGTGAAGACCACCGGGCGAGGGAAGCCCATCGCCTCCGCCCAGGCCTGCCCCTGTGGATCCCGGCGAATCCAGCGGCGTGCCGCCTGGTCTGTGACGTTGAGGACGAATTTTTCTTCGCGAAATTCCGGGCAAGAGCTGGAGGCGTGCAGCCCGGTCCAGGTGTCGATGACTACACGCTGCCACAAGTCGTCTTCTGGGGGCAGAGGTGGTTGGTCGATGGCAAACAGCTCGCTGCGCTGCTTGGGACACCACTCGGATGGCGAAGCGCCGGACTCGGCGCAGATCAGGCGCTCGACCACCCCAGGCGGTGCGCTGAATTGGCTCGGATTGCCGCCCGTCAGCCTGGGGACTATCGCCGTCATCACCCGGTTCCAGATGGGGGCGGCTCCGCTCAAACCGGTGGTGTTGCGCATCGGGGTGTAATCAGCGTTGCCGACCCACGCACCAACCGCCAGATCAGGGTTATACCCAACAGTCCAATTATCACGGAAATCGTTCGTGGTGCCGGTCTTTGCCGCGGCGGGGAAAGGCAGGTTTAACGCCGAGTTTGCGCCGAACGCAGGCGTGCGGGACCGGTTGTCCGATAATATTGAGGTGATCAGATACGCATGCTCGGGGCGTATCACCTGCGTCCCCTCGGCTGGTTTATACTCGTAAACCAGGTTTCCATCCCGATCGGTGATTCGCAAAATCGCCACCGGCGGTATGCGACGACCGTTGTTTGCGATGGTCGAAAACGCCGAGGTCAGATCCAGCAGGCTGACCTCTCCACCACCCAGGGTGAGCGAGAGACCGTAATCTGGCTGGTCCAGCGAGGTGATGCCCATTCGGCGGGCAAAGGCAATCAACCCATCTTCGTCAGGCGCGTTTGGGTCATCATAGATGCCAACATACTGCAAAGCCTTGACCGCTGGAATATTGTATGAATTGGCCAGGGCATCCCGCACAGTGACCGGCCCGTGAAAGCGCCCGTCATAATTGGTTGGCTGGTAGGGCGGGCTCGGGTCATCTGGACGGCCGGAGGGCGGAAAGTCGGTCGGCACATCCCAGATCAGCGTAGCAGGCGTCCAGCCTTTTTCGAACGCCGCCAGGTAGGTGAGCGGCTTGATCGCCGAGCCAGGCTGGCGTGGGCTGATCGCCATGTTGACCTGGCCGTCTATGTTCTCATTGTAAAAATCCGCCGAGCCGACCATCGCCAGGATTTCTCCTGTAGACGGTCGGATGGCAACCAGGGCGCCGTTTCCGGCATTCTGCCCTGCCATGGTCTGCACCTGCTCGCTGACGGCAGCTTGGGCCAGCTCCTGAAGCTCCGGATCGATCGTGGTGTAAATGTTGTAGCCTAATCGATAGATGGTTTGCGGGTCAAACTGCGCTTCCAGCAAGGTCCGGATATAAGTTACCCAATGTGGGTAGCGCATCCGCGCCACCGGCGGGTTGAACGGGTATTCCTTGATTTCATTTGACGCTTTGGTCGCTGAGACCGCGTCGACGCAGATGCGTTGCGGCGCATTGCTGACCTCGATGCAGTTCTGCTCCTGGCTCAGCTCGTACATTAAGGACAACACGTCCCGCTGGCGGCTGAAGGCGGCCTCAGGGTTCGTGAAAACGTCATAAACCGCCGGAGCTTGTGGCAAGCCGGCCAGAAAAGAAGCCTGCGCCAGGGTCAGCTTATCTGCGGTGGTTTCGAAATAGGTCTCAGCCGCCGCCTCAACCCCATACGACAGATTGCCGTAGTTGTTCTCATTTAGATAGATTTCGAGAATTTCATCCTTTGAATAGCGACGCGTAATTTCGGCTGCCAGGATGGCTTCCCGCACTTTCCGGTCATAACTCTGCTCGAAGCGCTCTTCGGGGGATAACAGCAATGATCGGGCCAGCTGCTGGGTGATCGTGGATGCGCCGGAGACCGTCTCACCGCTCTGGTAATTTTGGATGAACGCGCGCACGATGGCAAACATGTCGAAGCCCGGATGGCTATAGAAACCCTTATCCTCGGTAGCCATGGTAGCCGCTACCAGATAGGGTGAAATTTTGGGCAGCGGCACATAGGTCCGCCGCCCGGCATTGGGATCCACGATATCATACAAGGCATTGCCATTGCGGTCATAGATGCGCATGGTCTCGAACTGGGAGGCGCGCTGGCGGAGATCGGCGATATCGGGAAGGGTACGGGCAATCCGATAATACTGAAAGAACAGGATCGATACGCCACAGAAGGCGACCAACACCAGTGCAAACAGAGCCATAATAGCCGAGCGCAGCAGGCAACCCAGGCTATCCCGCCAGGGCTGAGAGCGTCGCACTGGCTGAGCCTGGACGTGGACAGGTCCTGGGCGCAGCGGCCTGGCCTTGCGTGACGCCTGGGCGGTTTGCCGCGCGGGCGGCGACCCGGCCGAGACCGGACTCGAAACAGGTCGCTTCGCGATTG
>MGNS01000053.1:38348-51353 GCA_001795165.1 Chloroflexi bacterium RBG_16_57_11
GGTACAGTAGAGGAGGGTTGTTTGGGGTTGGAGGTGGGGGTTATTTGTGGCGCCGTTGGGGATCGCGAAGAAACCTGGCTTACTGGCGCTACCGGGATGGTCGGTCGAGGAGCTTCTACACCGGAGGGTGGGGCTGCTGGCGGTGAGGTAACCGGCTGCGTAATGGGTTTGGCCGGCTGCGCTGAAGGTCCTCCTTTGCCGCCAAAGGGCGGTGGAGGGGTGGGCGGCTTGGCCAGGCGTAGTGGAGCTGTGTCTTCATCATCCGGCGGCGCCTCGGGAAGTGGTGTTTCTATCTTATCGTCCGTCTCTGGTGACACTTCTACGGCAGAGGCATCCGATATGGGGAGATCAACAGGTTGATTACCGGGGTGATCCGGATGTGATTCCACCGGTGAGCTTTCCGAGGGTCGCATCGCCGTAGAGGAAGCGTGGTCATCTTCTTCTTCCGGGTGGGTGGACGGGTTACGAACAGGCTGGTGCGGATCTTCCGAGGCTTGCATTTTAACCAGGGCGGGAAGCGATTAAAACCGTCCAGACTCCTTTCATCACGGTTTCATCCTTCTGGTTGGCGACTGTAATTTCGATCATCACCGAACCCCCACCAATTCGGCGCAGGTCTTTGGTTGCAGTGACTTCGAGCACCACGTGCACAGTGTCTCCAATGAATACTGGCTTAATGAACTTCCACTCGTTAATTTCGCGGAAAGCCAGGACCGTTCCTTCCATCACGCCTGTCTGCATCGCCAGACCGGAGGCAATCGCAGTGACCAACAAGCCGTGAGCCACTCGCTGGCCAAATGGAGCCTTGGCGCTGTAATCAGCGTCAACATGAATTTGGTTAAAATCACCCGAAAGACCAGCAAAGCTGACGATGTCAGCCTCTGTGATCGAGCGCCCGGCGGTGATGATCCGCTGACCGGTTTGAAATTCTTCGAAGTACATCCCGCGCGGGCCGGAAGGGATCGGACTCATGGAAACCTCCTGTCAATTTTTAGTAATTATGATAAATTCTAGCACAAAATACGGTTAAAATTCAGCCATGCGTGAATGGCAACTGAAGGCCGGCGACCCGTTGGCTCTGACCTTGGCCAGCGATGTTCGCCTGGGGCCAACAGATTACTGTGATGACCAGATCTGGGAGCTTTCGTTGGGCGATGGCGATCCACCGGCTCTGGCGGTAGAAACCTCCTACGGACTGCGCGCCCGGGCGATGCGCCTCTTTCCGCGCTTCACCCTGGGCGAGGTGACCCTGGGCGATCCAGGTGAGTTTGCCCAGCCGCCGGTCGTGCTACAGGCCTTTCCAAACTTCCTGTCGCTCACTTTTTCTCCCTTCCCGGATATAGACGTACTGGCTGAATATTGGGTTCCTCAGTCGCACGCCCTGGCAGGACGAATACAAATAACGCACAATGGCCATAAGGATTGTACTTTGCTCCTGGAAATGGTCGCTCGGCTGACGCCTACCGAAGGCCAGCGAATGGCACCTTTCGAAATGCAGGCCGCCACCATCCTGAGCGGGCACAGCGACGGTATTTCTCCGGTGGTGTTCATGACCGGTGGGGCAAAAGCCGGCCCCGGACCGTACCCTTCCCTGGTCCTGAAGATGGGGTTGAGCCCCGATAATGTGCGCCAGATCACCTGGGTCCATACAGCACTGGCAGACCGGCAGGCTTCGTTCGAGCTGGCGCGCACCATTGCGGCTTATAAATGGGATGCCGAGCGCACACGTCTTGAGATGCTGAACAGCAGCTTGGTGGAAATCCACACCGGCGATGCCGATTGGGACACTGTGCTGATGCTGGCTCAGAAACAAGCCATCCATTTGTATGTTGGTCCTACGGCCAACCTGCCGAATCCTTCCTTTGTGATGAGCCGCCAGCCAGACCAGGGTTATTCGCAACGCTGCGATGGCAGTGATTACAACCATTTATGGAACGGTCAATCGCCACTGGAAGCCTACTACCTGATCGATCTGTTACTTCCAGCCGCGCCAGAGCTGGCCGAGGGATTGGTGCGAAACTACCTGTCAATCCAAACCGACCAAGGCTTTATCGACTGGAAACCTGGTCTGGGAGGCCAACGGAGCAAGATCCTTGCCACACCGCTGCTATCCAGCATGGTGTGGCGGATTTATGAAGCCACCGAGCAAACTGCCTTCCTCAATGAAACCTTCGACGCACTCCTGAAGTTCAACCAAGCCTGGTTCAGCCGTGAGCATGACCAGGATGGCGACGGCGTCCCAGAATGGGACCATCCGTTGCAGGCTGGAGATGAGGACCACCCGGTGTACTCTCGCTGGCACAGTTGGTCATTGGGCGTCGATATTTCCACCGCTGAAAGCCCGGCTTTGTGCGCATTTTTATACCGGGAGTGTAAGACCTTGGTCCGGATCGCCCACATCCTGGCTCGCGAGGAGGAAATCTTCGGATTAGAAGCCACAGCCGAACGGCTGAAGGCGGCTGTAGAGAGATCGTGGAATGGGACCATGGCCTCTTATTATGATTGGGACCGCGACACTCATCGATCCACCCACGGGGAGCTGCTGGCGAGCAATCATGGGGCAGGGAATATTTACCTTCGCAGGGAGTTCTCTGAGCCCGTACGGCTGCTGATGAACGTTCATACCGACGAGACGGTGCGGCGCCACCCGCTGGTGTTCATTCATGGTAAAAGCGCCTCGGGCAACCGGCGCGTCGAGCGCATCCAGGACGAGCAGTTCCAATGGACACCGGGGCATGGCAGGCTGACCGGTCAATTCGTTTATCAGAGCCTGGAAAGGATCGAAGTCCACGGACTGGAAGCCGATGACCGGATGGTTCTATCCAGCGTGGGGTATGATTATCAGGACGACAGCACGCTAACCCCTTTGTGGGCAGGTATTCCAGCCGCGGACCAGGCGCAAAAGCTGGTGGAGGACACGTTGACGAACCCCCAGCGCTTCTGGCGACCGTTCGGGATCTCGGCCTGCCCCCAACCGCAGGCAGGCGATGATGCGGAGCTTTGTTCCAGCACGAACCTGCTATGGAACCTGTTGATCGGCCAGGCGTTGGTCCAGTATGGCTTTCGAAGTGAAGCCGCAACGCTGATGGGGCGATTGATGAGGGCTATGATCCAAAACTTGAAAAGCGATGCTGCCTTCCGGCGGCAATATCACGCAGTGACGGGGCAAGGTTTTGGGGAACGCAACGCCCTCCAGGGTCTGGCTCCATTAGGATTGTTCCTGGATATCCTGGGCGTACGCTTGATCTCATCCAGACGGGTGGCATTGAGCGGATTGAACCCATTTCCTTGGCCAGTTACGGTAAAATATCGAGGATTGACAGTGCTGCGTCAAAAGGAAAAAAGCGTAGTGATTTTCCCGGACGGGCAGACGGTCACGATTAGTGATGCCTCGCCGCAGATCGTCTCGTTGGAGTAAATGCGACGGCCACATGCTTCTCATGGCTGGAACGCGGGAAAGGAGGCAAGGCTGATGCGTATCAATCGGTTGATGGCAGTTGTCATGCAAAGTCAGGATGTCGATCATGCGATCGAAGAACTGAGCAAAGCAGGACTGATGCCAACGCTGTTGTCCACCACGGGCGTCTTTCTGGGTAGCCGAAACACAACTTTGCTCATTGGCATGTCTGCGGGACAGGAGGCCGAGGCGGTCCGCATCCTTGGTGAGACCTGCCGCCGCCGGGTGGAATACGTGGCCACGCCGCTGGAGGGCGCCCCATTTCACCTGCCGTTGACCACACCTGTGACCGTTGGTGGGGCAACGGTTTTTACTCTTGAAGTGGAACGCTACGAGGTGTTCTGATGAAGCTCATCCTCACAATAATAAGCGACAATGACAATGATCCGGTAACCCAGGCGCTGATTGTATCGGGCTTCAGAGTGACACGTATCGCTTCCACAGGCGGATTTTTACGGCGCGGCTCGAGCACTTTGATGATCGGCGTGACTGACGAAAAGCTGGATGATGCCATCCAGGTGATCCATAAAAGCGTCTCTCCACCACAGGAACCGGGGATGAAACGCGCCACCTTGTTTGTGCTCAACGTGGAACATTTCACCCAAATCTAGAATAAAAACGGGCGATTTCCAGGTTAATCGTGAAATTCTTCGACCTGGTATGTCTGAACGCGCAGTTTTTTTCTGCGCCATAGATCCTCCGGCGCGCCCATCTTCCGACAAAGGTGGTTTAAGAACGAGCGTGCTTCGGGTAGTTTTTCCCACACCTGGGGGAGAAAAGTTGCCCGCATGCTTCCATCCATCAACGTGACTCCATCGACGCCCGGTCGCAGCCGGGCGAGCAATTCCTCCGGCGAGCTATAATCCAGGTCCTTCGGCAAGGTCAGGCGCGAGATTTCGATCTTTATCTCTGGCAATTCGGAAGGCTGTACGGGTGGGAAGCGAAAATCTTGCAAGGCAGCGGCAATGGCATGCTCACGAACATCCTCCGCTAGCGGCTGATAAGGCTCCAACGCGCCGACGCAACCTCGCAGGTCTTCATACCGGGTCAAGGTTACAAAGCTGGCGCCAGCCTGCTGCAAGGGGGTCGGCAGGGCTTGCAGGTCAAGTGGCGTTGGCAGCTGGCCTTGCACACCGGCTTCCAAAGCCTGGCGCGCCAGCTTCAACAATAACGATCGCTCTTCGGGGGAAAGCAAATCTGCTATCATGGCTACCCTCCTGCCGATATCCATCGCCTCGTCAATTGAGGTGAAACCCTCAGGAATCATATATTTATGCTCCCGCCTCGTCGCGCCTCAAACGGCGGTAGCTGCGATCGTAATAGATCAGCGGGTCTCCATCCTGTGTGACCAACAAGGCGATGACTTGGCCGACAAACAAGGTATGGTCGCCAATTTCCTGGGAGATGATCACAGAACAATCCAGGAAAGATAAGCCACCGCTCAAAAAAGGCGCGCCGGTGTGCAAACTGAAAGTTTCAAGATCGGCAAAACGATCCTGGTCTTCAGTGATTCGGCCGGCAAATCGGTCAGAAATCTCATCCTGGCCCTGGTTTAGCAGAGTAATCCCAAAAATGTTGGAACGTTGGACCAGTTCGTGAGTTCGGGTATCCTTGGCCAATGAGACCAAGACCAGAGGAGGATCGAGTGAGATGGAAGTGAAGGAGCTAACGGTCATGCCATGTCGCAGGCCATCGTAGATCGAGCTGACGATTGTGACACCCGTTGCCCACTTACGCATGGCCTCACGCATGCTCTCGGGATCAACAGTTGAGCGAGTCAAATTCAAAGCCGTTCCTCGATGAAAACCGCTGGATCATGCCAGGACTGTTGGAGTGATCCGCATATGGGTTGTTGTGATTGATGATCCTGTGACCCAGGATGTTATTCATGATCATACATTTCTGTGCGCACGGCGTCAAGAGGCAATCAGGTAAGGACGCACTTGATTATAGATTCGCTGGACAACGGTGCGACTTCCCTGATATACTTGCGCAGGATCAATAAAAACAGCGGGAACTGATGGATCGCCAGCCACTCGGCTCGAGGTCGGGTAGCTAACGCTCCCTGAGTTCCAGAAGGAGTTGATGATGCACTCGACAACTCAGGGAGATGTGTTCAACGAGTCTCCCCAGGATTTTGCCCAACGGTTAGGATTGCCGTTTTCCCGTTATTCCTTGCTATTGCGCGCTTTCACTCATCGCTCCTACCTCAACGAACATTTCGATGAAGCGCTTGAAGATAACGAGCGCCTGGAATTTCTTGGCGACGCAGTACTAGATTTTTTAGTCGGCGCCTGGCTTTACAATCGCTTCCCCGAGATGCGCGAAGGCGACCTTACCCGGTTGCGCTCGGCACTGGTGCGCACCGAACAGTTAGCCGAGTTCGCCCAAAACATGGAATTTGGCCAGGCGATGCGACTTGGGCGAGGTGAAGGCCAGGGCGGCGGACGTCAACGTTTAGCGTTGCTTTGCGCTACCTTCGAGGCAGTCATCGGCGCTCTATACCTGGATAGCGGTCTGGAAAATGTTTCAACATTCATCGACCCTTTGCTGGAGCAAGCAACCGAACAAATCCTATCCACCAACCAGGATCGCGATCCTAAGAGCGTGCTCCAGGAGCGTATCCAGGCGCGCGGTTTCGGGCCGCCGATCTACCGCACTGTAGCAACCCATGGGCCGGAGCACCTGAAGATGTTCGAGGTTGAAGTCTTAATCAACGACCAGATCTATGGGCTTGGCAGTGGTCTGAGCAAACAGGCAGCAGCCAAAGAAGCCGCCCGGGCTGCCCTCGAAAGACTCGACCAGGAGCCCCAGGATGCCTCCAGCCTAACCGGGACTACCTCTACAGAATACAATGACCTTGCGCCCCAACCCTAACCCAGTGCAAAGTTATAAGCACCCTACATGCCCAGGCAGCTGAAATCCCTCGAGCTTCACGGCTATAAGACATTTGCCAACCGCACCCTGTTCGAGTTTGCCGAAAAGGTGACAGCAATTGTCGGGCCAAATGGCAGCGGCAAATCGAATATCGCCGATAGCCTGCGCTGGGTCCTGGGTGAGCAATCCTACGGGTTATTGCGAGGGAAAAAGACCGAAGACATGATCTTCTCCGGCTCGGAAAACCGTCCCCGCTCCGGGTTGGCCTCAGCAACCATCACCTTCGACAATAGCGACGGCTGGCTGCCAATCGACTATAGCGAGGTGGCCATTGCCAGGCGTGCGCACCGGGATGGATCGAACGAGTATCTGGTCAATGGCCAGCGGGTACGGCTGAAAGATGTGGGTGAGCTACTGGCTCAATCCGGCCTGGCTGAGCGCACCTATACTGTGATCGGTCAGGGCCTGGTAGATGCGGCGCTTTCCCTCAAGGCTGACGAGCGGCGAAGATTATTCGAGGAAGCCGCCGGGATCGGTCTACATCGCGCCCGCCGTGAGGAGGCGCTGCGCCGCCTGGAAGCCACCCGGCGCAACCTGGAGCGCGTACAGGATATCCTGGCGGAGCTCAAGCCGCGCCTGTCCAGCCTGGAGCGTCAGGCTCGGCGGGCGCAGGAATATGAGCAGTTGCGCGCCGATCTGCAGATCCTGCTGCATGAGTGGTATGGCTATTACTGGCACACGGCCCAATTTGAGCTTTCAGAGGCCCGCAAGGCCGTCCAGTCGCAGGAGACCCGCCTGGAAAAGGTGCGCAACGAACAAAACGGTGTAGAGCAGAGCCTGGCCGCCCTCCGCCAGCAACTCGGCCTGGCACGCGCCGGGTTGAATGCCTATCATAAAGAGCTTTCCGGGCTGCACGGACAGCGAGAGGTCATCAGCCGCCAGCTGGCTGTATCCGAAGAGCGGCTGCGCTTGCTCCATCAGCAGCAAGCGGGGGTGCACTCTGAACGGGAACGACTGGAAGAGGAACTGAGTTCCCAACGCGATCTATTGGTTGGCTCTATCCAGGATGTCGACCAACTCCGAATCGAGCTGGAGGAGGCGAGTGACCAATTAAACAAGGTGCAGCTGGACTTAACAGCCCGTCAACAGGAACGCCTGCTGGTCGAAAAGTCGGTCCAGGATGTTCGACAGCAGCTCTCTAGCCTGAGTATCCGTCAGGGGCAATTGCAAGCCCGTTTGGTGGAGATCCAGGCGCAGGCAGAACGCACCCACAAGGAGCTGGAAAAAGCCATCCAGGGACAAGCCAAAACCGAACAAGCCCGTCAGACTGCATATGCCTCCAGACAGGCAGCGCTGGCTGCTACCCAGAAAGCCGAGTCAGCCTACAAAGATGCTGCCGAAGCAGAGCTGAATGGACAGAAACAGCTTGAAGCCGTTGAAATGGAACGCAAGCAAGCCCTGGAAGAGCGCTCCAACCTGGCCGCGGAGCTGGCGCGGCTCAAAGCGCAACAGGATGTGCTGGATCAGGCAGAGAACACGCTCACCGGCTACGCCGAGGGGGCGCGCATTTTACTACAGGCCACCCGCCAGCAGCGGCTTTCAGGGGCGCGCGGCGCTCTGAGCAGCTATCTGGAAACGCCAGCAGAGCTAGAGCGAGCGATTACGGCTGCCTTGGGAGAATTCCTGGAGGCGATCGTCCTGGAAAATGAACCGGATTCGGCGCTGGATTTGCTTCGTGAAAGTACAGGTCGCGGCGTCCTGCTGCCGATTCCTTTGTTAGGCGATAAACGTACTAAACGTCTTGTTTTACATGTTAATGAAGAGGTGTTGGGTATCGCTTCGGACCTGGTCAACGCCCAGCAGCCAGAGGTGCGCCAGGCCCTGGATTTGCTGCTCGGTCAGGTGATCGTGGTGCGTGATCGACCTGCGGCGCGGCGCGCCCTTTCCGGTCAACCGGGTAATGTGCGCGCGGTGACACTTAACGGAGAAGTATTTTACGCCAGCGGACCGGTTACTGGTGGGGGTGGCGGGGGTGAAGGTGCAGCCGTCCAGCAGACTTTGCTGGGGCGCAACCGCCAGCGCAAAGAGCTGAAAGCGGTTCAGAGCCGCCGGCAGTCCGAGCAGGCTGCGTTGGATGAGCGGCTCCAGGTAATCGAGGCTGACGTCCTGGCGCATCAGTCGGAGGCTGATCGGTTAGCCCAGGCCCAGGAAGCCAGCCGTCTGGAATTATACAAGGCCAGCCAAGCCGTAGATCAAGCGGTGTTGACGTTGGAAGCGGCCGAGCGCCAGGCGGCCTGGGCGCAAGAGCAGCGTTTGCGCCTCGAGGACGACCTGGAGCATGGCCAAACCGAGATCACAAACCACCTTCTCGATCTGAAGGAGATTGACAGGCTGCTGGAAGAAACACGGAGCAACCTGCGTCAGGAGGTCGCCCGTCTGGAAGAGCTTGACCTGGACGAATTGCACGCCGAACAAGCCCATTGGAATACTCGTCTGGCTGTGGCGGAGCGAGCGCTGAGCGATGCTCAAAATCGCCAGCAAGAACGGCAGACCAGCGTCAACCATGGAGAGCATAACCTGGCAGCCCTGGAGAGACGGCTCGGCGAGCTGGTGGCGGAGCTTGCAGCAGTTCAGGTACAACGAACCGATCTTCTACGTGACGAGGCGCAAATTGGCGAGGTGATTCGCGAGTTGAGCGCCAAAATCGAGCCGGCCGAAACCGAGCTTGAAAGTTTAGAAGCAGAGTCAGACGAGAGGCAGAAAGCCGAGGCCGTTACGAGGCAAAATTACAGCCTGGCAGAGCATACTCACACCCAGATGCGCATCGCTCTGGCCCGTCGGCAGGAGGCTTTGCAGTCTTTACAGCGGCGTGTGGAGGAGGATTTTGGCCTGGTTGCATTCGAGTACGAGGAGCAGGTTTCCGGCCCCACTCCATTACCACTGGCGGGGATGGTGGAGCAGCTTCCAATTGTCAAAAAGTTATCACCGGACATCGAGGAAAGCATCAAGCGACAACGCGCCCAGTTACGGCGCATGGGTGCCATCAACCCCGAGGCTCAGGCTGAATACCACGAGGTAAAACAGCGCTATGAGTTTATGGTGGCGCAAGTGGCGGACCTGGAAAAGGCTGAGAAAGACACCCACGCGGTGATTGCAGAGCTGGATAGTCTCATGCAGCACGAATTCCAGCGGACGTTCGAGGCGGTGGCAGCGGAGTTCCGCCAGATTTTTATCCGCCTGTTCGGTGGTGGATCGGCGCGACTCGTGCTGACCGATCCAGACGATATGACCGAAACGGGGATCGATATCGAAGCCCGCCTGCCAGGCCGTCGAACGCAGGGACTGGCCTTACTTTCTGGTGGCGAGCGCAGCCTGACCGCAACTGCGCTGGTATTCGCCCTGCTAAAAGTCGCGCCGACGCCTTTCTGTGTGCTGGATGAAGTAGATGCGATGCTGGATGAAGTGAATGTGGGACGCTTTCGGGACTTGCTGCGCGAGCTGAGTGAGAAAACCCAGTTTGTGATCATCACCCACAATCGCAATACGGTGCAGGCGGCGGATGTGATTTATGGGGTTACCATGGGGCGCGATTCATCCAGCCAGGTGCTCAGCCTCAAGCTGGACCAGGTCGAAGACATCGCCGAGTAGACCGTCTGGTAAAATTTCCAGACCGGTCTTTTCGGCAATCCATTTTCTGTTAGGCCGATAAAAAAATGGCAAGCTCGCGCCCGCCATTTTTTATCGCTTCGATAATCGAATCTTACGGTGTAGGCGGGATATCTCCCGTCGCTCCAGAGGCTTGCTCAAT
This sequence comes from Chloroflexi bacterium RBG_16_57_11, assembly GCA_001795165.1. Lineage (GTDB taxonomy): Bacteria > Chloroflexota > Anaerolineae > Anaerolineales > UBA4823 > RBG-16-57-11. Next base: position 48,491 of record MGNS01000053.1, read on the forward strand.
CGCCTGTTGAATTTCTGGAGACAGCGTGGGTTGTAGCGGGACAATTTCCTGCCAGTAGTCAAGGATTTGAACTTGAGCGGCGTTGCGATACTCGGTCAGCCAATTCTCGAACTTGGTTTGCTCCTGGTTCTGGCATTCGACCGTAGTCAAGGGGCGATTCTCGTGCCCGAGGACCCGAATGATGTGCCAGCCAAACTGGCTGTTCACAGGATCACTTACCTCGCCAACTTTTAGCGCGAAGGCAGCCTCTTCGAACTCTTTGACCATCTTTCCTTGGCTAAACCAACCCAGATCACCACCCTGGCTCTTGCTGCCCTCATCGGTCGAATACGTCTCGACCAGTGAGAGCCAATCCTCGCCGGCGTCCAGCTTACCCTTTATCTCTATTGCAAGAGCTTCATCTGCAACCAGGATGTGTTGCGCCCAAACCTGCTCTTCCTCACATGACACGACGCCAACGATTTCTTTCTGAAGTTTTTCTCGAAAGAGCGATGTTTCGATGACGTAGCGCAAGGTCTCAGGCGGAACCTGGAAATTGACGTCGAAATCCGCCACCACCGTGGCATAAGTATTCTGATAACCCTCAAAGGTATAGGGTGTGGAGGTCGGCTCCGGTGTAGGGCTGGTTTGTGGGGTGGCAGAAGCGCTAGGTGTCGGGCTTGGCTCCAGGGTTGGTGTGGCAGTTGCCTGGGTCTCGGTAATGCTGGGCGTCGGTGTCAGCGTGGTAGTCGCGGTTGGCTTCATCATGCTGATCTGAAGCGCGGATAGGGTGGAGGTCGCGGCAGGCGTGGACGTATTGGTGGGGGTTGGCGTGCCATTGGCGTAATAACCCAACGCCTCCTGCAAACGTACATCTATTTCTTCATCGCTGACCGTGATACCGCGCTTTTTTGCTTCCTGTACCACCAGGGCGTTATCGACCATCTGGTTGATCGCGGTTTCACCTGCTGTGAACGTATCCAGTTGCTGTACAGAATTCTGAAGCTGGCTCAGGAAGGACTGCAAGGTAGCCGGATCACCGCCGAACATGCTGGCTAACTGGTAATTGCTCTCGGCATTACGTATGATTCCATAACGGTAGTACTTCGTGTAGTTGCGAAATTCTTGCGCCGAGATGCGCTCGCCGTTAATTTCCGCCACTGGACGGCGATAGCGGAGAACCCTATCCTGGAGGACGCCATAACCGATAACCAGGACAACCAGAATCACAACGGCTACGCTGGCGATGATGATCCAGCGGGTCTGGCGTTGTTCGCGATGCATTCGATCCAGGTGCTTCTTCGACAGGGTGGTCTGTTTTTGTTTCGGATTTTTTGCCATCTAATTAAGCCTCAATCCTGCCTCGGTGGAAACCACGCAACTCACAGGTACCTGTTGCACTCTACGCCGTAGATCTGACGCGCGGCACAACCGTGAAGCTGCGCGGTCACACCGCCTATCGGAGAACCTCTCCAGAATACGGGAGCAGAGCAGCATGACGGGCGCGCTTGATCGCGCGAGCCAGCTCGCGTTGATGCCTGGAGCAGGTACCTGTCTGGCGACGCGGGCGGATTTTACCTTCATCGGTGACAAACCGGCGTAACACTTCAACCAGCTTGTAGTCGATCACGGCGTTCTTATCGGTGCAAAACGTGCATTCGCGCGGGCGGGTGAAGAAGCGACGTCCGCCCGGGCCTTGAGCCTCATTGGTTGGGGGTTGATTACTCACTGTACATACTCCTTAAATCGCGGGCCGCGTAGGCCTTTTATGAAAATAAAACTTCGTCTGATCCACTATCTTCGAACTCGGTGGTGCTGGCTTCGCGACGGTCTTCCAGCAGGATCATTTCGTTGGCGACGATCTCAGTAGCCGAGTGCTTATTGCCTTCCTGGTCTTCCCAGTGTCGGGTTTGCAAGCGTCCCTCGATGTAGACCAGACGATCTTTTCCGAGATGCTGTTTGCAAATTTCTGCCAGGTTACTCCATGCTACAACATTGAACCACTCGGTCTCACTGCGTCTCTCGCCATCCGACGTGTTCCACGAGCGTGTGGTGCCAACGCTAAAAGTGGTCACCGGTCGACCGGAGGGGGTGTAGCGCATCTCCGGGTCGCGTCCAACGCGACCGATGATCAGGACTTTGTTCAAGCATCGTGTCATCTTCAGCTCCTGTAAGCAAACCAATTGATCGGTCATCCATCCATCGGTTTACTTGACGGACAGCAGGAAACGCAGGATTGGCTCCTGGAAGCGCAGATTGCGCTCCAGGATAGCGCCGGTGCTGGGGGCCATATTGACCTGAAAGAGCACGTACTGGCCTTGCTTCTGCTTACGGATCGGGTAAGCCAACTGGCGCTTGCCCCAGACGTCGGCCTTGAGAACAGTGCCGCCATTGTCAGTGACCCAGCCAGAGATGCGCTTAACCATCTCGCTAAGCGCATTTTCGTCCAGATCAGGGTGGACGACACACATTAATTCATATTCGCGCATTATGGAATGCCTCCTTTCCTCGGGATTGCCTCTGGTCAACGCCGCAGGCGCGCCAGGAGCGGAAAGCAGCCACATCGTGGGATGCCGAAGGTCGATTTTATCACAAACCCAGGAGCTTGCAAGGGCCTATTTATTGATCCACGGCATGCTAACCCAAAGCCACATCCAGCATCATCATCACCGCAAAGCCTATCATGGCTCCAAATGTTGCCACGTCTGTTTTCTTATCGATTTGCGATTCAGGGATCAATTCTTCGACGACCACGTAGATCATCGCCCCAGCAGCGAAGGCCAGCGCATAGGGAAGCAGCGGGCGTACCAGCAGCACTGCGGCGGCACCCAGCACCCCCGCCACCGGCTCGACTGTCCCGGAAAGCTGACCGTACCAGAAGGCT
>MGNS01000053.1:51396-64754 GCA_001795165.1 Chloroflexi bacterium RBG_16_57_11
AACCGCCATGCCTTCAGGAAAGTTCTGCAAACCGATGCCAAGAGCCAGCGCCGCTGCCCCCGCCATTGTGGCAGACGGTAGCCCGGCGCCTACTGCGCCGAAAGCTACCCCTACCGCCAACCCCTCAGGGATGTTGTGCAGGGTGATTGCCAGCACCAGGAGGATGCTGCGTTGCCAATTGGTCTTGATGCCTTCGGCGTCTTCCATCGGAAACCCCAGATGGAGGTGAGGCAGGAGGCGGTCTATGACCCATAAGAAACCGCCTCCGAGCAAAAAACCCACCGCCGCGGGAACCCAAGGGGGAAAAGGACCGGCCTCAGCCATTTCGATCGCTGGAGCCAGCAACGACCAGAAGCTGGCAGCGATCATCACCCCCGCCGCAAAACCCAGCATGCCATCCAGCAAGGTGCGATTGACGGTTCTGAAAAAGAAGACCATGCTGGCCCCAAGGGCGGTCACAAACCAGGTGAAAGTCGTTGCAGCCAGCGCTTGCATGACCGGATTAAGACTGGTGAACCATTCCAACATATGTGGGCCTCTATTTTGATTTATTTTTCGCGCTTTTTTGAACATTCTGGGCGACTCTTCAGACAGTCCGCCTCCGAGCAGCACCCCTGGTATTATAACCGGTTGCTATGTGTTATTCAAAACAGGAGACTAAGCCCCTACAACACCACGGGTATATTATAATTTGGGCATGTCTAATCAGCTTTCACATATCGATGAAACCGGACGAGCTCGCATGGTGGACGTGGGACGCAAACCGGATACCGAGCGCAGCGCCATCGCAAGAGGCGAAGTCCGCATGCGCCCGGAGACGCTGGCGTTGATCCAGGCCGGAGCCATGAAGAAGGGCGATGTGCTCACTGTCGCCCAACTGGCTGGTGTGATGGGTGCCAAGCGGACGGCCGAATTGATCCCGTTGTGCCACCCGCTGCCATTGACCCACATCGACGTGGTGATCACGCCAGATGCCGATCTACCGGGTGTGCAGATCATCGCAACGGTACGCACGGTTGGTAAGACCGGTGTGGAAATGGAGGCGCTGACCGCGGTCTCGGTAGCCGCCCTGACTGTCTATGACATGGCGAAAGCCGTGGAGAAGACCATGCAGATCCAGAACATCCGCCTGGTGCAGAAACATGGCGGGCTGAGTGGAGATGTGGTTAATGGATAGCTTGAGCATGAATAGCATCAGCGATGACAGCGTTAGCAGTCAGGGTCAAATAACCGTGCTATTTTTTGCTACCTTGAAAGAGCGCGCCGGCACGCGCCAGGCTGTAGTTGAATTACTGCCAGGGACCCGTGTGATTGATCTCAAAGCTCAGCTTGAACAGAAATTCCCCGGGCTGGCCGGGATGACGAGTACGGTGTTAATCTCGGTGAACAAAGAGTTTGCATTTGACGATGAACAAATCCCCACCGGGGCAGAAGTGGCGATCTTTCCGCCGGTCAGCGGCGGTGGGCTAGAGGAATTACCGACCCTTTTTGCCATTACCGAGGCTGAGCTGGATTTGAATGACCTGCTAAAGCGCATTACCCTGCCCAGCACCGGTGCCGCCTGCATCTTTACCGGCATGGTGCGCGGCATCACCACGCGCGGCGACCCGCATGAGACCCGCTATCTGGAGTACGAAGCTTATTTACCGATGGCAGAAGCCAAGATGCGCCAGGTGGCCGAAGAAATCCGGTCGCGCTGGGACAGCGTACAAGGCATCGCCATTGTGCAGCGCATTGGCAAGCTTTACCCCAAGACCCCTACGGTATTGATCGCCTGCACCGCGGCGCACCGCGATACAGGCGTTTTCGAGGCGGCACGTTATGGCATCGATCGCCTGAAAGATATCGTACCGGTATGGAAAAAGGAAGTCGGCCCGCTGGGTGAGGAATGGGTCGAGGGTGATTACCTGCCAGGCCTGAATGACTGACATTCGCTGCACCAACTGCCGGCGCCCTTATCCCGACGTGGGAGCGCCTTATCGTTGCCCGGTATGCGCCGGGTTATATGATTATGAAGCCCTACCGGTGTTCGACCTCAGAACGGTCGATCCATCGCTACCCGGCATCTGGCGTTATCGCCAGACCTTCGGATTGGCTGATGAAGCGCCTCAGGTAACCCTCGGCGAGGGGATTACACCGCTGGTGTGGCGCAACTCTTTCGGCCGCGACATGGCCTTCAAGCTCGAGTTTCTCAACCCGACCGGCGCGTACAAAGACCGTGGTTCGGCAGTATTGACCAGCTTTCTGATCGAGCGTGGGGTGAAGACGGCCGTGGAAGACTCCTCCGGTAATGCCGGGGCCTCTTTTGCCGCATATGCTACTTCCGCCGGTATCCAAGCGCAGGTGTACATCCCCGATTCGACCTCCGGGCCCAAACTGGCACAGATCGAGCGATACGGCGCAGAAGTCATGCGGATCATGGGACCTCGGTCTAATGCGACGCAAGCCGCGCTTCGTGCAGTCGAGCAAGGCTTGGTGTACGCCAGCCACGCCTACCTGCCACAGGCGCTGGCAGGGTACGCCACACTGGCCTTCGAGCTATACGAGCAAATCGGAGGTGCGCCTGGCGCAGTCGTCCTGCCAGCCGGTCAGGGGAACCTGCTCCTGGCGGCGGCGCGTGGCTTTGCCGCGCTGAAATCTGCCGGGTTGATCCAACGCATACCCAAGATAGTTGGCGTTCAGGCGTTAGCTTGCGCTCCGCTGTGGGCTTTGTACCGCTATGGGGCCGCCGGGCTGGGTTGGGTTGCGGAGGGTGAAACCCTGGCCGAGGGTGTGCGGGTGCGCTTCCCGATCAGAGGCGATGCCGTAATGCAAATGATCGCCGAACATGACGGACTGCTGCTCGCTGTAGACGAGCCAGATATCCTGCCTGGGCGCGACCAATTGGCACGCTTGGGGTTTTATGTCGAGCCAACCTCTGCAATTGTTTGGAATGCCATCCAACAGGTTGCCATAGAGCTACCCGATCCGGTGGCGGTCGTGCTAACCGGCTCGGGATTAAAGGCGAGCTAGCTTTTTACGGAGAGGGTCATGATGATCGAAGGCGAACAAGCTTACAGGAGAGTATCGTGATACAAGAGAAAATCGTCATCACCGGGATGGGCACGGTTAATCCACTCGGCCTATCGGTAAAAGAGAGCTGGGAAAACGCACTGAACGGCGTTTCGGGAGTCGGTCCGATCACCTTGTTCGACTCTTCGCGCCTGCTGGTGCGGATTGCCTGCGAGGTCAAGGGTTTCAAACCGGAAAATTACATGGAACCGAAGGAAGCCCGCCGGCGCGATCGCTACGAGCAAATTGCCGCCGCAGCGGCGAAGGAAGCGATTGCCCAGGCCGGTCTGCAGGTGGGCGAAGACGAGCGTGGCCGCGTTGGAGTGGTCGTATCCTCGGCAATTGGGGGAATTGCAACGATTCACGACCTTGTCGTCACATCGATTAACGAGGGACCCCGGCGCATCAGCCCATTTACGATTCCGATGATCATGGCCAACGGCGCGGCCGGGTTGATTTCCATCGACTATGGATTTCGCGGTCCTAGCCTGTCGGTTGCTTCGGCTTGCGCTTCAGGGATCGATGGAATCGGCACAGCCTGGATGCTGCTCAAGGCAGGGATGATCGACGTCGCCGTCACAGGCGGCAGCGAGGCGACCATCACCGAAGTCGGGGTGGGTGCATTTGACCGGGTCGGAGCAATGTCCCGCCGCAACGAAGATTATTCGCAGACACCGCAACCCTTTGACTTGAACCGCGATGGGCTGGTGATGGGTGAAGGGGCAGCAGTATTGGTATTGGAGCGCGAGGGCCACGCCCGAAAGCGCGGAGCCGAAATCATGGCCGAGCTGGCCGGCTACGGCGCAACCGCGGATGCATTCCATATCACCGCCCCGGCGGAGGACGGCTCCGGAGGCGCGGCGGCTATCCGCCAGGCGATGGCTTCGGCTAGCGTCAGCCCTGAACAGCTAGGTTACATCAACGCCCATGGCACCGGCACCATGCTGAATGATATCTCGGAGACAAAAGCCATCAAGTCGGCGCTGGGTCCTCAGGCATATAAAATCCCGGTCTCGTCCACCAAATCGATGACCGGGCATATGATGGGGGCCACCGGCGCGCTGGAAACGATCTTCTGCGTCCAGGCGGTGCAAACCGGCGCTCTGCCGCCCACCATCCATTACCAGACCCCCGATCCGAATTGTGACCTGGATTACCTACCCAACCAGGCGCTCGAGCGAAAAATCGAGGTAGCCATTAACAACGCCTTTGGCTTTGGGGGGCATAACGCAGTCTTGGTTGTGCGCGCCTACCGGTGATATAATCAGGTCTTTGGAAACGAGCCGTATGGCCAATATTCTTACGAAGTGGAAAGACGGGCTATCAAAGTCCAGCAAGGCTGCCTTTGGGCAAATTGCCACCATCCTGGGGGCGAGCGAGATTGAGCCGGAAACCTGGGATGACCTGGAAGCATTGCTCATCCAGGCCGATCTGGGCGTGGATACCACCGATGTCATCCTGGATGCCCTGGAGCAGCGTGTGGACCGCGAGGGCTTGACAAAAGCCAATGACCTGAAAGCCGCTCTGCGTGACGAGCTGCGCCGCACCCTGCTCACCCCGCCGGAGCTTGACTTCGACCCTCAGCCGACCATCATCTTAATCGTCGGTGTGAATGGTTCGGGTAAAACGACCAGCATCGCCAAGCTTGGACAGCGATTTGACCACAGCGGAAAAAGCGTGTTGTTCGGCGCAGCGGACACTTTCCGGGCGGCGGCGGTGGACCAATTGGAGACCTGGGCGCAACGGCTTGATCTTCCGGTCATCTCCGGGCAGTTAGGCGGCGATTCGGCCGCCGTGGCCTATGACACGGTTCAGGCCGCGGTGGCGCGCAATATGGATATCGCGCTGATCGATACCGCCGGTCGCTTACACACCCGGCTTAACCTGATGGAGGAGCTGAAAAAGGTGCACCGTGTAGTCGGCAAAGCGTTGCCCGGCGCACCGCACCATGTATGGCTGGTGATGGATGCCACCACCGGACAAAACGCCCTCCAGCAGGCGCGCGCTTTCAAGGATGCAGTTAAAGTGACCGGCGTGATCCTGGCAAAGCTGGATTCATCCGCTCGCGGCGGGATGGCCTTCGCAATCCAACGCGAATTGGGACTCCCCATCCTGTTCGCCGGGCTGGGCGAGAAACCAGACGACCTGCAACCCTTCGATCCGGATGGGTTTGTGGATGGTATCATGGCGGAATTTTAAGCGGGAGAACCATCCGGCGAATGACTACAGGTGCAAAAGGTAGCCTATTGCCGTATGCTTAACCCCTCATAGGAGATGAAAATGCAAGACCTGATCGATCGAATGCAAGCTGCTCAAGAAAAAACCGCGCACCTGCTGGTGCGTCTTTGACTTCCCCATAAAAGAAGCCCAGCTCTCAGAGTTACAAAAGAAATCCGAAGAGCCCGACCTGTGGAATGACCCCGAACAGGCCCGGGATGTGATGAAGAAATTGGCCAGGTTGCGCGACGAAGTCGAGGACTGGCGCGCAGTGCAACAACGCGTCAATGATGCGTTGGAGCTGGCGCAGTTGGATGACGAAAGCCTGCGGGCGGACCTGGAAAAAGAGATCCAGTCGCTTGAAACCGAGCTTGAGCGTCGTGAGCTTAAGGTGATGCTCTCCGGGCCTCACGCCCAGGGCGACGCTCTGCTGACCATCAATGCCGGCGCAGGCGGCACCGATTCGCAGGATTGGGCAGCCATGCTCCTACGGATGTACCTGCGCTGGTGTGAGAACCACGGCTACGAGACCGAAATTCTTGACACAACCGAGGGCGAGGAAGCAGGAATCAAAACGGTCACCATCGCCGTCAACGGACCTTATGCTTATGGCTATCTCCGCCCGGAGAAAGGGGTCCACCGGCTGGTGCGCCTGTCACCTTTCGACGCCGCCCATCGCAGGCATACCTCATTCGCTCAGGTAGAGGTATTGCCGCAGGTGGAGGACGAGGACGAGATCGAGATCGATCCCGGTGACCTGCGCATCGACACGTATCGCTCGGCCGGCGCCGGCGGTCAGAATGTGCAAAAGAACGACACCGCCGTACGGATCACCCACTTGCCGACCGGCATCGTGGTGACCTGTCAGAATGAGCGCTCGCAGACGCAAAACCGCGAGAATGCTATGCGTGTGTTGCGAGCCCGCCTGCTGGAGATCCAACAGGAAGAACAGGAGAAACAGCTTGCCGAGCTGCGTGGAGAATACACCAAGGCTGAATGGGGCAGCCAGATCCGCTCTTATGTGCTCCATCCATACCAGATGGTTAAGGATCATCGCACCGATTTCGAAGTAGGTAACGCTCTGGGGGTGCTGGAGGGGGATCTGGATGGTCTGATCGAAGCTTACTTGCGTGCCATGATGGGGAATGGGGCCTCTCAATCGAATGAGAAATAAAACGGCGCTGGTCGCCGTTTTATTTCTTTGCCTGGTCTTGAGCGGTTGTGTCACGCTCAAAGACCCGGAGGCCTCGCAGGAGTACTCGGCCGACCTGGTGGCGACTGTCGGCCCAGGACAGACAGCCGGGCAGACGTTCGTCTCACGGAGACCGCGCTTGAACCAGGTACAGCTCTGGCTGCGCCAGGCCAAGCCGCCGGTGCAGCCGGATGGCGAGGTCTTCGCCGAGTTGTACGCCTCACCGGAAGCTGAGCAGCCGCTGGCTCGGGTCGCGATCCGTTACGCCACAATCGCTCGCTCCCTGCTCGTGACCATACCGCTGCCGCCACAGAGCGACGAGCCTGACCAAGGCTACTACCTGGTGTTAAAGACCGGTGATGGGGCGATTGGCGTGCTGGGGCGGGCTGAGGACGCCTATCCATTCGGTGAGCTGCTGGTGAATGGTGGAGCGGTGGATGCGGATGCAGCGTTTCGCCTGGGCTATGCCTACGACGCCCCGGCCATGATCCACGACGCGACCAAAGCGCTCTCCGGAATCTGGCTGTTAATTCCAATTATCGTGTTGCTTTGGGCTCCAGGACGCCTATTGTTATCCGTTTTTGCAGGCCAGCTACGATTGGATTGGGGTGAGCGAAGCGCCCTGGCGATTGGTTTGAGTATGGCGCTGGTTCCGCTGGTCATGCTATGGACGACTGCGCTCCACTTATCCTGGACCCGGACGGGAGTCATTCTGGTTTACACCTCGGTTGTCGCCGGGCTGGTCTGGCGTGCCTGGCGTACCCGACCTCATCCACTCCGGCTTTCCTTGGATAGCACGGACCTGGTGCTGGCGTCGATCCTGGCATTCTCGCTGCTCATCCGCCTGGCGATGGTGCGCGACCTGGCTGCGCCCGCCTGGGTGGATTCGGTGCACCACGCCACAATCACGCGCCTCATCTTGCAAGAGGGGGGCTTCCCGCAGAGCTACGCATTAACAATGCAAACAGAAGCCAGCGGCTATCACCCTGGCTTTCACAGTCTGGCCGCGGCCTTCCACTGGTTGTCTGGACTGGATCTTCCCGAGAACTTGCTACTCCTTGGCCAGGTGTTGAATGCGGCCTGTATCCTTGGAGTGTACCTGCTCACCACTACGCTGACGAACGACAGGCGTGCCGGGTTGTTTGCGGCTCTGATCGCCGGGGTTTTTTCACCCATGCCGGCGTATTACACCAGCTGGGGTCGATACACCCAGCTGGCAGGACTGGTTATCCTGCCCGCTGCGTTTAAGCTGGTCCAGGTGGTCCTCGAAGATGGGCAAACCACCTGGAAAAACCGCGCTAGCTTGTGGGGTCTGGCTGCGGTCGCATGCGGCGGCCTGTTCATGACCCATTACCGGGTGGCGATTTTCCTGGCCCTTCTCCTGGCGGCATACCTGTTGGGTGAGACGCTGCGCAACCTGGATAAGACACCATTGTGGCGAAGTCTGCCGCCTGTCCTGGGACGGCTGGGAGCTTTGGCCGGAATCTCGCTGTTGATCACCCTGCCGTGGTGGCCCAATCTGTACCAGTCGATGATCGCACCACGACTGGCGTTACACCCATTGGCGCCGATACCACTGAAGGTGGATTGGGGGCTGCTGACACCGGCGTATGGTAAGGCGGCGCTGATCCTGGCAGCAGGCGGGCTGGTCTGGTCGGTTTTTCGGGCGCGCTGGTTCGGTCCTGTGCTGGCGCTGTGGGTCGGGTTGATGTATCTGAGCGCCAACCAGGGGACGGTATCGCTACCTGTATCGACCGGGATCAATAAAACCTCGGTGGAGATTATGCTCTTCCTGCCGATCGCGGTCCTGGGAGGTTTCCTGATCGGCGACCTGATCGATCTATCCGACCGCTATATGCCCGCCATCCTGCGCCGCCCATACCATATAAGTATCGCTCTGATCACCGCCGCGCTGGGGATTATCGGGGCGCAAAAGCTGCTGCCCATCCTTAATCCCTCTACGCTGCTCTTTCGCCAGGCCGACCGGCAGGCGATCACCTGGATCGAGAACAACCTGGCTAAAGACGAGCGATTTTTGATCAACCCGTTCTTGTGGGGTTATGATCTGTATGCCGGGCAAGATGGGGGTTCCTGGATCACACCACTTTCGGGCCGGTTAACCCTACCGCCGCCGGTGCTCTACGGGCTAGGAGATGAAGCGGAAGTGAAGGCCATCACACAGGCCAGCCGCCAAACCCTTGATCATGGCAAAGACCCGGCTGCGTTGCATGCTTTAATGCAGGAGCAGGACATCCATTACGTCTATACCGGCGGTCGCGGTGGGGCGATATCGCCGGGGGCGCTGAAAAGCAGCCCGCTCTTCGAGGCCCTCTATCACCAGGACGGTGTGTGGATCTTCCGCCTCCGCAAGCGGGGTATAATGCCTCATAAAATTTTGTCGTATCGTAAGCCTTACACAATATCAGATTTCCGGAGTGAATCCATGAAATCTAACCTATCGATCGGTCTTCCACGGATGCACTTAGAACCGGGTGAGAAAAGAGATTTCTTGCCTGAGTTTGTCCAGCGCCTGTGCCATTTTGGATTCGAGATTTTCCTCGAGCATGATTACGGCATTGGGATGGGGTACAAGGAGAGTGATTACGTAGCGCTGGCCCCAACAGCACAACTCACGACGCGTTTGGAGACTTTTAATAAAGATATTATTCTCGTGCTGCGCTATCCAGGTGACGATGCGCTTGCGAACATGCAGCCGGGCGCATGCCTGATTTCGATGCTGCATTATCCAACGCGACCGCGTCGGGTAGCGCTCCTGAAAGAAATGGGACTTGAAGCGATATCCCTCGATTCAATCCAGGATGATGTAGGCCGGCGCCTCATCGAGAATCTTCGAGCTGTTGCCTGGAACGGTGTGGAGGTGTCCTTCAAAGTATTGAAAGAGCATTACCCTCCGCCTGGCCTGGAAGATCCGAATCGCTTGCCCATCAAAGTAACCGTGCTTGGCGCTGGCGCGGTGGGTATGTTCGCCATCCAGGCTGCAATCCGCTACGGGAATGAAAAAACCTGGCGTCATATGGCCAGCATTGGGGCTACTGGTGTTCAAGTTACCGCGGTGGATTATGATTTGACGAATCATCCGGCGATCACGCAGCAAATCTTGAAGTATACAGATATACTGGTCGATGCCACCCAACGACCGGATCCTACATCGCCGGTTGTCCTGAACGAGTGGATCGGCCTGATGCGCCCGCACGCTGTGCTATTAGATCTATCTGTAGACCCGTATGACTGCGATCCGGTGCTCCGCTCGGTGAAAGGCATTGAAGGGATCCCGCAGGGGAATCTGGATCAATATGTTTTCATGCCGGATGATCTTGCTTACGAAGCGATCCCACCTTGTGTCCAGACGAAAGAAAGGCGTCTGGCGGTCTCTTGCTATTCCTGGCCCGGGATTTACCCCAAGGAATGCATGGATTTATATGGAAAACAGCTAGCTCCGCTGCTGCATGAAATTGCCAAGCGCCGCGGGGTCCAAAATATCGACCGCGATGGGAGCTTTTTTCAGCGGGCGATTGGCCGCGCCATGCTCTCGAATTGGAAGAATATTGATGAGAAAGGGAAACAGTGATGAAGAACCAAATCACAGTGGGCTTTCCTCGTATGCGTAAAGAACCTGGCGAGAAACGCGTGTTCTTGCCAGATTTCATCCAAATGCTAACCCGCTTTGCCGATGTCTTCCTTTCTGAAGGCTATGGTAGTCGCTTGGGATACAGTTTCGACGATTTCCGCCAGGGTAATCCACGCGTTTTCCAGACAGACCAAAAAGATGCCTTTCAAAAAGACTATGTAATCATGCTGCGTTCACCTAATAATGATGAGTATGAGCTGCTAAAGAGAGGCGCATGTCTGATTTCGATGATCCACTACCCCACTCGTCCACAGCGAGTGAAAATTCTTAATCAATTGGGCATTAACTCGATCTCCCTGGACAGTATTGTCGATGATCACAATTTACGGCTCGTCGAGAATATGCGTGCTGTGGCATGGAATGGCTTGGAGGTTGCCTTTGATATACTGGAGAAATTATGGCCGGACCTGCAGCGAGACAATGGCAGTCCATTTCAGGTCCTGATTCTTGGTACCGGCATGGTTGGAAAGCATGCTGTGGAAGCAGCGACGAAGCTCGGCAATATCGAGCGGAACGCCCGCCAAATCGAGAGCAATGGGCCCGGATCGATCGCACTCAGTATTGGGCGTAACCTCACTCAAAATTGCGAGGCTCTGGAGGCTTTGTTGCGCCAGGCGGATGTGCTGGTCGACGCGACCCAACGTCGTAATCCCAGCCAGCCTGTCATAACCAATGCCTGCCTGTCTTGGCTACCGGCACATGCGATTGTCGTCGATCTGGCTGTCGACCCATATTTGCTGGATCATGTGCCGCCAGTGGTCAGGGGGATCGAAGGGATACCCCAGGGCAATCTGGATAAATATGTGTTCATGCCAACCGACCCGGAGTGGGATATAACCGTGCCAGCCTCCACTCCATCAGAGCATCGCAGGACTACGGTCTCCTGCTACTCATGGCCCGGTATTCATCCAGCAACCTGTATGGATCATTATGCCCGCCAGATGGTGCCGCTAATGAAGGAATTGCTGACTAAGGGCTACCACGGCCTGTCATTGGATGGGGGTTATTTCGAGCGAGCTTTATATCGCGCCAGGCTACCAGAGCCCGAATAGTCTTGGTTTGACTTTTGTTTTGTCAGGTGAGGGGCAAAGGGAAATTGGGACCATGCGGGCGCGGTGGCATTGTAATCAACCGTGACATTCCCCTCACCTTGGCTCCGCCGCCCAGGGGGGAGAAGAGGACAATAGGCGACTATGTTTTGCTGTTCTGCTACCAATTTTCCGACACCGCAAATTAAATGCTGCAAACGATGATCTTGCGCGTCCAGGTGTTTTCGAAATCGTACCCGCGCCAATACTGGATGCTAATGGGGGGCATGCTGATCAACACCATCGGCATGATGTTTATATGGCCATTCCTGAATATTTATCTTAAGGAAACGTTGGGAATTCCGGTCGCTACGGCAACCCTGCTGCCCATGCTGGAACAAGGGGTGTCACTGTTCACCACGCTGGCTGCTGGATCGGTGGCAGATCGCTTTGGCCGCAAGTGGCTGATGGCCTTGAGCCTGGGAGCGAGTTCTGGTATCTACTTATTAATGGGTTTTGCCACACAATGGTGGATGTTCGCCGTGCTGTTGGGGTTGCGCGGTTTCTTCCTGCCGCTGTATCGCGTGGCCGCGGATACCATGGTGGCAGACCTGATCACCGATGAGAATGAACGCATACCGGCTTACTCGCTGTTGCGCACGGCGAACAACCTGGGAGTGGCAATTGGACCGGTGCTGGGCGGGTTTGTTGCGGCGGTGAGCTACAAGGCAAGCTTTTTAACCGCTGCCAGCGCGATGCTGTTTTTCGCTTTATTGGTGACAGTTGGGATGAAAGAGACTCTGCCGGGAGGCAGGAAAAACTCCCACAGAGCTGGTGGTAGGGCATCTGGCACGCCTCCAGGTGGTTACTTGGCAATCCTGCGTGACCACATCTTTATGTTTGCGCTGCTGGCTTTCGCTTTCAATGGCATGGGAGCGGCGTTACCATTCCAATTATTGGGAATTTATGGAAAAGAGAACTTTGGGCTGAGCGAGTCTGTAATTGGAATGATCGTAATGGTTAACGCGCTGATGGTGGTGTTTTTTCAAGTACCAGTGTCAAGAGTCACCCGCAAGCTGGAAAGCTTGAAGGTGCTGGCGACCGGGGCGGTATTCTACGCGCTGGGTGTTATCAGTATGGCCTTCGGGAGCCAGGCGCTGCACTTCGCCTTCGGGATGGCCATACTGACGGTTGGAGAATTATTGATCGCGCCCACCTTTATCAGCTTTGCAGTCAATCTGGCGCCGGAGGAGATGCGCGGGCGGTATATGAGCGCTTATTGGGTAAGTTGGAGCGTGAGCCGCGGGGTCGGTCCGGCGCTTGCCGGGCAGATCTATGATACTATCTCGCCGACCGCCATCTGGTACGTGGGCGGGATGTGGAATCTTCTGGCGGCGGTGATCTTTGCCAGCCTGGCGCCCGTATACCGGCGGCGAAAAGTGGCCCCAAAAACCGAAAAAACCGCCGTAATTCCTTGACAGTGGACCTTAGTGCACGTATAATCGCTTAGCCTGCCCAAGGGGCAGGCATTGTTATGGCTTAATGCCGCAGGTTAACCGCCTGCTTGTAGCAATCTGGCAATAGATTTATGAAATTGAAACAGGAGTAAGAGCATGCCCCCGCATCCCAAGAGAAAACACTCTTCCGGCCGTCGTGATCGCCGGCGCGCCCATGACGCGCTGACCCCGCAGGCCCTGGTGCAATGCAGCAACTGTGGCGAGATGCGCCTGCCACATAGCGTGTGCCCCAGCTGCGGCCATTATAAGGGCCGTGAGGTGATCAACCTCGAAGAAGAGAAAAAGAAATAAGCTCCGGGCCGTGCGCGTCACGGCCCGCTTGCGTAATAGGACAAAAATCGTCAATCGATCCTAGCTATGGAACCAACCCAAACGGCTTTCGTCTTCCCCGGCCAAGGCTCACAGGTTGTTGGCATGGGTTCAGAGCTGGCACAGGCTTATCCGGCCGCTCGCCAGGTCTTTGCTCAGGGTGATGATATCCTGGGTTTCCCACTCTCGCGACTGGCCTGGGAAGGCCCCGAAGCGGATTTAAATGACACCATCAACACCCAGCCAGCCTTGCTGGTCCATTCTGTGGCAACCTGGGTGGTCTTTCGAGAGCATTTCCCCGGTTTTCACCCTGCCTTCGTCGCCGGGCACTCCATGGGAGAGCTGAGCGCGCTAGTAGCCTCCGGCGCGCTTCCCTATGAAAGCGCCCTGCGGCT
>MGNS01000053.1:64776-72079 GCA_001795165.1 Chloroflexi bacterium RBG_16_57_11
GCTGATGAAACAGGCCGGTGAGGTCTCACCGGGGGGGATGGCAGCCGTCCTGGGCGCAGATATCCCCACGCTCGAGCGCATCTGCGCCGAAGCCAGCGCCTCGGGCGAAGTGGTCCAGGTAGCTAATGACAACTGCCCAGGCCAGGTGGTCATATCGGGGTCAAAAACGGCTCTGGAGCGCGCCATACAGCTGGCGGGGCAGACCGGCATCCGCCGTGTGCGCCCGCTGGCGGTCAGCATCGCTGCCCACTCGCCATTAATGACCCTGGCACAGGCGGATTTCAACCAGGCAGTGGGGCAGGCGGAGATTGTTGATCCGCAAGTTCCGCTGGTCGGTAATGTGACTGCGCTGCCGCTGAGCACAGCAGCTGAAATTCGCAGCGATTTACAGGCACAGCTCACCTCCCGGGTGCGCTGGGTCGAGTCGATCCAGGAAATGTCGTCCAGAGGCATTACGACTTTTATTGAGCTTGGCAGCGGATCGGTATTGACCGGCTTGATCAAGCGGATCGATGAGGGTGCCGCGACTCTGGCGATCGGCAGCCCGGCAGATTTCGACAAAATTACCTGATCGCGTAATGCGCGGCTCGTAACAGGAGATGCCGAACCTCCTGTCCCCAAACCGGTGTTACTTTTTCCACCCCTTCTGCAACATATTAATAGGCAATCGAATACGCCAACATTTTCTGGAGGCTTATGAGTTCTGTAACCTCACCGCTGATCGAGCTCTTATCCGATGATGATTAAGGCCTGGCGCGTGCGGCTCGCCAGGAACCGGCGGCCTTCGCAGAGTTGTACCACCGTCATTTCAACCGTGTGTTCCGCTATCACGTCGCCCGTACTTGCGATATCGCCGAGGCGCAGGACCTGACCACCCTGACCTTCCTGGCGGCGATGGAAGGCATCTCCAGTTACCGGGGCAGCGGCAGTTTCGCCGCCTGGCTGATGGGAATCGCCCGCAACCAGATGGCCCAATATTTTCGATCCCGCCGCCGGGAGAGGCCATTGGAACAGGCGGAGCATCTGAGCGATCCAGCTTCCTTGCCAGAGGTGACGGTAGGACGGCGGATAGAGTTTTCCCAGGTCTGCCAGGCTCTGCGTGAGCTAAAGCCGGAGCGCGCTGAGGCGATCACCCTGTGCCTTTTCGCCAACCTGACCGCCGCCGAGGCCGGGCGTGTGATGGGCAAAAGCGAAGGCGCGATTAAGATGTTGATGTTGCGTGGTCTGGGAGAGCTGCGCCAAAAGCTCTCCACAACCCTGGTGGAGGAAGTATGACAAAGGTAGATCCTGAACGAAAATCCGAGGCGCTAGACGCCTTTCTACATGGCAAGTTACCCGCAGATCACCCTGAAATACCCAAGGCAGAAGCCGAGCTGGGGGTAGCATTGAAAAGCGCTGCCCAAACAATTCAACTCCCGGCGGGATTTGAGATCGAGCTCGAGCGTCTCCTGATGCAGGAGGCGCGTCGAAAGCCATCCTCGATGCAACGCGGCCTGGCCAGCGCAGGGAGATCTGTGGCCTGGGTGGCCTTAGCGATCTTGCTCCTGGTCGGGTTTGGTTGGGTTTTTCGCACCCTGCTCCCCTCTTCAGCGCCGGGTACCGGCCCAACCGTTAGCCTCCCATTGACAGCTTCGCTGCCGGCAATAACGGTAATTACACAGGCCACCAAAACCCGAGGCCCAGAGCAGCCCACTCCGACCCTTAGCGGCGAAGAAAATCAAACGACCTATAACCTGCCGATGTTCCCGGGCGTGGAATTCAAGTTACAGGCCGAGCTGCCCGAGGCGCCTCAGGAGGTACAAATTTACCAGCAGAAAGGCTGGCCGGCATTGACAGCAGAAAGCGCGCTGCTGCTTGGTCAGCAGCTCGGTGTCGACGGACAGCTCTACCAGGCAACATCCGGCCCGCCAGGAGCTACCAGTTATCTGGTGAGCGATGGCTTTGCGAGGGTGACTTTCCAGCAGGCTGTGCCATGGTTCCAATATAGCGCCGCTCTGAACGGTAGGAGACCTGTCAGCATCGCTTTATCACCTGAGCAGGTCATTGCCGCCGGTGAGAATTTCTTGACAGCGTATGATCTGGATAATTTTGAATACCAGGTAGAAACCGAGGCGGAACGACCCGGTGAGGTTCTGTTCATCCAGACATTGGACGGCATCCCGGTGCGCTACTCCCAGTTCGACTCCTCCAAGGTGCGCGTGCAGGTGGATGAGGTAAGCCAGGCTACCCAGGTAGAGTCGAACCTGGGTAATTTTGAGCCGGTGGGCAGTTATCCGATCCTATCAGCGCAGGAGGCCTGGAATAAGGTCCTTTCTCCGGAGACGGCAAGCGGGTTGGAAAGCTCCGATTTCAGCGGTTTGTCCAGCGTGAGGCCCACCTGGCAACGAGAATATCCTCTGAATACAACGATCGAGCTGTTCGGTTACGCACAGTCTTACCCGGCTGTCGACTCTAACCTGCCGCCGCTGATCTTTTTCCGGGATTATCCGGTCGGCGGCAACACCCAGGGATTAGCGGAGGCGGCGGCAAACAACCGCTTCGTGCAAGCCTGGGGACAGTTCCTGGAAGACGACCAGGGCCGTCGTAAGTTCGAGGTTGACGGCTGGCAGGTGGGGCTCTTCCCCGACCAGAGCCTGCAAGGGACGATCGAGCACCAGGACGGGCGCACCTACTTGGTGACGGCCGACCAGCGGCTGATGCTGCCGGATGCGCCGGATGACCTGCCCGAGGGAAAGATCATCAACGCTCATGGAGTAGTGTTCGAAGAGCCTGAAGCTACCCTGGACTGGTCGAGCCTGTTCCTCGGCCCCCTGGGAGGCGGTGGCGGAGGCGGTGGCAGCGGATTCGCCGAGCTAAACCTGTACGACCCGCCGGTGACACCAGTAGAACCGGCTCAACCTGAGCCAACTCCTACACCGTCGGTCACCGTCGGAAGGCGTCTGGATGGGATAGAAGGCAACTTGATCGTCATTATCAACCAATACGCCGACGGGTCCTCTCAGGTTATAGTCATGCTCCACATCGATGACAGCGCGGATTGGCCGGGTGGCCAGGCGGTGAGGTTGGATGGGCCCGGAATACAGGGCATCGATGCTTACCATAACCTGCCAGTACGGGTGTGGGGCGAGATTAGCGACACCTCCGGCCTGATGCCGACCTTGACCACCGAACGATATGAGCCGGTTTACCCGGGATTAAAGGTACAGGCCTGGCTGGGGCTGATGGAGAGTGCCACAGTCGGCGACCAGCAGGTACTGCTGTTCACGACGCAGGATGGCGAGCAATTCGTGCTGAACAGCTCGATCGAAAACCCTGGCCTCGACGAGATCATCGGCGAGCCGAACGACCCGGTGGTGGTGGAAGGGATCTTGATCCCGGGGCAGGTTTTAGGCAGCTATCCGGTAATCACTGATTACACAGTCTTGCCGATGCCGGGGACGAACGATATGAGCGACTACGAGCCGGTGAGCGGCAAACCGATGGTGACCAGCAAAGCCGGCACAGCCGGGGAGCGGCGCCAAGGTGTCATTGATCGGATCGAGCTGGTGTATCAAACAGAAGATCCACGCTACATGCTGCCTTCCGTGGATGGCGCACCACTTTACGTTCAGCCGGTATGGCGTTTCTCAGGGAAATATGATGACGGAGCGAGCTTCACCATCCTGGTGCAGGCGCTAAAGCCAGAGTATCTCAAATGATCCAATGACCATTGTGTAAATGCATGAACCAGCCGCGGTTGGTAATCAACTACCAGCGGCTGGTTTATGTTTTATTATCTCGCCAGGTGAAGTGATCCGCGATGCGCCTGGCCGTACTTTCCGACATCCACGGCAACCTTGCCGCCTTGAAGGCCGTACTCGAAGACTTAGAACCCGCTTGCCCGGAGGATTACATCCTGGCAGGAGACTACACCGGCTGCCCCCAGGCTGAGGAAACCATCCAGCTTCTGCGCGGGTTGAAGGGCTGGATGATCCAGGGCAATGGCGAAGCCAGCCTGTGGTGCCTGGATCGTGGCGAGGCTCCCCCAGAATGGAAGACCCTGTGCCAGTTTGGTTTATTGCGCTGGGATTATGACCGGCTGACCATTGAGATGCGTGAATTCCTGTTCGGCCTGCCTGAGCAGCAAATCGTCCAGATCGACCACACGGCGACTGTCCGTGTGGTACACGGCTCGCCGCGCAGCCCGTAAGAAAAACTGACCGCGCAGGGGGGTGATTCTGTGTTGGACCAGATCGTCGGCGAGACTGGGGAGGCCGTGCTGATTTGCGGGCATACCCATATCCCGTGGCAAAAAGTGATCCAAGGAAAGCTGATATTCAATCCTGGCGCAGTGTGCGGACCGCTGGACGGCACCTTGGGGGCACAATATGCCCTCTTGCAGTGGGACGGTCATCGCTGGCAGGTGGAGCATCACCGCGTGGAATACGACCTCGAGCCGCTGCGCCGGTCATTCTGCGAAAACGGGTTGCTCGAGGCAGGTAGCTACCTGGCGCGCAGCTTCTTGCTCTCTATCGAGAGCGGGAGGAACGTAGCGG
Source organism: Chloroflexi bacterium RBG_16_57_11 (assembly GCA_001795165.1). Lineage (GTDB taxonomy): Bacteria > Chloroflexota > Anaerolineae > Anaerolineales > UBA4823 > RBG-16-57-11. Next base: position 69,312 of record MGNS01000053.1, read on the forward strand.
AGGATTTTCTGGCCCACGCAAAACGGCTTAAAAACGAGGCAGGTATAGAAAACACCGAATACATCCCCGATGATATCTGGGAACGGGCAGGCCAAAGCTTCGACTGGGGAGAGGCGGGTGGATCGATTGGCAGGTGAGGGGGCTTTCTGCGGTATAATCATCAACGTTTTGGACATACAGATCGCCGAGGAGGCAGTAAACCGGTATGGATAACTTCATGATCCTGGATGGCCGTGTAGCGGTAGTGACAGGCGGGCGGCGCGGGATCGGGCTGGCAATCGCCGAGCTGTTGACCCGTCGTGGAGCGAACATCATGATTGGCGACCGCACGATCGACGAATCGATCAAAACCGCCCAAATAGTCGCTGCTGAGTGTGGCTGCCGGGTTGAAGCAATGCAGGTGGACGTATCCGATTTCAGTAGCGCCAACGCGCTGATCGAGGCGGCGATGGACGCTTTTGGCCGGGTGGATATCCTGGTGAACAACGCTGGGGTGACCCGCGACACGCTGATCATGCGCATGACCGAAGAAGATTGGGATTTTGTGCTCGATATCAACCTGAAGGGAGCCTGGAACTGCTGCAAAGCAGTGGTGCGGCCGATGATGAAGCAACGCTACGGGCGCATCGTCAATATTTCCTCGGTATCAGGCCTGGCAGGGCAAGCCGGACAAACAAACTACTCGGCCTCCAAGGCGGGACTGGTTGGCTTGACCAAGGCGCTGGCGCGCGAAGTAGCCTCGCGCGGGATCACCGTGAACGCGGTCGCCCCGGGTTTTGTGCCAACGGCGTTGACCAACGACCTGCCGCAAGAACTCAAAGACGGGATGATGAAGCTAATCCCGCTGGGACGCTGGGGACAACCGGAGGAAGTCGCGGCAGCGGTGTGCTTCCTGGCATCCGAAGAGGCGGCCTATATCACCGGGCAGGTGCTCAGCGTGGACGGCGGGATGATGATGATGTAAGCCTTGGTATGATCAGGATTGACAAGAGAAGCTGGAATGACTGGAGGCGGCTTGAAAGAGCAGAAAATTGAAACACAGCACACAGGCCAATATGCCGGGGATCGAGGTAAGACCACCATCACCCCGGAGGTGATGTTGACGATCGCTCAATTGACCACCTTGAATGTGCCCGGGGTGAGCGCGATGAGCAATGTGACGGGTGGCGTTAATCGGCTGTTCCGGCGCGGTACGGGCGAAGGCGTGCGCATGGACATCCGTGAGGACGTGGTTTACGTCGACCTGTATGTGATCCTGAAAAAAGAGGTCAATATCCGCGATACCAGCCGTCGGATTCAACACGAGGTGGCGCGCGCCATTTCTGAAATGGTTGGCTTGCAGGTGGGGCGAGTCAATATTCATATTGAAGACATCGATTATTCGGTGGAGGCCAATCCGAGCAGCTCCCAAGAGGCTTGATCCCGATGAAATCACGGACCAGGGCGCGTGGTATCGCCCTGCAAGCACTTTACGAAATCGACCTCGCCGGGCATTTACCAGGTGTTGTGCTGGAGGAACGCATCCAGGAAAATGAGCTGGAAAGCGACCTGGCGGAATTTACCCGCCAGATTGTGAACGGTGTCTCGCCACTTTTCGAGATCCTGGATCGTTTTATTGCTGAGCACGCTCCCGAATGGCCTTTGGATCAGGTGGCAACTGTCGATCGCAACATCCTGCGGATTGCACTCTGGGAGTTCGCGGTATTCGGTGAAACCCCTATCAAGGTCGCCATCAACGAAGCAGTCGAGCTGAGCAAAACCTTCGGCTCCGACAGCACGCCGCGATTCGTGAATGGCGTTCTGGGTAGCCTGGCGGCGCAAGAGAACGAGCTGCGCATCGCGCTAAAAAATGCCACCCGCGGGAAGGATACGCCCAGATCGGGGTGATCGAGGGCGCAGGTTGATATCTTGGAAGTCTTAGGCGTCGGACCGCTTGAATTATTTTTCATCCTGATCATCGCCCTGATCTTCTTAGGCCCGCGGGATATGGTCAAAGCCGGGCGCACCCTGGGTAAATATATGCGCCAGATCGTCATGTCGCCCACCTGGCGGATGGTCCAGCAAACCTCGCGCGAGCTCCGTACGCTCCCAAACCGCCTGATCCGAGAGGCTGGAATGGAAGAGGATGTAAAAGATCTGGATCGGTTGAGCAAGGATGTGGTAGAACAGATCGACGGTCTGCGCAAGCCGTTCAGCGCCGCGGTCAGTGAAGCAAACGAGCAGCTCCAGAAAGCGCAGACCAGCCCGAAATCCCCGGTTCAACCGCCAGCGCTGGGCGGGATGGCCGCTTGGACTACCCCCCCGCCTGATGTCGAACCTTCTGGCCAATCAATCATCGAATCAGCCAATCCAAAACAATCCGGGGATGACTCCGGGGCAGGCGATCCGGCTCCTGATACCTCTCCGGGGACGATTGAAACTCCAACTCCAGACGAGCCTTGACAACGGCTATGCGCAAAGCATTACGCTCCCTCTGGCGCATCCTCACAGCACCTTTCCGCTTCATCGTCCGTTTATGGCGCGCCATCTGGGGCTGGTTCTCGCGTAAAAACAATGAAATCCGCTCCTTTTTTTCCGAGGAGGTCGAGGACGCCCCGGTCGGCGATGCTTTGAACAAGGCCTTCGAAAACCCCTCGGGTCTGTTCGAACACCTGGATGCCCTGCGCAAGCACCTGTTCCGTGCGGTCATCGCGCTGGGCCTCACCACCGCCTTCTCCTTCACCTTTTTTACCCCGATCCTGGAGCTGCTCTCTCGCCCGTTGGAGGGC
>MGNS01000053.1:72115-75876 GCA_001795165.1 Chloroflexi bacterium RBG_16_57_11
CCGATCGGCACAGTAATGCGCGTCTCGCTGCTCACCGGATTTGCGTTGGCGTTCCCCTACGTTGCCCTGGAGTTATGGCTTTTTATTGCTCCAGGCTTGAGCCGCAAGGCGCGCCTGTATGGGCTTTTTGCAATACCGGTGGCTACCGCCTTCTTTATCGGGGGGATGGCCTTTGCGTATTTTGTCATGCTACCTACTGCCCTTCCCTTTTTGCTCAACTTCATGGGGATTAATACCATCCCTCGCCCCTCATCGTACGTCAAGTTTGTCACCAGCATGATGTTCTGGATCGGGATCGCCTTCGAATTCCCCCTGGTGATCTTTTTACTGGCTAAGTTGGGATTTGTGAACGCCCGGGTGTTGGCAAAACAATGGCGCTATGCGATCGTCATCATTGCGGTGATTGGCGCGCTCGTCACGCCAACCGTCGACCCGGTGAATATGAGCCTGGTGATGCTGCCGATGATCGTCCTGTATGGCTTCAGCATCATCCTGGCCTTTATCGCCCAACCTAAAGCACCTGCCCCAGGCTGAGCCGGGTGGACAAATCCTGAAAACTGGACGAGGGTTAAAACATATGGAAGGGCGCCAGGTAAGGATCGTGGCTAACGATACCACGACTTCGAGACCGGCTATTGCACACCCACAGTATAATGATGCTTATGCGAGCCAGAAGAGCCTTACTCTACATGCCCGGTGACGACCTGCGCAAAATCCACAAGGCGATCACGCTGGAGGTGGACTGTGTTTGCATGGATATGGAAGACGGCGTGGCGGTCAACCGCAAAGCCGAGGCGCGCCACACCATCGCCGAAGCCCTGCGTACGCTGGATTTTGGCCGCTCGGAGCGGCTGGCACGGATCAACGCCATCGGCAGCGGCTTCGAAGCCGAAGACCTGGCCAGCATGCTGCCCGCCCGGCCGGATGGAATCGTGATCCCTAAGGTTGAAAGTGCCGCGCAGATCCGCTGGGTGAGCGGGATCATCGCCGACCAGGAGGCGAAAAATGGCTGGCCTGTCGGCAGTATTTGCCTGCTGGTGGTGGTCGAGACCGCCTGCGGGATCATAAACCTGGCGCAAATCGCCGCGGCGGACCCACGGTTGCAGGCGATCATTTTTGGAGCAGAGGATTTCGCCGGGGATATCGGGGCGACGCGCACGCCGGAAGGCTGGGAGGTTTTCTATGCTCGTAGCGCGGTGGTAACCCATGCGGCAGCCTTTGACCTCCAGGCGATCGATATGGTGTTCATTGACTTTAACGACCTGGATGGGCTGCGCAGTGAAGCGCTGGAAGGGGCGCGCCTGGCTTTCGCCGGGAAGCAGATCATCCATCCAAACCAGGTAGCTCCGGTACAGCAAGCCTTTACCCCCAGCGACGAGGCCATCGCCTACGCCTGGCGGGTGATCCAGGCTTTCGAACAGAACCAGGAGGCAGGAAAAGGCGCTTTCGTCCTGGATGGCAAGATGATCGACGCGCCGATCCTTAAGGCCGCCGAGCGGGTGATCGCCCTGGCGGGGGCGGCGGGGAAACTTTAATTTAGAAAGGAGGCAGTCATGCGACCAGTATATGCGCTTTCGGGAGGCGTCTCGAAATTCGTCAAAGCTCGGAAAGATAAAACCTTTCAAGCCATCGTCAAAGAAGCCTATGATTACGCCATCCAGGATATCGGCCTGGACTTTCCGGCCTTCTCGCAGGTCGTGGATGGATCAGTGGCGTCCTACTTTTCCGATCACTTCACCCGCCAGCTAATGGCAGGGATCATGGTCCAGGATTATCTCGGCCTGGTACCCAAGCCGGGACACCGGGTGGAGGGCGGCGGAGCCACCGGAGGCATCTGCTTCCAGGAGGCTTGGAAATCGGTCGCCAGCGGCCACATGGACGTGTGTGTCGCCTATGGCTTCGAGACGATGAGCCACGTCGAGACCTGGAAAGGCAATGAGTTCATCGCCCTGGCCTCGGATGTTTCGTTCGATTACCCGGTAGGCGGATTTTACTCCGGCTACTATGCCATGATGGTCACCCGGCACATGAAGGAGTTTGGCACCACGGTGGAACAAATGGCTGCAGTGAGCGTCAAGAACCACCGCAACGCTTACCACAACCCGTATGCGCAGAAGCGCCAGCGCTACAGCCTGCAGGATGTGCGCGATTCACCCATGGTAGCCTGGCCATTGACACGCCTGGATATCTGCGTGATGTCAGATGGGGCAGCGGCGGTAATCCTGGCCTCTGAGGACGGCTTGCAGCGCCTCGAACAGGCCGGGGCACACATACGCCGCCCGCTCGTACAGGTGACCGGGATCGGGCGTGGCACGGATGCGATGCGCATGGCCGACCGGCCGCACATCGGTTATGACGATTTCATGCGGCTTTACGCCACTGAGCAGGAGCGCGCCTCAACTGAGACACAGGCTTATTACCGCCGCCTGTGGGACCACGGCACGCGGTATCCTGGCGTGCATTCTTTCCGCGCCGGGCGCACGGCGGGCAACATGGCCTACAGAATGGCGGGCGTGTCCGATCCGCTGAAGCAACTGGATTTCATCGAGCTACACGACGCTTACACCTCCAGCGAGATCCAGACCTATGAAGACCTGGGGCTGTGTCGCTACGGTGAAGGCGGACCGTTCGCCGCCTCGGGCAAAGCTTTCATGCCTGGGATCGATTATGGGTTGGAGCTGCCCGAAACGCCGGAATGCCCGGTGAACCCGTCGGGGGGCTTGATCGCCTGCGGTCACCCGGTGGGGGCGACCGGCCTGATGCAGGGTGTGTTCGCCGTCTGGCAATTGCAGGGCAGCATTGCCCAACATTTTGGCGATTCGACCTTACAGGTGCGGGACGCCCACCGGGGCGCCATCCATAGCCATGCGGGGACCGGCACGTATGTCACTGTTTCCGTGCTGGAGCGCCTCGGTTGAGCCGGGCAGAAAGGATAAGGCGATCGATGAGCAAGCTACCTGAGCGACGTGATGAGAGCCTGGGCGGTTACATCGTCCACGGTGTGCCTTTTCCGGTGGATACCAGCCCGGAGGCGCTGGCGTTTTTGAAAAAAATGTCGCCGATCGAGATCGAGCAGGAATACCGCATCACCTACCTGCTTTCCTACGGGCAGGATAGCGCCTGGTTCGCTGGTCTGGCTAACCGTAAGCTGCTTGGCAGCCGCGAGCCAGCCAGTGGATACACTTATGCTAACCCGCGCGGCCATGATATGACCTCCGGGTCGGAAACCGAATGGGTCGACATCACCCACCGGCAGGCGCGGGTACATGCTTTTACGGTGTGCTACTTCGGCTCTGAAGAGTTTCTGCCTGAGACACCCTTCGTGCTGGCGTTGATAGAAATCGAGGCGGTGAACACCCTGCTGTTGACCCGGCTGATGGGGGTCGATCCCCTGCACCCGGCGCTGGATTGGATCGGGATGCCGGTAAAACCGCGCTTCCTGCGCAACAGCAAGCTAAAGCCAACCGACATTTATTTCACTCCTGCCTGAGATGCTGCTGCAACCCATTTGGGATTGGCTTGAAAGGGATGTATTCAGCCTGCAGGTAGATTCTGGCGGCACCTCGCCGCTGTGCAACCCGTATTGTGGGATAGATCCTGCGGTGGATCGGCCTCAATCTGACCTTATCCGGCGTGAGAATTTGCGGCGGTATCTGGAATGCTTCAACCAATGGCCTGATACGCTCATGATCGGGGAGGCTCCCGGCTGGCGAGGCTGCCGCTTCTCGGGTGTGCCCTTCACCAGCGAGGCGCAGCTAAAC
>MGNS01000053.1:75910-77494 GCA_001795165.1 Chloroflexi bacterium RBG_16_57_11
TGTGTGACCCACCCCACGGCGAAGCGACCGCGACGGTATTCTGGAAGGTCATGCGGGCATACCATCCAGAATTCCTGTTATGGAACTGCCTGCCTTTCCACCCCAGCCAACCGGAACAGCCGCTCTCCAACCGGAGGCCTACATCTAGAGAAATTTTCCTCGGCAGCGAAATGCTGAGCCGGCTGGTTACACTGTTGCAACCCCGGCGGGTGATCGCGGTGGGCAATAGTGCCCGGTCTGCGCTGCAGCACCTGGGGATTGCCGCGGTTGCCCTCCGCCATCCTGGTCATGGTGGGGCAAAAACCTTCGAAGCCGGGATTCACACCATCTTTCGGTTGCAGGATCGCCCATTGGCGCCACCCAGCGGATCACAATTCCTGGCTGGTCGAACAATCGGCTATAATTCAGGAACAATTCTTGCACCCAGGGAAGATCAGAATCTTCTCTCATGAGACCAACTCCCTTGAAACGATCCCTCCTTGCCATCGTAATCTCCCTGTCCATCCTATTGAACGGTTGCAACCTGCCCCCCCTGGTGGGCACGCCGCCTCCCTCCTATCTGGGCACATCTGAGCTAGAGGCTGCCTCTCCCGATGTCCCGGCGATCCCAGAAACCTTGATCACTTTTCGAGTAGAGGCGCCGCCCAACACGCCGACAGACGGTTTGGTTTATTTAAGCCTGCTGGACGAGGTCACCGGGCTGGCGCTGAACACGCAAATCAACGCCATGGAGCCGCTGCCGCCAACCGAAGAGGGAGGACCGCCAGCTTATCTGCTGACACTGCCCTTCCCAATTGGCTCTGTGGTCAAGTATCGCTACGAGCGGCAGGTTGGGGATATCCGCGTTGCCGAGCACCTGTCCGATGGCAGCCCGGTGCGTTACCGGATGTACGATGTCCAGGGACAGGGACTGGTGGAGGATGTGATCAGCCGCTGGACGGATACAGGCTATGAATCGCCATCTGGCCGCATTATGGGAACTGCGATCGACGCGGCCACTGGCACCCCGATCCCGAACTTGCTGGTGGCGGCGGGTGGAGCGCAAACCCTGACTGCCGCAGATGGCTCCTTTGTGTTGGAGGTTGTGCCCCCCGGCGTGCACAATCTGGTCGGATATGCCCTGGATGGCTCCTACCAGACCTTCCAGCAAGGCGCGCGGGTGGCGGCAGATTCGACCACTCCGGCGGAAATCAAGCTACAACCGGCTGATTTTGTCAAAGTGACCTTTGTCTTATCCGCTCCCGAAGATACCCCGCCGGTGGTGCCATTGCGCCTGGCGGGCAATCTATACCCCTTGGGCAACACCTTCGCCAACCTGGCCGGCGGGATGAACAGCCTGGCAGCGAACATGCCCGTCATGGAGCAGCTACCCGACAACCGGTATACCCTGACCCTGTCGTTGCCCGTCGGCGCGGACATCCGCTACAAATACACGCTGGGAGACGGTTATTGGAACGCCGAGCACAACCTCGACGGCAGCTTCCGCCTGCGCCAATTGATTGTACCTGAGGAAACCCTTCTGGTAGAAGACGCTGTGGATACCTGGCGCGCCGGGGATACCGATGACGTCATTTTCGATGTCAC
>MGNS01000053.1:77503-86326 GCA_001795165.1 Chloroflexi bacterium RBG_16_57_11
CCGATACTCCGGCGGAAGATTTCATCGCCTTACAGCTCAACCCGCTGTTCGGCTGGACAGAGCCGATCCCGATGTGGAAGCTGAGCCAGGATCGTTGGGCGTATATCCTGTACAGCCCGCGCAACCTGCCTGGGAACTTGAGCTATCGCTATTGCCGAAACGGGCAATGCGGCTATGCCGACGATGCTGAGACGCCCGGGCTTTACGGCGCCGGGCGCCAGGTGCCAACGGACGAAGAGCCGCAGACGCAATCCGACCAGGTCGAAGCCTGGGCGGATTGGTCGGACGCTCCATCGACAATGCTCCCGGCGGTTGAAGCAACCGCCCGGGATGGCTTCGCTGTTGGTATAGAAACCATGCCTGCTTACCACCCATCCTGGCGCGCCCTGTTCCCCCTGGCGCTGGATGACATGCGTCGTATGAACGCTGGCTGGCTGGTGCTCTCGCCTACCTGGAGCTATGGGCGGGAGGCTCCAGGCAATCATCCCCCCATTCTGGCACCCCTACCGGGGAGCGATGCGCTCTGGCCCGACCTACTGGAGATGATCTCCGGCGCACAGGCAAAAGACCTTGGTGTGGTGATCTATCCGCAGCCCAGGTTCGCCATCCCGGTAGAAGAATGGTGGGCGCAGGCGCCGCGGGATGATCCGGGCTGGTGGCCGGTGTGGTTCGCCGAGTACCGCACTTTCGTCTTGCATCACGCCGAATTGGCAACCCAGACAAAAGCGCAGGCTTTGATCCTGGGCGGTGAGTGGCTGGCGCCAGCCCTACCAGGAGGGGAAATGTCGGATGGCAGCGCCTCGGGCGTCCCCGCCGACGCCGAAAAACGTTGGCGGGATTTGTTCGCCGAGGTGCGCAGTCGCTTCGCTGGGCAGTTTATCTGGGCCGTCTCAAATACCGGCATCGAAACGCCGCCGCCGTTCCTGGATACGGTGGATCAGCTTTACCTGACCTTAACCCTGGCACCGGGAGAAAGCTTTAGCAGCATCCTGGGGATGGACCTGCCCGGCTGGCTGGACGGTGTGGTGTGGCCAGCCCAGCTGCTGGCAGCCAAGCCGCTGGTTTTGGCAGTGGAATTGCCCTCCGATCCAGACCTTCAGGTGCAGGTGAACCTGTACCACACTGCCTTGAGTGCGGCTGCCGAGCGTGACTGGGTGAGTGGGTTCATCGCCCGCGGCTATTACCCACCCGCGGCGCTCAAAGACGCCTCACCTTCGGAGCACGGCAAGCCTTCCGGTGACCTGCTACAAGCCTGGTACGCCACTCTTAGCGGTAAATAATTCGAATACGAGATGTGGAGTTTTGAGCATACCACATCTCGATAAAACTCAGCCCCCGGAAATAGCCGGCATCAAGTTTACCCGGTCGCCGTCAGAAAGCGGGGTGTGCTCATCCGCCATAACCCCGTTGACCACGAGCATAATCTGGTCTGGATCCAGCTCGATGTTCAATTCGCCGAGCAGATCAAGTAAATTACTGCCGTTCGGGAGGGTTACTTCCAGCTGCCGAACCGTGCCTTGCGGCGTTTGTTGTTGCAGAATGGTGTGCAGATAAACCGAGATGCGCATCATGCCGAGGCCTGTCTCGCCGTGGATGATAGTGGGGATATGCCTTCCTGTCAAGACGCCAATGTGGTTGGGGTTATAATCCACATATGCATACCATCCCTGACCATCCTACCATTGTTCTCATCTCGGCTGATGCCGAGTGGCGGGCGGTATGTAAGCTCATCCCCGGCCCACCCAGGCAAGAATCGCCCTTCGGGGAATATTTTTTGACCCAGGTGGCGACAAAGCCATACCTTTTCTTCCAGGGGGGGTGGGGGAAGATCGCCGCAGCAGCCTCGACACAATACGTGATCGACCGCTGGAGACCGGAGTTGTTGGTCAACCTGGGTACCTGCGGTGGGTTCGAAGACCACATCCGACGGGGTGAAATCCTGCTGGTGGAAAAAACCATCGTATATGACCTCATCGAGCAGATGGGCGAGTCTCAGCCGGCTATCGAGCATTACACAACACAACTCGACCTTTCCTGGCTGGGCCAACCCTATCCTCTGGTGGTGCGGCGCTCATTGCTGGTCTCAGGCGACCGTGATCTGATTGTTGAGGATGTGCCAGGCCTGGCGAGACGCTTTGGCGCTTTGGCGGGCGATTGGGAGTCGGCTGCCATCGCCTGGACGGCGAGGCGCAATCGCACCCCGTTATTAATCCTGCGCGGCGTGACCGATCTGGTTGGCAGATCCGGCGGTGAAGCCTACGGCAACCTGGGGTTGTTCGAGGCCGCCGCCGCGGATGTGTTAGAGAAACTGATCACCACCCTACCAGGTTGGAAGATCTCCTTATAAGTCAATTTGTGCCCTTGTTGCGGTGATTTCAATCGCCAGATTGCGTTGTGAATACCCAGATCCATGCCCCTGATGTGTGCAAAATTGCGCAATCTCTGGTACACTAAAAATGCAGGCTGCTTACAAAGGAGATAATCATACCATGAAGCAAAAATTCCATCGCTCCAGCCGGTTGTGGATCATCACGCGACGCCTGATCGGATTTCTTCCGCTGTTTCCGTTATCGCTGCTGCTGCTCGTGTCTCAGCCCGCCAGGGCATTTTTGATCCAGTCCCAGGCCGGGCAGACCATCGAAGGCCCGTTTATCTCCAAAACCATCGAACCGTATATTTACACCGGCAGCCTGCTCGATCTCGCAGGAACGCCTGAGGAGGGCACCTTCCAGCCGCAACCGTTGCGTTATACGCCGGGGCAAACCCCCAAGGGCCCCTCGACGACCATCCTGAACTGGACCGATCCGGTGGCGCAGACCGAGCTTATCCCTGGGTTGATGCCCGCCCCCATCCTGACCTTTGCCGGGATGCAACGCTACGATGACGGCGCCGGCTGGCCGCCGGATACCAACGGCGACGTGGGCGGGGATTACTACATCCAGACGGTGAACACCTCTATCGCAATCTATAATAAAACTACAGGTGTTAATCTCTGGCAGAGAACATTCAACGAGTTTTTCCCCAACGACGGGAGCCCTTGCCAGAGCGGTCATAGCGGCGACCCGGTAGTGGTGTATGACCGCTTTGCCCAGCGTTGGGTGATCACGGATTTTAAGCTGCCCACACTTGGACCATACTACGAATGTGTGGCCGTCTCCGCCAGCAACGATCCGATCAGTGGCGGCTGGTACTATTACACCCTCCCGATCAGCACCACCGCGATCAATGATTATCCGAAAGTAGGCGTCTGGCGTGACGCTTACATCTTCACCTTCAACATGTTTTCCAATTTTGGCAACACCTGGGGCGGCGTGCAGGTCTGGGCGCTCGAGAAGGCCAAGATGATATTAGGCCAGCCTGCGACGGCAATATATTATAGCCTTCCAGCCAACTCGGGTTACAGCAGCCTGCTCCCGGCGCACGCTCTCAGCCTGCCCCCGATAGACGCTCCGAATTACTTGGCCGCAGTACAGTTGCCGAACCGGTTGCTGATCTGGAATTTTAAACCGGACTGGGATACACCGGGGGATTCGACCTTCACCGGCCCGACTCAGCTTACTGTGGCGCCCTTCGCAGCCGCCGCTTCAATCCCTCAGCCTGGCACATCCTACCTGCTGGATAGCTTGAGCTATCGCCCGATGATGCAGCTCATCTACCGGGCGGTGAGCGGCGTCGAAGCTCTCTGGCTGACGCACACCGTCGCCAGCGGCGGCGTGGCAGGAATGCGCTGGTACGAAGTGCGACAGCCTGCCGGAACCCTGGTGCTGCATCAGCAAGGCACCTACCAGCCGGATTTGTACCACCGCTGGATGGGCTCGCTCTCGGTGGACCAGGACGGCAACATGGCATTGGGCTACAGCGTCAGCAGTAACACTCTGTACCCAAGTATCCGCTATACCGGGCGGCTGGCGGGCGAGACCCTCGGATTATTGCCACAAGGCGAGGTGACTCTGTATAGCGGCACCTATTCCCAATCAGGTACCACCCGGTGGGGTGATTACAGCGCCATGGTGGTGGACCCCGAAGATGATTGCACCTTTTATTACACGACTGAGTACTACTCTAATTCAGTAGAGTTCGCAAGCACCAACTGGCAGACTCGGGTCGGATCATTCAAGTATCCCTCCTGTGGCCAACCCAAAGGGCTTATCCGCGGCGTCGTGCGTGACTCGGTAACCTTGCTCCCCATCCCGGGTGTGCAGGTTGTGGCAGACTCAGCCACACAAAAGATGACCGTCACTTCGGACAGCACCGGCGTTTACACGATCACCCTGTCTGCCGGCACGTTCGACCTGACCGCCGGGCCGCTATTGCCCGGGTATCCCGATGCATCCACGGTCGATGAAGTACCGCTGACGGCGGGGAATACGACCCTCCAGGATATCTTTCTTGGGCCGAGGCCGAATCTGGTCACAAGCGGTCAAACGGTGGATGACAATGTGCCCACAGCCAATCATAACGGCTTTGCCGAGCCCGGCGAAACGGGCATCAGGCTATGGCTGGCCATCGAAAATACGGGGGCGTTGGATTCTACCGGCCTGATCGCCCAACTGGAGAGCCTGACGCCCGGCGTGACGATGATCACCGATACAGTGCCATATCCTGATATCGCTATAGGCCAGACCGAGGTCGGGGAAGAACCGTTTGGCTTTTCCGTGAACCGCAGCGTGGCGTGCGGCAGCGATATTCAATTCCTGGCTACCATCACGGATACCTTGAGCACTTATCCACTCGACTTCTCAATCAATGCCTCGGTTCCGCTATCACGCACCAACATGCTCGACCATACCGTAGAAAATGGAACAGAGGGATGGACCACCGGCGGCACGCCAAACACCTGGTCGATCACAACTTCGACAGCGCACAGCCCCACACATTCATGGACCGACAGCCCGGGTGGGGATTATACCGATAATACCAACTCAACGATGCAATCACCCATCCTGAACACCTGGTATGCGCGAAACCTGCGCCTGAGTTTCTGGACCCGTTACGCGCTGGAGCCAGGCTGGGACTATGTCTTCCTGGATTATTCGACCAATGGAGGCTCGACCTGGAGCAGCACCTCGCAGTCGCTGGCGTCAATGACCGGGATCCACACAAGCTGGGAGCAGCTTTCCATCGATATACCCGATTTGCAGGATAAATCCAACCTGGCCTTCCGCTTCCGCCTGGTGACCGATACCAGCGTCACCGATGATGGGGTCTACCTGGATGATATCGCCGTGTCTTACGAGCCGTATACCTGCCTCTATGGCACTGAGCCATCCATATACTTACCCCTTGTCGCCCGCTGATCATTCTTGTGGAAAGCCCAGGCTGATGAGGTAGAGGAGGTTTGCATGCAGCCCATTCTCAAGATTGACCTCACAAGCGGTGAGATCGGACAAATCGTGATTCCATCCGCCTGGGAGCGAGCTTTCCTGGGTGGGGCTTCACTGGCCGCGCGGCTGCTCTACGAGCATCTGACGCCTGATCTGGAGCCGTGCTCACCACGTGCTCCGCTGCTATTTTTAAACGGCCCGCTCTCAGGTACGGCCGGACCGGCAGTCGGTCGGTTTGTGGTGTGCGGGCGCTCCCCTGCAACCGGCTTGTGGGCCGAGTCGAACTGCGGCGGGTTTTGGGGCCCAGAGCTGCGCATGGCAGGTTACGATGGGCTGTGGGTCGAAGGACGTGCCGAAGCGCCGGTCTACCTGTGGATTTGCGATGGACGGGTCGAAATCCGCCCGGCGATCCACCTGTGGGGCCAGGATACCTACCAGACACAGACAATAATCGAGGCCGAGCTGGGAGCAGGCAAGGTGCGGGTGGCCTCAATCGGAATAGCCGGTGAGGCGCGCATCCCTTTCGCGCTGATCCTTTGCGATCATGGACGGGTCGCCGGGCGCACCGGGCTGGGTGCAGTGATGGGTGCGAAAAACCTGAAAGCCGTCACCGTACAGGGCCACGCAAAGGTGCCGGTGGTCGACCTGGCGCGCTACACACCGGTTCGGTCTGAAGCTAATCGGGCACTGCGAGTCGACTCGATGACCCAGGTGATGCGCGAGCTGGGCACTTCGGGAGCGGCCGAATATTTCGACTACCTGGGCGAGATGCCCAAGCGCTATTACCATCAGGGCTCCTTCCATGAAGATGTGCGCGTCTCCGGGGCCGCGCTGAAAGACTCGATCCTGACCGGGGTGAGCGCCTGTCATGCCTGCGTGATTGCCTGCGGGCGTGTGGTGCGGCTGGAGGACGGCGAAAAACGCAAGGGCCCGGAATACGAGACCCTGGTGGGCTTTGGCCCAAACCTGATGCTCAACAACCCCGTCCTGGTCACCCGCCTGGGTGAGCTTTGTGACCGCTACGGCATGGATTCGATCAGCCTGAGCAATACCATTGGGCTCGCATTCCAGCTTTACGGGATGGGCAAAATTACCCTTCGAGATACTGATGGTTTGGAATTGGTATGGGGGAATGCACCGGCGGTGGAGAGGCTGGTGCACATGACAGCGCATCGCCAGGGTTTCGGCGCCTGTCTGGCGGCTGGCGCCCGGGTGCTGGGGCAGCATTTCGGCGCAGAAGAGGAAGCTGTCCAGGTCAACGGGCTGGAGGTCGCCTATCATGACCCACGTGGCGCATCCGGGATGGCGTTGGTGTACGCCACCTCGCCGCGCGGTGCATGCCATAACCAATCGGATTACTTCATTGTCGATTTAGGGCAGGTTGAATCCAGCCTGGGGATGGAATTCCACGAGCGCCATGCAGGCGCCGAGAAGGCAGCCAATGTAGCCATCCACCAGAACTGGCGCACAGTGTTCAACTCACTGGTGATGTGCATCTTCTCCAACGTCTCTCCCGAGACGGTGGTCGATCTGATTAACACGGCTTCCGGGTACCGCTGGTCGATTAAGGAGATGCTCAAAGCAGGAGAACGAGCCTGGAATCTGAAACGGGTGATCAATAATCGCCTGGGGCTGACCCGGGTAAATGACCGCTTGCCCAAAGCTCTGCTCGAGCCTTACGCCGACTGCCTGCCACGCGAGAGCTGCTACGTTCCGGAGTTCGAAGAAATGCTGGAAGCTTATTACGTGGCGCGTGGCTGGGACCCGGCGACGGGCTATCCCTCTAAGGAGAAACTCAACCAGCTCGGGCTGGACTTCGCAATGAAGGATATCTATCCGTGATCATGAAATACGTCAGTGTGGCTGAAATGCAAGCCATCGAGCGCGAGGCTAACCTCAGCGGGCTCAGCTACGAGCGCATGATGGAAAATGCGGGGCGTGGCCTGGCGGAGGTGGTGCTGGATGAGTACGGCTACCTGGCGGATGGCGGTGTTTTAGGTCTGGTTGGATCGGGCAACAACGGCGGGGATACGCTGGTGGCGTTAGCCTATCTTGCAGAAGAAGGGTGGAACGCCAGCGCGGCGATCTTGCGCCCACGCCCGGAAAGCGACCCGCTGGTGAGGCGGCTACTCGCCGCAGGGGGAAGAGTGGTCAGGCTGGACGAGCTATTCGACGGTGAGGCGCTGGAGCAGCTGTTGGGCTCACATGTCCTTCTATTGGACGGCGTCCTGGGGACAGGCGTGCACCTGCCGCTCAAGGCCGAAGTCGCCCGGGTGCTCGAATTCATCCGCCAGAGGCTGGAAAAAATGGAGCACCCGCCCGTCGTGGTGGCTGTGGACTGCCCCTCTGGGGTGGATTGCGACAACGGGCAAGCCGCCCCCGAGTGCCTCCCGGCTGAGCTCACAGTGACCATGGCGGCGGTAAAGCAAGGATTGCTCAAATTCCCCGCCTACCATCTGGTCGGCGAGCTGCGCGTGGTCGGAATCGGGCTGGCCCGAGATGGCGAGGGACTGCAAGCCTGGGTAAACGCCCGCTGCATCCTGCCGGACCTGGAGTGGGTGCGCACAGTCTTGCCGCAGCGGCCGTTGGACGCGTATAAAGGCACTTTTGGCAGCGCGTTGATTGCAGCCGGCTCGGCCAGCTATACCGGCGCAGCCTGGCTGGCAGGGCAGGCGGCTTACCGGGTTGGGGCCGGTCTGGTGACGCTGGCTGTGCCGGCGCCGCTGCACACCGCCCTGGCCGGGGGTTTCCCGGAGGCCACCTGGGTGTTGCTCCCGCATCAGGATGGCTTTATCGACGCACAGGCCGATACCGTCTTGCGACCTCACCTGGGGAAGGCGACGGTGCTGCTGGTTGGACCGGGCTTTGGCCTGGAGCTGCGGACCGCCGAGTTTCTCGAGCGACTGCTAAAATCAACCGGGGCCGGGCTGCCGCCGATGGTGATCGATGCGGACGGGTTGAAGCTACTCCAACGGATACCGGATTGGGCAGAAAGGCTGCCCTCCCCCGCCGTGCTGACCCCGCATCCCGGAGAGATGTCGGTTCTGACTGGCCTGCCAAAAGAAATAATCCAGGCCGACCGGTTAGGGCTAGCGCTGCGCTGTAGCCAGGAATGGGGTCATGTGATCGTCCTGAAAGGGGCTTTCACCGTCATCGCCGCCTCGGATGGAGCGGCAGCGATCATCCCGGTGGCGACCCCGGCGCTGGCGCGCGCCGGGACAGGGGATGTTCTTGCCGGGTTGATCGCCGGGCTGCGCGCCCAAGGTGTGCAGGCTTTCGAGGCTGCCGTGGCCGGGGCGTGGATCCACGCCTATGCTGGCTTAAAGGCCGTGGAGGAAGTTGGCAATCCTGCCTCGGTGCTGGCTGGGGATGTTCTCAGGGCAGCTGTAACCGTGATCACGGATTTGTTAAGTTAAATAGTAACTGCTCAGACCCTCGCCGCTAAAGCAGGGAGAAAGTCTGGGGCAAATGGTGAACCGCACATTGCTAATTTCAAAGC
>MGNS01000054.1:0-15982 GCA_001795165.1 Chloroflexi bacterium RBG_16_57_11
GTGGATGGTGATCCTGAGCCTACCTGGGTAGGAGGGGAGTAACCCGGCTCTGGATTGGGGGCGGCAACGGGTTGAACAACTGCAGCCGGCTGCTGTGCCATTGCGGTTAACACCCTCCCCAATTGGTCGGCAGTTCGATAGCGAGAGGCTGGCTCCTTCGCCAGAATTTTGAGCAACACCTGTTCCAGCGAGATAGAGAGCGATGGGTTAAACCGGCGTGGCGACGGGGGCAAGGATTCGCGATGCAAACGGGCCAGCTCGTCGGCGGTGGAGGCGATGAAAGGCAACCGCCCGGTGAGCATTTCGTAGAGCACAACGCCGAGCGAATAGACATCCGAAGCTGGTGACGGGGCCATGCCAGTAGCCTGTTCAGGCGAGAAGTATTGCGGTGATCCCCAGACCACATCGCTCTGCTCATCCGGTGAGATGCTCGCCATCAGCCGGGCAATTCCGAAATCGACGACCTTAAGCCGGTTATCCGGTGTGACCAGCATGTTCTGAGGCTTGATGTCGCAATGCACCAAACCGGCCCGGTGCGCGTAGCCGATACCGGTGCAGGCTTGTGTGATCAATTCAAGCGTTTCGGCAGAGCTAAAATGGTCGCGCTCTTTGAGCAATTTCTTCAAGTCACTACCGGGCACGAACTCCATGACAATGAATAGCTGATCAGAAAATAGCCCAAAGTCGTGAACCGTGACGATGTTGGGGTGGGAAAGGTTGGCCGCGGCCTTTGCCTCTTGATGGAACCGCTGCCGGAACGAAGGGTCATTCGAAAAATCTTTACGCAGGATCTTGATCGCGACGGTTCGCTCGAGAGTCAGGTCGTGTGCTCGATAGACCATCGCCATCCCGCCGGTACCGAGGCGTTCTTGTAATTGATAACGGTTGTTTAAAATAACAGGTGCGTTCATAGCGTGCAGTTTATTATACCAAGCTCGCTGCTATGTTCTATGAATGACCTTGATCTTAGCTTTCAGGAATAGAAAAATGGGTTAAAATCGTGGGCGGTGTTCCGGGTAATCGAATCGTTTGGGCTAACTTCCAGAAGGGTAACGGTGATGAAAATAGTCGGCAAGTTTTTTCGGGAACAGCCTGTCAACCTCTTATTGCTCGCTCTACCTCTGGCAATCCTGGCCGAAATCGGGGGCCGGGGGGAGATGTGGGGGTTTGCTTTATCTTCCCTGGCGATTATCCCGCTGGCGGGCCTGATTGGCATGTCCACCGAGGCTTTGACCGTCTATACCGGCCCGCGATTGGGTGGCTTGCTTAACGCCACCCTGGGTAATGCTGCAGAGCTGATCATTACTATTGTGGCTATCCGCGAGGGTTTGCTCGAGCTGGTCAAAGCATCGATCACAGGCTCGATCCTGGGGAACATCCTGTTGGTCATGGGGATGTCTATGCTTATGGGTGGGCTGCGCAACGGAATTCAACGCTTCGACGCTCGGCATGCCAGCCGCAGCGCGATCCTGTTGATGCTTTCGGTGATCGCTTTGCTGGTGCCTTCGGTGCTGAGCAGCTCCATCGGCCCAACCGACAGCGTGCAGGTGGAGACGCTCAGCCTGGGCGTGGCGGTTATCATGATTATTCTATATGCCTCAGCCTTGTTCTTCAGCTTCCGAGATACCAACGGGCTGGTTGCTGAAGCAATTACCACGGAGACGCCCAAGGTACGCCATTTAGAACACGGCGTCGAGGTATCTGCAGAGCCCACGTCCCATTGGTCCTTGCGGACGTCGTTGATTATGCTCGTCCTGTCGACCTCAGGTGTGGTGGTGATGAGTGAAATCCTGGTGGGTGTGGTTGAGCCCGTGGTAGCCAGCCTGGGGGTTTCGGAATTCTTCCTGGGCATCATCCTGATACCGTTGATCGGAAACGTTGCCGAACATCTGGTGGCAGTAAAGATGGCTATTCAAAACCAGATGGATCTTAGTGTGGAAATCGCGGTTGCCTCCAGCCTGCAGATTGCCCTGTTTGTTGCTCCGGCCCTGGTATTTATCAGCCTGGTGATAGGCAATCCGTTACAATTGATATTTAATGAATTCGAGCTCCTGGCGCTCATCGTTGGCGTGCTGAGCACGGTGATGATCAGCATGGATGGCGAGTCAAACTGGCTGGAAGGGGCGGAGTTGTTGGCCGTATACCTGATCTTGGCTCTGGCCTTCTTTTTATTACCGGTATAATAACTCATGCCCAAGCGTCGGACGGCGGTCCCTCCGGAATATCTGGCAAGCCTGATCAACCTGCGTGTGATTGGCGGCGCATTTGTCGTTGCCAGCTGTATGTTGTTGACTCTTCTGGGTCTTCTCTGGGCCACGCGATCTGCAAGCCCGGCTGGTATTCAATCTACCGCAGTCATGAACCTGATCCCCGCCGAAACCATGGCTGCCCCCGGCCGGGAATCGCCTGGCTCCACCGGACTGACCCAGACCGTGCCGCCTTCACCACCACCCGGGGTCATCGCGGTTGGCGCTTATGTACAGATTAAAGGTACTGCAGGCTCTGGCCTGCGCTTTCGCGAACAACCCGGCCTGGAAGCACCGGTGTTACTGCTTGGTGCAGAGGCAGAAGTTTTCCAGGTTAAAGAAGGGCCGCAGGATGCGGATGGCTATGTCTGGTGGTATCTGGTCGGACCTTACGATCCGGCGCGGCATGGCTGGGCAGTAGCGAATTATCTGGAAGTCGTTCAAAATCCCTGAGTGTTGTCGAGCTTCTTGAGTACGCTAAAGCTACTTGAGTACGCTCAAGCCACTTGAGTACGCTCAAGCCAAATGAGGTTCTTGATGAGTGAAATCAGACCTACCGGTATAACCGCCAATCGCCAGAATGGTAATCTGGCCGTGACCTGGAACGATGGACACCACAGCCTGTATCCCCTCTCTTTATTGCGCTATGCTTGCCCATGCGCGGAGTGCCGTGGCGGGCATGAAAACATGGGAAGTGATCCTGACCCTGAATGGTTTACCCGACCTCCGGATGATTCACCGGCCACGCACCTGCGCAATATCGAAGCGGTAGGAGCATACGCCATCACGATTGAATGGGAAGATGGCCATCATTTTGGCATCTATAACTGGAAATTCTTGCGAGCGTTATGCCCGTGCCCGGATTGTCGTACGAGCTAATACTCTTATTTGGTTGAAATCCGATTTGCCTGGCGGGCGCATGCCATGCGCCCGCTACGACTTTCAGCGGATAGCAAGGTATCCCGGACTATAGATAATCTCGCAAGTTGTGCTCCACGGCGTAGGCTGCAGCTTCGGCGCGGTTGCTCACACCGAGCTTGGAGAGAATGCTGCTGACATAGTTGCGCACAGTGCCTTCGCCTAGAAACAAGGCTTTGGCAATCTCCCGGTTGGTTTTGCCCTCTGACACCAATAGCAAGACGTGTTTCTCTTGTTGGGTCAATGCGGAAAAGGCAGAGGCCTCCTCTTCTTTGGCTGCCTTGCGCACCTCTTGAAAGATGCGCTGGGTTACTGCTGGGTCAAGCAGGGCTTCACCTCTCCCTACAGCTTCGATCGCCTTGACCAGGTCTTCGCCCCCGATTTGCTTCAGAACATAACCGGCTGCGCCGGCGCGGATTGCCGAGAACAGCATTTCATCCTCGGCGTACGAGGTGAGCATGATTACTTTCGAGTCGGGAAATCTTTCGGAGATTTCCTCACAGGCTTCAATTCCGGAGCCACCTGGTAAGCGGATGTCCATTACAACAACATCGGGCTGAAGGGCTTCAACCTTCTCAACTGCTTCATGTGCGGTGCTGGCCTCCGCAACCACTTCGAAGTTCGGGTGACGCTCAAGGAGCGCTTTCAACCCTAAACGCACAATCTCATGATCATCAACCAATAAAATGCGCTGTTTGGTGCCTTTATTCTCCATGATTGGTTTCCTCTGGCGATTCTCCTGGTTTCTGGCGACGGAAGTCTACGAAGCGGTAGCCAATGCCCCTTTCGGTGAGGATATATTTCGGGTTCGTGGGGTCTTCCTCTAACTTCTTCCGCAGGTAATTGATATACAAACGTACATAATGTGGCTCATCGCGATATTCATATCCCCAAACTTTGGTGAGAATTTGATCGTGTGTAACCACCCAGCCTGCATTTTGAACCAGATGGTACAGTAGCCTATATTCCGTCGGTCGGAGCTTCACCAGCTTATCATCTACCCATACTTCCCGCCGGTCGAAATCCATTTTAAGATGCTCATCCACCTCGATCAAGCCGTGCATGGTCGCAGTGGGGGTTTCTGTGCGCCGCAGCACGGCCTTAACTCGACTGACCAGCTCGCGCGGGCTAAACGGCTTGGTGATGTAGTCATCCGCCCCAAGCTCCAGTCCGCGCACACGATCATCTTCCTCGCCTTTCGCTGTCAGCATGATCACCGGCACGCTGCTGACCTCACGGATGATCTTGAGCACTTCGAAGCCGTCCAGGTCGGGCATCATCACATCCAGGAGCACAAGGTCGGGTAGGTTGCTGCGTACTCTGTTAATGGCTTGTGTCCCGTTATAAGCATCCGTCACGCGAAATCCGTCATGCTCAAGGTTGAGGCGGATGAAACGAACCATACGCTCTTCGTCATCGACGACCAGGATACGACGGCCTTTGAATAGAGTATCTGGGGGCATCACTTCACTCCCGAACGAAGCCAATGATCTCTTCTTCTTCCCCTTCGCTCAGCACTTCAATGAAGTGGATACGCTCTATCGGCCAGTAAACGGTAAGCACATTTTCAGCCAGGTAATGGATGTCCTTTCCATCTAAACGACGGGGATTTTTTATCACGACCATGGTGTCGCTTGGACTGGGTAACACCTCAGTTTCGCCAACGACTGGGTCTGAATTTTCTATGTGAACCACTAGTGTGTAAGGCACGCCAGCCTCCGTTCGTTCTGCCTTTCAATTTTACAGTATTATCGATTGCGGAGTAATAACTGAATTTTAAATTTTCCTAGGGTAATGATATCTCCATGTTTTACCGGACAAGGGATGTGGGGCGTGATTTGCATGCCATTCACACGTGTTCCGTTTGCCGAACCCAGATCTGTGACCGTCACGAGATCTTCGATCATCCGAATCGACGCATGCAGGCGTGATACACCAGCTTCGTAAGCTTTATAGGGCGTCAAATCGATATCCGGTACCACCGGTTGGCCCTCGCTTACCCGTCCCAGGGTGACCTCGTTCAGGCTGGATAGTGGAAGACAATCTCCGGTGTTGATAATGCTCAAAGAGATCAAAGTGTCAGAATTTACGACTGATTCCGGGGCGCTCTTCATGTCGATCTTCTTGGCCCTCAGTTTTGAGGTCGTCATACGCACGAGGCTGGTGGGTACTCCTTGTGCATAGATGAGTTGCACACCGCATTCGCTGCAGAATATCGCCCCCAGCATTTCTTTATGCAAGCAGTTTTGGCACAAGATCATCGCTTACACTTACTCCTCAGCCCCGGCAGGCGACATGAACGTCCGCGTTCCATACTTGATCTGCTTTTCCCCCTCTGCGCTCAACATATGCGTCTGCTGGATCCGTTCTGCTTCAATGATCGCGGTTTGGGCCAGGTCGATCTCACCGAGTGAGAGTAGCTGAGTTGCCAGGCGCTGCAAGCGCATGCTGGCTTCCTGAATTTTCCCTTCCGCTGCTTCCTGGCGAGCGCGCTCTTGCATTCGAAACAGGGTGATCTGCGAGAGCGCCTTGAAGATCGCATTTGGTGGTAGACCAGTGCTGCCCTCGGTCCTGACTGACCGGCTGAGAGAAATGGGTATCGAGTGCTGCCGAGATGGATCGGATGGGAGGATGAAGCTGGTTTCACCGCTGGCAATGGAAAACCGATGTTTCATCAAGGGGACAGGTTGGGCAAGTATCTCCAGCATGACAGAAAGTTTACTGGGCTTAGGAATGCTCCCCAACCGGATCGGTGAAGTAGATCCCAAGACCGCTGATTCAGGCCGCAGGCGGTAGGCCGAGGTTATCTTAACCCCGGGAGAGAAACTCAGGTTGAGGATTACCTGCTCGGCGAAAATTTGCTTCAGGTTTGTGAACTGGTCCTGCAGAAAAGTGCGGATATCGCTGGCACGTGAGATATAAAAGCTCGTCCCTCCAGTCCGGCAGGTCAGCTCGTCTAAAAACTCATCATTCCAATCAGTGCCAATGCCTAACCCCGTGATCCGGAAACCTTGTTTCGCAGCGACGCCAGCGAGCTGTAAACATTGATCTTCATCGCCATATGTCCGTCCGTCAGTGATCAGAATGATGTGATTGATCTGCGAACGCGTTGAGTTTTGCTTGACTTCATTAAAGCCTGCTTCCAGCCCCTGGTAGATCTCTGTGCCGCCGGTGGCGCGGATCATCTGGATCTGCGCTTCAATCAGGGTGCGATCAATGCGTTTACCGGCAGACAACAGCACCTCGGCTCGGTCACTGAACAGGACGATAGAAAGGCGATCTTCAGGTCCGAGTTGGCGGACCATCTCGACCGCTGCGACCTTCACCGTATCCATGCGCGTCCCTTGCATCGAAGTGGAGCGGTCTAAAACCAGGCAAATATTTAATGGCGGATTTGGCGTATGGACAAATTTCGGACCGGTTGAGTATTCTAGCAGCACGTAAATCAGCTGCGGTTCGTCTACGACAGCCAGCTTTTGACGGCTATAGGTAATGTCGACGACGACTGGGCTGTCGCTCAGTTCCCGTAACCCTTGGTCGTACAAAGCACGCGCCCGGCTGTCCGAAAGCACATCATAAGCCATTTGGGCTTCGATAAACTTTTCATTGCTGTTTGGCTCGGAGCTTACGTCTGGATGTAACCGGCGGGCTGCTTCGTGGAATGCGTGGCGAATTTCCTCCGGAGTGGCGTCAGAAGGTATATCGAGGAGATCATAATAACTGGGATGCGACGGCATTAAAACGCCTGATCGGGGAGCCTAATCAGAATCGCCGAGATGTTATCTGGCCCGCCGGCCGCGTTGGCAGCGTCAACCAGCAGCTGCGCCGCAATACGGGGATCCGGGTTGGTATTTATAATGCGGGCAAGCTCTGATTGCGGCACTACCCCCCACAATCCATCCGAACACAGGAGAAGAGAGCCAGAAGTTGGTAACGGCGATGTTGTGATGTCAGGTGAAAAGATCTCTCCTTGACCCAGGGCGCGATATAACACGTTGCGTTGCGGGTGAATCGCTGCATCCTGTTCGCTGAGCTGCCCGAGCTCCATCATGCGCATGACCAGAGAATGGTCCCGGGTGATCAGACTGACCTCACCATTCGGCGTAATGGCATACATCCGGCTGTCCCCGACGTGGGCGATGGTCATTTGTTTGTTAAAAACCATCACTCCAGTCAATGTCGTACCTGAGCCGGGCGCCTCCTTCATCACCAGGCGGTGAGCATCCTGCAAGCTGGCCTGGAAAATCTCCTGGATTGGATCGCTCGGACCCTTAGGCTCGGGACTGAGCAAAGCCAGGAAAACTCTATTAACAACCTGGTTTGCAACCGTTCGCACCGCCAGGCCACTGGCGATCTCTCCATGTTTGTGTCCACCCATCCCATCTGCTACCATATACAGGCCAAAGGGGATATACTCCCCATTACCGGATAAAAGTGAATTAATTGCCAGGAGGGAGTCTTCATTGTGATCTCGTTGCTTGCCCACAGATTGAGCGCATCCAATAATCAGCTGAGGCAGGCCCAAGTGGATCTTTCCATGAACTTCGGTTGTCTCGGCGCTGGGCGGTAGCTCCATGATCGGAACAGTCGGTGTTTCAGCACCAGAGCTGACTGCAGAGGGCTTTCGGCTGAAAAGTTTGTTGAATATGCCGGCCAAGAAACACCTTCCTGTAAATTTACCTCGACTAAGCTAACAACGCGTAAAGACGGTGGTCGGTTGAGCCGATATAAATGATACCTTCCTGGGCAGCGGGTGTGCCAGTGATCGGCCCATTGGTCTGAAATTTCCACCGCACCCGCCCTGTGTGATACTCCAGGCAGTACAGATATCCATCTACAGAGCCGCAATACAGCGCGTCATTGTAAATGATCGGTGAACCGGTTACTTGATGTTGAGTCGTGAATCGCCAGACTTCTTTTGCAGTGCCAGCATCAAGACAGTAGATGGTGCCATCTATTGCACCAGTAAACAAGAGATTGTCGGAAATGCAGGGGGTAGATATGGAGGGTTTGTTCAGCCGAAATCGCCAGATGATCCAGCCAGAATTCGCATCCAAGGCATACACCGTGCTATCCACTGAGCCGAAGTAGACCACATTCTTGGAGACCACAGGCGACGAGGTGATGGCACGCTTGGCTTTGAAGCGCCAGCGGATTGAACCGCGGAAGTCCGCGCAATGGAAGTCCCCCAGCTCAGAACCAAAGTAGATATGCTCCTGGTAAACCATCGGCGTACAGCGTACCAGCGAGCCGGCATCGATGCGCCAGGCCATTCGACCGGTAGTTGCGTTTACTGCATGCAAGAAGCCATCATCCGAGCCGATGAAGATATGGCCTTCAGCAACAAAGGGCGATGAGCGGATCGGGCCGTTTGTGTAATATGTCCAGTTCAGCCTGCCATTGCGCTGAAAGATTGCGTGCAGGCGGTAATCCTCAGAACCAAAGAAAAGGTTGTCTTCGAATATGGCCGGCTTGCTGACAACTCCCCCTTCGCTGGGATATTTCCATAAAAAGGTCCCTTTTTGCGCATCCAAAGCATACAGGTTGCTGTCGTAGCATCCGATATATACCTTGTCGCCTTGAACCAAAGGGCTGCCTCGAATCTCGTCTTCGCATTGGAAATCCCAAATGGGTTTGATCTCTTCCCCTGATTTTTGTGTGCCGAGCGTGGTTGAGACCTGACGAAGGATGCCCGTATCTCGCGCTGCGTCGAGTAATGCCTCCTTCATTTCGTTCGCGCTCTGATAGCGGTCCTCAGGATTGTATTGTAGCGCGGTGGTGACAACCGATTCTATTACAGTTGAAACACTTGGATTCATCTGGCGTACAGGACGCTCATTGAAGGAAAACGGAGCTTCTAAACGGGGATCATGACGGGTCAGGGCATGGTGAAGGGTGGCACCGAGAGCGTAAATGTCTGCCAGTGGTGTGGCTTCACCGCGGTATTGCTCGGGTGGCGAGTAACCTTCAGTCCCAATCATCGTGCCTTTCTGTCCCGATTCGAAAGGCTTGGCGATGCCGAAATCGACCAGAACCACGTGATCCTGCTGGTTGATCATCACGTTGGATGGCTTCATGTCCCGAAAGACGATCGTGTCGGGCTTGTGATCGTGTAGATAGCTCAATACGTCGCATAATTCGACTGCCCAACGCACGATGCGCTCTTCGAGCAAAAAGTCCGGGCTGTTGTTGATTACCATTTCCATGTCGTGCCCATGGATGTATTCCAACACGAGATAAGAACGGTCGTTGATCGAAAAATAATCGTAAATCCTTGGAATTGCCCGGTGATCCAGTGAAGCCAGCAGGTTGGCTTCACGCTCAAAATTTCGAACAATCGTGTTGCGAACGATCGGATCAATGGCGCGGTTGACCATCTCTTTAACCGCGACGAGCTTCACGACATTGGGAAAATGAAGATCTCGAGCCCGGTAGACCGCGCTCATGCCGCCAATACCAAGCATACCCTGGATGAGGTAGCGTTCTTGTAGCGAGACGCCAGCAGATAGCTGATGATCTCTGCTAGGCTCCAGGCTCGAGTCGTCGAAGTTCTGTGTGATGTTATGGGTCTCCAAATAAGTAGAATCCTCCGCTGGATCGATCATCTCCAGCTCAACCTTTGGTCTACTCTTGCGGTCAGAGCTAAGAGTCGTCTGATCTTACCCAAGTTTCCAAGGTATTATACCATCCAGGTCATTTTGGGATAATCTGCAGGTGAGCGCGCTGGGCAACCGCGGCGTTTGCTGCAGCCAGGATTGGAAAGCTATGATTGGAGTAATCTTCCCCGGTAATAAGTGGAAGTGGCTGGCTGCCATCCAAAGTTTCAATAATCCCACCCGCTTCACAAATAACGAGCCAGGGTGCAGCCAGATCCCAGATTTTGGCTGTAGCCTCGAAACTCAGGATTGCCGTGCTGCGGGCGACCGTGCATAACGTATAAGCGGCCGAGCCCAGGATGCGCGCCTTATAAGGCACACTGACCTGGTAATCCCGATGCGTTCGTGAGCAGCAAGCGAAGAAGGATAATGGCCGGTTCACCTCTGGCGGCTTGACATGCAAGCGTGAATGATTTAAGTACGCGCCTTGACCGGGTTCGGCATAGTAAAGTTCGTCGATAGCAGGGAAAAACATTACCGCCTGCTCCGGCCAGCCATCGTTCAGGCGCGCCAGCAGTACGCCCCAGTAATGCAGACCCAGGCTGAAATTGGTTGTGCCATCTAGCGGGTCGATAATCCACACGGCTCGCTGTGTGGCCAATTTCACATCCGCCTCGCTGGGCTGCCGCTCTTCGCTGAGGGTAAATTCGTCTGGGTATTGCTGATGGATAGCCGCTTTGATGACACGATCGGCCTCCAGATCGGCCTGAGTGACCAGCGAACGATCACTTTTGAGCTCTGCCTGTAACTCGCTCGATTGGAAATAGCCAAGCAGAAGCTTACCGACATCCTGGGCGAGCCGGATGGCAAAGGTCAGATGAGTATCCACGGTTATCCGGCGATCTGGATCAGGTCCAGGTAGTCTTTTGAATGGGTTATCTGTGCTGAGGCAACCAGGAATTGGATCAACTGGATGGCGACCTCCGCCTTATGCTCTGCATCCTTACGGCTCCAGGTGCGGCTCTTGACTTCCAGAAAATAACCCAGAGCCGGATGGTCCACCCGATCCAGGTTGATGAAGAATTCGGTGCCCCGGTAAAGAACCCGCCAGCGTTGGCGATCCTTCTCAATTGAGGCTTCCCCTTCAGGCTTGAAATATTCGCGATAAAACCGCAAGCTATGTGTGGCAGGAGCCAGATAGCGACTGCGTGATAGGAGGACATCACTTGGGAATTTGTGTTCACGCGCCTGGCCGATTAACGTCAATCGGTAGCGCACCTGGCTGGTATGCTCATCATCTACGAACTCATCTTCTCGATAACGCAAGATGCCTTGCTCTGCATCCGAGAAAATGAAATAAGTGTCAAATTCGTGATAATGTCGATAGCGCAAGACTTCGATATCCGGCTGCTGAATGGCTTCCAAAACCGGGGCAGGGTCGTTGATGCGCACTTTGGCTTGAACTTCAAAGCTCTCTTCCTCGGTAGCTTTACTGATGGCGATTAACTTGGAGAGCACTGACTTTTCACGCTGAATTAAGAAAACATCAATTCGGCGGGCGTAATCTTGGGCTTGTTGGATGAGAGACTCTTCGTTCAAACCGGTAATTTGGCGATCACGCATGACCCATTTGCCGTTCACCATCACATCGCTCACATCATTCGCCTTAGCCGCATAGACCAATTGTGCATAAACGCTGCCCGGATCGCGCTGGAAGCGTGGGGCATTATGCAATGGGGAGAGATCTACCAGGATCAGATCGGCGCGCTTGCCCGGCTCAAGGGCACCGGTCACTTGTCCTAGATGCAACGCTTGCGCACCGAGGCGCGTAGCCATCGTCAGGGCGGTTCGCGCTGGTAGGGCCGTTGGGTCGTTCGCAACGCTCTTAGCCAGGAAGGCTGCCAGACGGACTTCTTCAAACATATCCAGATCGTTGTTCGATGCTGCACCATCGGTTCCGATCCCAACGTTCAAGCCCAGGTCGATCATCTGGCTGACCGGCGCAAACCCCGACGCAAGCTTCAGATTCGATGAAGGATTATGGGCGACCCCGGCTCCATGGCGCAGCAACAGGCTCATTTCGCTCTTGTCGATGTGCACACAGTGGGCTGCCAGCACCTTTGCATCGAACAGGTTATGGCTGGCGACATAGGGGACGACGGGCATGCCATGCTCGTTGCGTGAATTCTCGACCTCGATCGCAGTCTCGGCGATATGGGTGTGCAGCGGCACGTCGAATTCCACCGCCAGCGCGGCCGTAGCGCGTAAGATTTCCTCAGTACAAGTATAGGGTGTGTGAGGAGCAACCGAAGGGACAATCAGCGGGTGCCCCTTCCAGCGCTGGATGAACTCGCGCGCGGCCGCCAGCGATTCTTCGTACGATTCGGCATCTGGAGCGGGAAATTTCATAACGGTTTGTGAGCATACAGCCCGTAGGCCAAACTCAGCCGTCGCCTGTGCCACGCTTTCTTCGTGGTAATACATATCGGCAAAACAGGTGACCCCTGAGCGAATCAACTCCACGCAAGCGATCTGCGTTCCCAGGCGCACAAAGTCCGGTGAGACGAACTCGCGCTCGACTGGCATCACAAATCCAAGCAGCCAGACATCCAGGCGTAAATCGTCCGCCAGGCCTCGTAACAGCGTCATGGGTACATGCGTGTGGGCGTTGACCAGGCCAGGCATGACCACTTTGCCCTGGCAATCAATGATTTCCTTAGCTTTAAAACGGTCGCTTAGGTCCGCCTCCATGCCGACCGCCAGGATGCTATCTCCTTTAACTGCCAGGGCGCCAGACTCGTACAGATGATAATGGCTATCCATCGTCAGAACGGTTGCATGGGTCAACAGGAGATCACAAGTTTCATCCATTGTTATCCGCTTCCTATTTTTCGTAAGATGTCCAGGCTGTGATGCGCTGCCCAACGAGGTGCATATTCTGGCGGCCCGCCATAAGGGCGGTTGAATTCAGCCTGTTGATCTGGCGTGATCAGCACCAGATGAACATCTTGTCTTTCCCCCGCCGGGATGACGGCTACTCCCAGGCAAACGTCGACCTGGTGATTTTGGCGGCAAGCTGCAGTCAGCTCTGGCAACTGTTCAGGTCTTTCCAGAACAGCCATCACCTCACCGCTGCGGAAGGTGCCGCCGTTCTCTGCCCCCAGGCGGTGAGCAGCGCTGGACAGGCGGTTGATCAAAGCTCCGCCCAGGCCATGCTCGAACACCGCCAGCGACCAGCCCTGTCGAACTACCGCCCGGAGGGCGACTTCTTCCAGTGTGTCCCGATCTGTTCCATAGATCCAGCTACCCAGGCGCTTATTCAACTGGCGCTCGACCTGCGCAATCATCGCATCCGCTTGTTCTTCCGATTCGGCTTTGGCGGTTATGCGGACATCTACCTGTCCGGAGTGAGCTGCCAGTCCAACGGTCGGATTATTGAGCTTTTCAAGATCGCCGATTAAGTCATCGATCTGCGACTCGCCGACCCCGGCAGTGTGGATGAGGCGCGCTTTGATCAATCCGGATAAATGATAACGCTGGCGTAGATATGGCAGGACTGTATTCTCGAGCAAATATTCCATTTCGCTCGGCACACCGGGCAAAGAGATGATGACCTGATCGCCTAGCTCGACAATAAAAGACGGCGCGGTGCCGACCGGGTTCTCGATCGGGATAGCGCCCTTTGGAATATACGCCTGACGCCGGTTATTTTCCGTCGGTTGGCGGCCGAATCGGCGGAAGCGAGCCTGGATTTGCTCCCACAGCTCGGGTCGGAATTCCGTGTCGGTCCCCAATGCCAGGGCCACTGCCTCGCGGGTCGGGTCGTCGACCGTTGGCCCCAAACCACCAGTGGTCAGGATGATCTCGCAGCGCTCCAGCGCCTGCTGAAGCGCCTGCGCAATGCGGGACGGATTATCGCCTACGGTAGTCTTGCGATACAGATCGATACCGGCATCACGCAACTTGCGCGCAATGGTACGCGCGTTGGTGTCCAGGATCTCACCCAACAAGATTTCGGTGCCGATGGTGATTATTTCAGCGGATGGCATGGTCGGATTAACGGCTGAGAGCGCTCTGGATTTAAAAAAACTGTTTGATTTTACCATTCCTTTTCGATAGAACAACAAAACGTGAGGCGATGGTAAAACGCCTCACGTTTCTGTTGTTCGTGGTCGCCACGGCGGCAGCTAGGCCATCTTCGAGCGGATGTCCACCCGGTCCAGACGCAGCACCAGGTACAACGAGATGCCCATACTGAGAAGGGATGTGATGATGTTCGCATATAGCCATGTCCCATTCGGTGTGGCAGCATTTGGGAAGAACATCATCAGGCGCACGATGACATTCAAGCCCTGTAAGAAAATGAGCAGGGTCAACGCGGTCAATCGGCCTCGAGTCAATGCATAACCCAGGGCGGCAAACAGAATAACATCCAGCAGGATAGCGATCCAGGCGCCCCCAATGATTTCGGGAGGAAATAATAGTGGAGCGATCGCTGGAAGCACAAAAAAGATCAGGATGCGTTGGAAGGGTTGCATTAGGATCTCCTTTTGTTTCCTTTAATGGCCGCCCAGATAGGCTTCGATGACCATATCATTGTGAAGCAACTCCTGCGCCGGGCCTTCCAGCACGACACGCCCGGTCTCCAGCACGTAGCCCCGGTCGGCGATGGACAGCGCCATCTGAGCGTTCTGTTCCACCAGCAGAATGCTGACACCCTGGTCATTGATGTCCCGGATGATGGTGAAGATTTGTTCCACCAACAGGGGCGAAAGACCCATCGAAGGTTCGTCCAGCAGCAGCAGGTTTGGCTGGGCCATCAGCCCGCGGGCGATGGCCAGCATTTGCTGCTCGCCGCCGGAGAGCGTGCCACCAAGCTGGTTGCGCCGCTCGTTCAAGCGCGGAAAACGCTGGAAGCCATTTTGCACGTCCTTCTGGATTGCGGCTTTGTTTTTCTGGGTAAAAGCGCCCATCTCCAGGTTTTCCATTACCGTCAGTGTGGCGAAGATCTTGCGGCCTTCGGGGATCTGGACGATCCCCTTGCGCACGATCTGGTCAGACAGGCTTTGAGTCAGGTCATCGCCCCGATAAAGCACCTTGCCGGAGCGCGGGCGGAGCAGGCCAGAGATCGTGCCCAGTGTGGTGCTCTTACCGGCGCCGTTTGCGCCAATCAGAGCAACGATCTCGCCTTTTTCCACATGAAAGCTGATGCCCTTCAAAGCATGGATGGCTCCGTAGTATACGTTCAGATCATGAACTTCGAGTAAAGTTTCAGCCATGTTGCACCTGCCTCTATTGGACGCGCTTTCTGCGGAACTTTTCGGACAACGCCGCTGCCCCAGGACCCAGATATGCTTCGATGACCTTCTCGTTAGCCTGGATCTCTTGCGGGTTGCCACGCGCGATGACCTCGCCAAAATCCATCACCGTGATGTGCTCGCAGATGCCCATCACCACGCGCATCTGGTGCTCGATCAGCAGGATGGTTAGCTCGAAGCGCTCGCGGATGAAGTGGATCAGGTCCATCAATGCCACGCTTTCGGCCGGGTTCATGCCCGCCGCCGGCTCGTCCAGCAGCAAGAGCTGTGGCTCGGCCGCCAGGGCGCGGGCGATCTCCAGGCGGCGCTGCTCACCGTAAGGCAGGTTTTTGGAGACCGTCCCCTGGCGATCTTGCAGGTTGAAAACCGCCAGGAAATCTTGTGCCTTCTCGGTCAGCTCGCGCTCTTTATTCTGGAAGTGACGGTTGTGCATCATCCCATCGTTCATGCTGTATCCGGCGTGGGTGTGATAGGCGATGCGAACGTTATCCAGCACCGTCAGGTTGGGAAAGAGCCGGATGTTCTGGAACGTGCGGGCGATGCCCATATGGTTGATCTCGAACGGCTCCAGACCGGTAATTTCCTGCCCTTTGAAGGCGATATTCCCGGCGGTCGGGTTATAAACCCCGGTGATCATGTTGAACACGGTGGTCTTGCCGGCGCCATTTGGGCCGATCAGGCCCTGCAGATCGTTGGGTTTCAGCGACAGGCTGAAGTTGTTCACCGCTCGCAGGCCGCCAAATTGCATGGCCAGACCCTGGATATCCAGGATCACCCCATTACCGTTATGTCCAGGTGGCGTCATTTGGGCGCTCATTGGCTCACCTCCTGCAAACCGGGGGTGGAGGGGGGAACACTTTGTTCGGTAGAAGTCTTTTTACGTAACGACGGTAGGACCTGGCGC
>MGNS01000054.1:16004-22094 GCA_001795165.1 Chloroflexi bacterium RBG_16_57_11
CGAAGATGCCTGCCGGCCGGACGAGCATGGTCAGCAGCAGGAGCAGCGGGTATGCCACGTAACGCCAGGTCTCGAATCCTTGCGGAAGCACCAGGCGTAGCACGCCTTCCAGCAGCAGCGCCCAGGTGAAGGCGCCGGCCAGCGTACCGGTCATGCTGCCCAGGCCGCCCAGCACGATGATGATCATCGGGTCGAAGGATTTAATGAAGTTGAATGTGCTGGGATGAAGGAAGCCGTTGATGTGGGCGTAAAGACCTCCTGCCAGGCCCGCGAACAGGCTGCCAATGACAAAGGACAGGATCTTGTATTCCGCCACATCCACACCCATGGCTTTGGCGGCGATTTCATCCTCGCGCACCGAGACGATCGCCCGCCCGTAGCTGGAGTGCAGCAGGTTGCGCATGATCAGCACCACAATAAACAGGAACAAGAAGACCCAAAACCAGGTGGTCAGCTTGGGGATGCCAATCATGCCACGCGCGCCTTTCATCTCCGCAAAGCCCAGCATGGTGTCGGAGTTATCGAACATAACCTTAACGATGATCGTAAAGCCGAGCGTGGCGATGCCAAAATAATCCGAGCCCAAGGTGAGCACCGGCAGGCCGAACAGGAAGCTGATCTCGGCGGCGAAGATTGCCGCGACAATCACCGCCAGGATGAACACCAGTTGCATGCTGATGGACTCCGGCAGCGCCTGGAGCAGGCCCGAAAGCAATGGGTCGATCAGCTTGCCGAGGTTTACGGCTACCACTCCCAGGATTAGCGTGGCGGCCAGGTACACGGTGAAGGCCGATAGGGCATCGATGCCGCGCACCCTGCTGAGCAGCTTACGCAGGTAAAGGATCGCCGCTCCTACCAGGAGCACGCCCAGCAAGACGATCGCCAGCGCCAGGGCGCTTTTATTGTTAGACCAGCGGTAGGTGATGTCGGCGGCGGTGTAAGCGCCGATGGCATAGAACCCCCACTGGCCGAGCGAGAACTGGCCGTTGAAACCATAGATCAGGTTCAACCCCAGGCTGACGATGGCCATTACCGCCCCGATGCGCAGGATGGTGTTCCAGAAGTCGTTGAGCAGCCCCAGGCTGATGGCCACCTGGATCACCAGGAAGACCAGGAGCATCCCACCGAAGAAGATCAGTTGGTCGCGTGAAAATCTTTTCGACATAGCGTTAGGCCTTTTCTCGCGTCGGTTCGCCAAAAATGCCCGTGGGCCGCACCAGGAGCACTAAAACCAGGATAGAGAATGCCACGGCATCCCGCATGGGGGTGGAGACATACGCGGCAGTAAGCATCTCGGCCTGGGCAATGATCAATGAGCCAACCAGCGCGCCGGGGATGCTGCCAATGCCGCCCAACACCGCAGCCACAAAAGCTTTCAGGCCGGGCGTGATGCCCATGGCAAAATAGACTTGCGGATAAGCGATCGCATAGAGGACGCCTGCTGCGCCGGCCAGGGAGGCGCCTATGGCGAAGGTCGCCGAGATGATGCCGTCCACGTTGATACCCATCAGGCGGGAGGTGGGCTTGTCGTAGGCCGAGGCGCGCATCGCTTTACCGACACGGGTGCGCCGCACGATAAAGTTGAGCATAAACACCAGCACGATCGAGATGAGGATAATATAAAGCGCGATGTTGGAAATGATGATGCTGCCTTCCGGCGGCGTCTGACCTGGCGCCAGGGTCTGGATGCCCTGGGAGGTGAAGGCCCAGTTGGTCACCTCGAAGGGTCGCTCGTAGGTGACGAAATTGGGGGTAAACACGAACGGCAAGGCGCCGAAGTATTCCAGGAAAAAGGAAA
This sequence comes from Chloroflexi bacterium RBG_16_57_11, assembly GCA_001795165.1. Lineage (GTDB taxonomy): Bacteria > Chloroflexota > Anaerolineae > Anaerolineales > UBA4823 > RBG-16-57-11. The sequence continues at coordinate 17,803 of MGNS01000054.1, forward strand.
CACCGATGGCGGTGATCAGCGCCGATATGCGTGGCGCATCGCGCAGGGGTTTGTAGGCAATGCGCTCGATGGTAAAAGCCAGGAAAGCACAGGCGATCATCGAGAGCAGGATGACCAGGATCACGCCCAGTGCATTGCTCAGCCACAACGGCAGGCCAGGGATCAAGGCGGAGGGAATGGTGTTCAGCCCCCAGCGGGAGATGGCGTAGTAGCTGACAAAAGCGCCCACCATGAAGACGTCGCCGTGGGCGAAGTTGATCAGGCGCACGATGCCGTACACCATGGTGTATCCCAGGGCGATCAGGGCATACACAAATCCTAATTGCAGCCCGTTGACGACAAACTGGATGAAAACTGCTGGCCCGGCGAGGAATGAATCAACTAATTTCCAGACCGCCAGTAATGCCACAACGACAAGAAAGGCTTTTCCTAACAGACGTTTACGGATGATCGTCTCAAAGAGAGGATTCGTTTGCGCTTGCGTTTTTGTCATATTCATGCAGCACCCCGGGGTGTGGATGAGCCGTATGGATTAAGATAAAAGGGGCGGCCGTACAGACCGCCCCCAAACTTATATGGGATTACGGAGCGATCGATTCAGCAAAGACCAACTGGCCTCCAGCAACGCCGATCACTGCGGCAGATTTGATCGGGTTGTGCTGCGCGTCGAAGGTGATCTTGCCCGAGACGCCTTCCCAGGAAATAGCCGCCAGGGCCTCAGCTGCCTTGGTGGTGTCTTCCGTACCGGCCGCCTGAATGGCGGCGAAAAGCAGGTTGGCCGCGTCGTAGGCCAGGGTCGCCAGCGCGTCCGGCACCTTGGGGTCGCCGTTGGCGTCTTTGTAATCGGCGCCGTACTTCTTCAGCCAATCCACCACGATCGGGCGGGTGTCGCCGGCGAAGTAGTGGTTCGAGTAGAAGCCGCCCTCCGCGGCATTGACATCCAGGTCGGCGGAGTCCCAGCCATCGCCGCCCATCATCACAGCGGTCACGCCCTTGTCCTTGGCCTGGGCGCCGACCAGGTTGACGATGTTGTAGTAGTCCGGCAGGTAGAGCACTTCGGGATTGGTCTCGGCTACCTTGGTCAGGATGGCGGAGAAGTCGGTGTCTTCCTTGACGTAGGTCTCCTTGCCAACGATCTGGCCGCCCAGCTCGGTGAAAGATTTCTCGAAGGCCTCGGCCAGGCCGACGGTGTAGTCATTGCCCTGGTCGTACATAACGAAGGCGGTCTTGTAGCCCTTGCCCGCGGCGAACTTCGCCATCACCAGGCCCTGGAAGGGGTCGATGAAGCAGGCGCGGAAGGTGAACGGCTTGGTGACGCCGTTTCCATCGACAGTGACGTTGGCGTTGGTCGAGGTCGGGCTGATCTGGAGGATTTTCTTCTGATTGACGATCTCAGAAACCGGGATCGAGGCGCTCGAGCAAACCTCACCGATAATGAACTTGACCTTATCCTGGTCGATCAGCTTGTTGGCTGCGTTCACCGCCGGGTCAGCCGAGCACTGGCTATCGGCTACGACCAGCTCAATTTGCTTGCCCAAAATGCCGCCCTTGGCGTTCCACTCTTTGACTGCTATTTCAACGCCTTCCTGGGTGGACTGGCCAAAGGTTGGAACTGCGCCGGTCAGAGGGGAGAGCAGGCCGATTTTAATTGTCCCGCCGCCGCCGCCGCCACAGGCGGCCAGCACCATGCTGGCGACAATCAGCAAAGCCAAAACGGTTGAAATTTTCTTAAACATCTTCTTCTCCTAGGTATTGAAATTTTCGTCGTAATGGTTCAATGATCCACAACTCGTGGATGATCGGTTGGCGATCTGTTTTCGGCTTTTCGTCAATGCACCTCCTTTGGTAATCACATTCCTAAGGTTGCTTGCTTGGCCAAAATCGGCAATTTTTATAATGCATCCCCATTTTTAATTAATGCCGTATGCTCTTAAATCCATGATTGTACCGATAAGGTGCGCATCGGTCAAGGATTAACCTGAGATATTAATAGTTTAGGTTAAGAGGTTGTGGGTGGGTGTGGTAAAATTCTCCTGTAAGGTGTGAATAATCTCATAGAGCAATCGAACGACCGGATCCAGCCTGATGCGCTTGCTTAAGGCTGGTTTTGACGTGAATGAGCCACGATTATATACAAAATATTACGCTTTAGGTAACAGGCATAACCAGCAGGCTGGAGGCATTTGTGGAAAAAAATTATCAACCACAATCGTACGAAGCAAAGGATATTCAGGTCCTGGAGGGGTTGGAAGCGGTGCGCCGGCGCCCAGGCATGTACGTCGGTGGTACCGACCTAAAAGCGCTGCATCACCTGATCAATGAGGTAGTTGATAACTCGATCGATGAGGCGCTGGCAGGCGCCTGCGACCGGATCGAAGTATTTATCCATCCGGATAGCAGCGTGACTGTCCGCGATAATGGTCGCGGCATCCCGGTCGATATCCATCCACAAATGAAAAAACCCGCCCTGGAGGTGGTGATGACCACCCTTCACGCCGGGGGTAAATTTGGCGGCGGCGGGTATAAGGTTTCTGGTGGTCTGCATGGTGTGGGCGTTTCGGCGGTTAACGCATTGTCGGAATGGTGCCAGGTAGAAGTGCAGCGGGATGGAAAAACCCATATCCAGCGTTACCAGCGTGGCTATCCGACCGGTCCGGTGGAGATCATCGGCAAGGCTCCCAACAATATTACAGGCACGAAGACTACATTTAAATTCGATCCTGAGATATTTAAAGGCGACCTGGACTATCGTTTCGATACGCTCACTCAACGCCTGCGCGAGATGGCTTTTGTCACCCGTGGCGTGACAATCTATTTACTGGATGAGCGCTCCAGCCGAGAGATGACCTTCTATTTTGAAGGCGGCATCACCTCTTTTGTCCGATATTTGAACCGCAACCGCCAGGTGCTTCATCCGGTGGTGCAGGCGGAAAAAGAAGTCGATCGGATCACCATCGCTGCAGCGATCCAATATACCGATGCGTATGCCGAATCGGTGTACGCATTTGCGAATACCATCAATACGATTGATGGCGGCACCCACCTCACCGGACTGCGCTCGGCTGTCACGCGCACCATCAATGATTATGCCCGCCGGGCCGGGCTGCTCAAGGAGGCTGACCTGAACTTCACTGGTGATGATACGCGTGAAGGGTTGACAGCGATTGTCAGCATCAAGCACCCCGACCCGCAGTTCGAAAGCCAGACCAAGGTCAAGCTGATGAACCCCGAGGTTCAGACGTTAACCCAGCAGGTGGTAGGTGAAGCGTTCAGCACATTTCTGGAAGAGAATCCCGGCACCGGTAAAGCCATCGTGCAAAAATGCCTGACCTCAGCGCGCGCCCGAGACGCGGCTCGCAAAGCGCGCGATCTGGTGATCCGGAAATCTGCCCTGGAAAGCCTGACCCTGCCAGGTAAGCTGGCGGATTGTTCAGAGCGCGATCCACAAAAGACGGAGCTTTATATCGTTGAAGGCGACTCGGCTGGCGGCAGCGCCAAGCAAGGTCGTGATCGCCATTTCCAGGCCATCCTACCCTTGCGCGGCAAAATCTTGAACACCGAACGTGCCCGCCTGGATAAAATCCTGGCGAACAATGAGGTCAAGGCCTTGATCTCAGCCCTGGGCACAGGAATTGGCGAGGGCTTTGATCTAACCGGCCTGCGTTACGGGAGGGTGATTATTATGACGGATGCCGACGTGGATGGCAGCCACATTCGTACACTGTTGCTGACCTTTTTCTTCCGCTATATGTTGGCCTTACTCGAGGAAGGCCACCTTTACATTGCCCAGCCGCCGCTATATCGCCTGTCGGTCAAAAACCAGGCGCGCTACCTCTACACAGATGCAGAAAAGGACCGGGTCCTAAAGGAGCTAGGCGGAGATAGTGAAAAATTGGGCTTACAGCGCTATAAAGGCCTGGGGGAGATGAACCCCGATCAGCTCTGGGAAACGACCATGGATCCATCCAAGCGGACGTTGCTGCTGGTGACCGTGGACGATGCTGCCGAAGCCGATCGCACGTTTGATATGCTGATGGGATCGGAAGTGCCACCGCGCCGTCGCTTTATCCAGACCCATGCTCGTGACGTGCGTAATCTGGATATATAAGTCTGGCTCCACTTTCTCCCAGTAAGATAATGCTGACTTATGTGTTAAAATTTTATCCTGCATTCTGCTGGCAGATTTGAACCAGAGCAGCGAGTGTAGTGGATACGATCTGTGATACTCGAACGGGGCGCCCTACTAAATAGTCGTTACCGGATCGTTGAAATTCTCGGTCAGGGGGGAATGG
>MGNS01000054.1:22122-27973 GCA_001795165.1 Chloroflexi bacterium RBG_16_57_11
TCTGGGTGTGGATGTTGCGGTGAAGGACAATATGTTCTCGTCCGAAAACTATGCACGTCAGTTCCGTCGAGAAGCAATCCTCCTGGCAAACCTGCGGCACCCGAATTTACCCCGCGTGACCGACCATTTTATCATCGATGGCCAGGGGCAATATTTGGTGATGGATTATATTGAGGGGGAAGATTTACGCCAGCGCATGGAGCGTGTCGGTGTGTTGTCCGAAGAAGAAGTATGTTTGATCGGCGCAGCAGTGTGCGATGCGTTGAGTTACCTGGGGAGCAGGAAACCGCCAATTATCCACCGCGATATCAAGCCCGGCAACGTTAAGATCACCCCACAAGGCCAGATCTTTTTGGTGGATTTCGGTCTGGCGAAAACTCTGGTCGGTTCTCAGGCCACGACTACGGGGGCGAGAGCGATGACCCCCGGATACTCGCCTCCCGAGCAATATGGCACAGCGCGAACCGATCAACGCTCGGATGTTTTTTCCCTGGGCGCCACGCTTTACGCTGCGTTGACCGGTTTCACTCCCGAGGATGCTCTGGCGCGGGCGATGGGCCAGGCAGAGTTGACGCCTACACGTAAATATAATCCTCGGGTTCCGCGCCGTATGGCGTCATTAATCGAACGGGCCATCGAGGTAAAGCCGGAAGATCGCTACCAATCGGCGGATGAGTTCAAGACCGCCCTCTTATCGGTGAGCAGTGTAGCGCGCAAGCGTGATGGGAAATATTCCGTTGAGCCGCCTCCGGAGGGAGAAAAACCTCTGCCGCACGAGAACGCATTGCTGCCGCCCGAGTCCCAATTACGTCTGGTAAGCCCGGTTGAAAAAACGCCATCGTTGCTGCCGATCAGCGCCTCAATCGAAGAGCCGGAGCAGCCCAAAGTGACCGCAAGCGCACGCAAGGGGAAGAAACGCGCAGGGTGTTCGGTTTATGCGTTGTTATTAATATCTCTGCTCGCCGCGGTTTCGCTGCTGATCTATCGCTTCGATCCGGGCATGCCTGCCCGTGCCTATGTCCTGTACTGGCCGACGCTTTCTGTGATCCTGCCCGACAGCGCTAAGGTAATCGGCCTGCCTGGCTCGGTGAGTGACACACCCACCTCAACGCCGACCCTTCCACAACCTGCTGCCACGGCGACTCTTCCGCTTATCTTAGCCAGCTCAGTTTCGCCTGGTTTAAACCCGAGCCGGACTCCTGAGCCAACCATTACCCCTACCAATACACCAACTCCCTTGCCTACGCCGATGGGTGGCGGCGCTGGCGAGATTGCTTTTGTCTCAAATTTGTCCGGAAATTATCAGATATATACCATCAACCTGGATGGCACGGCACGCCGCCAGATCACTGATATCCCTGAAGGCGCCTGCCAGCCAGATTGGTCCCCCGATGGCGAGCGATTGGTGTTCGTCTCACCGTGCGACTCTATCAACGATTATTACCCTGGGTCGGCGATGTATATCGTCAATGCGGACGGAGAAGGGTTGTTGCCATTGCCTACTATGCCGGGTGGTGATTATGATCCAAAGTGGTCGCCGGATGGCAACAAGATAGCTTTCACCTCTCTGCGCAATAGCGGCCGCCCTCAATTGTATATTCTCGAGTTGGATGATTATTCGGTAACCCCAATTTCCGAAAAATATCTGACCGATTTTCAGCCCTCCTGGTCTCCGGACGGGGTGCAAATTGTCTTCATCTCCACACGCAAACTGGGCCAGCATGTGTGGGTGATGGATGCTGATGGTAAAAATCCACAGCAGTTTACCCGGAAGAACAACGGGATACTAAATTTTCGGCCTTCCTGGTCTCCGGATGGGAAGAACATCATCTTCACTCAATATGTTTCGGAGGGCAGCGTCCCCAGAGTGTTGATTGCCCCCGTCAACTTCGAAAATTATAGCGAATACCGGGTGAGTAATCTACCCATGCGGGATGCAGTTTATTCCCCGGATGGTTATTGGATTGCTTTCGAGGGCTGGTCAGCGGGTGGGAGTCATAATATTTACATTATGTCAGCCACGGGCGCAGGTTTGACAGCAGTAACCGATGACCAAACCTACGACTTTGACCCGGTTTGGCGCCGGACCCCGTAAGCAAAGGCTCACTACAGGGCAACTTTTCTCCATACAGCATCCAGAACCTGGAGCGCCGTCAGATTGCGTACCGGCCAGGCTTTTTTCATGGCTTCGAGATCATCGAACATGGTACTCCCCCATGTCAGATGCACCTTGTCCTCCTGCAAGCCGTGATTGGGTAGTGGCTCGGTGGCAGCCCAGAAATTCCAAAGCGGAATATCGTATTCCCATGCCAGTCGGGCGATGGTCGCGTTGATGTTGTGGTCGCCTTCCTGGTTATCGGCTTTTGTGGCAAGTATTGGAATTACACCATGATCGATGGAGAACTCGATAATTCTGCGCATCTGCGGCTCGAACTCTTCCGGATGCCATACATCATTGGTCCCCAGCATGATAAAAGCAATGCTGGGCTTATGAACGCGGTATTCGCATGCCAACGGCATTTCGCCGGCCTGGCAATAGGTGCGATCTGACCATAAAGGCACGAACAGCGCCGAGGCGTTGAAGCCGGAGCGAGCGGCCAGGCTGGCGCGGTCATAAGAACCCTGGAACTCCTCGATCACCGGAGATAGCTGTGTGTAATCACCCAGGTCGTAATAACGAGGGCCCCGGTCAAAGTCTCCCAGGAACCAGCCGGGGGTGCTGCCGCAATCGCCAATTTTTGAAAACGCGCCTGGATTATTGCCTGCCGCCAGACCACGCAGGAAAATTTCCGTCACGTGATCGCTGATGGGTGGAACAACCGGTAGGTCTTTCCAGGACTCTGGCCCGAGAGTTGGGCGCGGAGTGGGACTGGCAAGCGAACTGGTCGGAGGTATCGAAGTTGCCAGCGGTGTTTTGGAGGCCGGCCAGGTTGGTACATTCGCTTCTAGCGATGCAAAGCGAGTTGGGCTGGTCGTCTCTTTCGGCCTGTGCGAGGTCTCGGGGGTCTGTGTATCGGCAATCCGTTCGATGCCCAGTAGCGCAGTTCGAGTCGCCAGAGGCGTCGGGCTGCTGCAAGCTGCGAGAAAGATTATGAGCAGACCGAGGAGAAAAGCTCGTGCAGTGGTTATCATAATCCGAATTATATTCTCGTTATTGTTCCGGGTGTAGCTGTCCGAGATGCCGGCATTGTCCTGCTACCTTTGACCTTCTGAAGAAAGGCTCAAAATCGCCGGGGCAATCAGGTCAGCAAATTGATTTGTCCCGGATGGAGTCATGTGCACCGCGGTGTTGGTAAATTCGGCCGCGGGTATGCTGTCCCAAACATCCAGATAATGCCAGCCCTGGTCAGTGCAGGTGGCGCGCAAGATCTGGCGATAATCGTCATAAGCCCAGCGCGGGTAATAGAAATTGTAACGAATGTCGCTGTTTTCTCCCTGGCTGATGAACATCGGCTCGTTAATCAACAGCACCGGGGTGTCGCCTGCGATCTCGATGCCGGCCGACAGGATGTCCAGGGCCAGATCGGATGGCTCAAGGTGCGGCGGCTGCAGGTTGTGGAAGCCCGTATCGGCAGGCAGATCCTCCAGGCGCGGCTTGAAGTCGGAGGGAGTTTCCTGATCGACGCCGGTGGCCGCCCAGGCTAGGCCGTAAATCTGCAGGCGAAGCCAGTCTGCCAGCGGGCGGCGAGCGCCTGCCAGGGTTCGATCCCAAAAGCTTAGTTCGGTAAAGCCAGGGTCATTAGCGTTCAGGTTTAGATGATAGGATTTGATGAGCGAGCGAACGGGCTCCGGGTTGTTTTGAAGCAATGGCGGGTAAAGCTGTTTGTCATAGGGCATGGATTCAAGCGTCAAAGGCCAAAGGATCAGGTCAGGTTGATAGCGAATGGCGTAAGAAAGGATCAGCAAATCTTTCATCACAGACATGACTGGATATCCCAGGTTGTAAAAGCGCGCCTGGCGACCATCCGGCATCGTCAGCTGGCGCTCGTTCAGATACGTAGTGAGGGTCTGCTCATTGGCGAGCAGGTAGCCCCAGGTGGATGAATCCCCGATCACAATGACGCGAAATTCATCGACAGGTTTTTTCCCTGCGCTAAGCTGGTGAGAGGCGAACATCGCCTCCAGATTGTAGGTGCTCAAATTGTAAGATTTTTGAGGGTCATCACCATAGGGTAATCGCAGGCGACCTGGGAATAATTTGTTATAGGCTGAGACACGCCCCAGACTCGCCAGTGGGTACCATTGTGCAAAAACCAGATTTGCGATCAGAAAGAGAAAAAGGCCTTTAAATACCACATTACGCGCCAGGCGTAGGTTGATTTCCAATGCTGTATCTGGGTGATCTGAGGCGGTCATAAGCGGTTGGTTGAAAGAATGTCTCCTGTGAGAGTGAAAATAAATTGTAATGCCTGGACTTCGTTATTCAGATTAGCAAGGGCTAAATACCGGGCTAGAAACCGAATAATCTACGGAATACCATCCATGCGAGAGCCGGGTCGGGCGTTGCAAACCATACCCAGCCGAGGGCAACGAACAGGAATGTCATGAGCCAGCTTCCCCAGCTCATGGCCGCACGGGCGAATGATCGCTCGACCAGCGGATCAAAGCGCAGCCTGGACCATTCCGACCAGCGATTATGCACAAACAAACCCAGGCCATGCCACAGGCCCCAGATAAGGAAATTCCAGGTGATGCCATGCCACAAACCGATCAGCGCCATGGTGCTGACCTGACCGAGAAAGATGATCATCCAGGCGGGCAGCTTGCGTGGCTGCATCCGCAGACTGCGGGTTAAAGGATTGAAAACATACGTCCGGAACCATTGCGCCAGGGTCATGTGCCAGCTATTCCAGAAGGCGGTCAAATTGGGCTTGAGATAAGGGCGATTGAAGTTTTCTGGCAGGTGAAAACCGATCAGACGGCCCAGACCGATTGCGATATCGGTATAGCCGGAGAAGTCGAAATAAATGCGGAAAGTATAACTGAGCAGAAGCAACCACATCCATAAGGCGCCGGTCGTCTGCCCGGCGTTTTGTGGGCTAAGGGCGATCAAAGCCAGGCTATCGGCCAGGACAAATTTCTTGAACATGCCTATCAGGATGCGCTGCAAGCCGGCGACTGTATTCCTCACTTTTACGCTACGTTCCAGGCTGTCGGTGGTCGAACGGGCGATGATTTGATCAAGCTCCCCGATCCAGCGCTGCGAGCGATCGATCGGCCCGGCAATGTAGCTGGGAAAGAAGATTGCATAGGACACGAACTTCTCCATCGAATAGGAAGGGAGCCTGCCGGCTTGGTAATCTCTCAAGACGTGGATCAGGCGAAAGGCAAGGAAGGAGAAACCCAGCCAGACAATATCCGAGGGGTTGGAGAGGTAGATGGATTGTCCTGTCCAGGCGCGCAGCGCGGCGCTGAGGCGGACAGTCAGTGCAGGTGATTTCATGACAATGAAAATCGTCAGAAGTAAAAACAGAGATAGCCAGGAAAACAGCCAACGTTTACCTGGAAAAAGATATGGCAGGGCGATCATGCCGGCTACAAGTGCCAGGCCCAAGATGATCCGGGGCAGGTCAGGCGGGCGCGTGGGGGTCAGGCAACACAGGGGTTCGATATAGCGTGTCAAGCCGATAAGGAGGATTGGGATGACGATCAATAATGTCCCGGCGAGAGGAAATCTTCTTTTTTCCTCCTCTACCGGTCGGGTAGAGGTCCAGACAAGGACCGTCAAAGCTATCGAAAGGGTGGGTAGCCAGAAGTCAAGATTTCGGATCGGCGTGGAGGGCTGGAGCCAATATACCGCCAGCAGGCTGGCCACCAGCATGAACCAGAGGCGGGACTGGCTGGGCGCCAG
>MGNS01000054.1:28051-28392 GCA_001795165.1 Chloroflexi bacterium RBG_16_57_11
CCGGTCGACAGTGAGGATCAGGATGGCGATCAGGAGCAGGCACAGCAGCAGGGCATAGAGATTCTCCCGCGAGAAAACGCGCTGGATGAGCTTATGCATTGTCCCTCTACGGAGTGGCCAAGTAACCACATACGCGCCAGTCGCCCCCTTCCTGGATGACCCGGAAGGTCTGATCGGCGACATCGATTTGCAAATCCTCATCGCCATAATTCGCGATGATCGAGCCGGTGCAGTCGACCAGAGTATAAGCCTGCTCCTGGCCGGTCGCCTTGCAGCTCACGTCTTTCAGCTCCAGCCGTACTGCAGCAAACGAGTCGTATTCCTGTCTGGCTTGGGATTCC
>MGNS01000054.1:28423-30958 GCA_001795165.1 Chloroflexi bacterium RBG_16_57_11
ATATCCCGCCCGGCAAGACCATGCAAGTACCTTTCAACTGCCCCAGCAGCAAGGTCACGACTGCTTGTGGTGCTGCAGGCGGTTAAAAATACCACGATCAGGATGATCAGCCCGTTTGCGTGCAATAATTTCCTTAACACTTTGGTAAACACATTCATACCTCATTTGTATGATAATTTGAAATCATCTCTCCGCTCACTGGCGTGTCCAAAGCGCGGCTTATTTTACCAAGAACTATCCCAGGATTCGACCTTCTATGAAAAAAAACCAAAAGTGGTAAACTATCTTCCATAGAATCAATGCAAAGAGAGCCTTCGCAACAAGAACGATTAGGACCTGGTTGGTTAGGTTTTTGTTCGTGAGGATCTTGGGTTAATGCGCCAGCCACAGGATGAGGTTGCCCCACCGGATTACCGGGAAAGATTGGAGCGAATTCGCCTCGCCGCTGGCGCAGGTCCATTATTGATCCTGACCCATGATAATCCTGACCCGGATGCCCTCGCTTCAGGTAAAACATTAGCCAGATTATTTCATCAGGCTTGGGGGATTTCCAGCCAGATGGCTTTCAGCGGCCTGGTTACCCGGGCGGAAAATATGGCGATGTTGCATCTGCTGACACCGGAATGGCAGCCGTTCGAAGAAGTGGGTGAGTGGGGGCAGTATTCGGCAATTGGCCTGGTCGATACCCAACCCGGCGCTGGAAATAACAACCTTCCGCCCGAATTCGTGCCACAAATTGTCATCGACCATCACCATCCACTGCGCTCGGGTTTGGAAAGGGTGCGTCATGTGGACATCCAAACTGAGGTTGGCTCGACGGCAAGCATCGTCTACTCATATCTGGAGGCTGCCGGTATCGAGCCTGACGCTCGTTTGGCGACGGCGATTTTCTATGGCATTCAGACGGATACCCTCGGGTTGACACGCGGTAGCTCGCTTTTGGATCAACGGATCTACTTCAAGATGCTTCCCCTGATCGACCGGGAGTTGTTTATCCAGGTGGAGCAGGCGGGCTTGCCGAGGGAATATTATCGCGCCTTCGTGGGCGGTTTACAGGCGGCCAAGGTGTATCGCCAAACGGTTGTGTCTTATCTTGGCGAAATGCACCGGCCGGATTTCATGGCCGAGCTCGCAGATGTGCTGATCCGCCTGGAAAATATGCAGGCCGTACTATGCATGGGGTATCATGGATCTACCCTGTATCTTTCAGTGCGCACCGCCTCACCTGATCGCGACGCCGGTTCTCTGATCCAGCAAGTGATCTATGGATTTGGCCGTGCAGGCGGTCATGGAGTCATGGCAGGCGGGCAGGTGCCGCTGGTAGCACAAGCTCCCCAAAAGATCGCCAAAGAACTTGAGCGCAGATTTGTGAATTTAATGGGGGAATCTCGTCCAGCCGGGACCTCCCTGTTGTAGAACCCGCTGAACGGGAAAAATTTGGAAGGTGGTAGGCATTCAATGTGACATATGTCAATTGACCGACCACCTCTTTTCGGGGATAATTTAGCAGGACATCCTTGTAAAAATAATTAAACAGTCTACGTTAAGGAGAAAGCCATGACAGCACAAATCATCGACGGCAAGGCGATCGCTGAGCAGATCCGCCGCGAAGTGGGCGAAGGGGTCGCCGAGTTGCTGGCTGCCGGAAAACCGAAGCCAGGACTGGCGACTGTTCTGGTGGGCGAACGACCGGATTCTGCACAATACGTCCGCACCAAGCAAAAGACGTGCGCCGAGCTAGGAATGGAATCCTTCGGGTACCATCTCGAAGCCACCGCCACCCAGGAGGAGGTCGAGAGCCTGGTAAGGCAGTTGAACGCTGATCCGGCTGTAAACGGCATACTGGTGCAATTGCCTTTACCTTCTCACCTGGATGAAGAGTCTGTTCTTCGCCAGATCAGCCTGGAAAAGGATGTGGATGGTTTTCACCCGATCAATATTGGACGGCTGGCGCAGAAAGGACGTGACCCACTGTTTGTGCCTTGCACCCCGATGGGCTGCATCGTGATTCTTAAGAAGATGGGTGTTAAGCTGGAAGGCGCGAACGCCGTCGTGCTTGGCCGCTCGAATATCGTCGGCATGCCGGTGGCGCTGCTGCTGGTGCGCGAGAACGCCACAGTGACGATCTGCCATTCGCGCTCCCAGGACCTGCCAGGCATTGTGCGCCGGGCGGATGTGCTGATAGCAGCCGTAGGCCGGGCCAGAATGGTGAAGGGCGACTGGGTCAAGCCGGGAGCGGTGGTGATCGATGTCGGGATCAATCAGATCGAAGACCCAACCCATCCTAAAGGCCGGCGCATGGTGGGCGATGTCGATTTCGATCAGGTCAAAGAGGTCGCCGGCGCCATTACGCCCGTGCCAGGCGGTGTCGGACCGATGACGATCGCCTTGCTGATGCAGAATACCTTGCGGGCGGCAAAGATCGCTCAAGGCCTGGTATAGCTTTGGATTTTCCGGAGGCGGGGATCGCATTTCGGCACAGCAGCTCCGTTTTTCCGGGTGGATGATTAGAGTTTGCTCAGGTGCGGCGTAAGT
>MGNS01000055.1:0-1555 GCA_001795165.1 Chloroflexi bacterium RBG_16_57_11
TGTGACGCTGACGGCCAACCCGAATACTGGTTATGAGTTCACCAGTTGGGGCGGCGACCTGAGCGGCTCGACCAGCCCGACCACCATCACGATGGACAGCGACAAGACAGTTACCGCTTCGTTCGCCCTGGATACCGTGCCACCAGCTGCGCCGTTAGGGCTGGCAGCCACCGGTGGCGAGGCCGTGATCAATCTGAACTGGACTGCCAATAGCGAACCTGACCTGTCCGGTTACAACGTGTACCGCAACAGCACCTCACCAGTACCCCTAACCAACCCGATCAATGGTGGGACGCTGGTCACCGGCGCTTCCTACCAGGATACAGGCCTTTCGCTGAGCACAAAGTATTACTATGTAGTCACGGCGAAGGACGCAGCTGGGAATGAATCGTTGGCTTCGAACGAAGCCAACGCCACGACCAGCGCGCAAGCGACGGTAACTTTCCAGGAAGGCGTGAGCGGCTATACCGGAACCATCGATACTTATGTAAGAGAAGAGGCCGTGGATACAGAGTCAGGTTCTCTGAACGGTTTCGAATGGGATGATGATGCGACCGGTGGCAATATGCTGGACGAAATCTCCCTGCTGCGGTTTGAGAGCATCCTTGGCTCAAACCCGGGGCAAATCCCGCCAGGGTCCACGATCCTATCCGCTACGCTTTGGTACAAGGTCAGCACGGATGCCAACGCTCAGGGCGGCACGGGCAACGTCTATGAGAGCCTGGTGACCTGGCCGGAGACCGTCACCTGGAACACCTTTGGTGGCGACCCCGGGGTGAACTCCGACGAGTATGCCAACCTGATCGGGGATGCGCCAGCTACAGCCGCTGGTACTGCTTACACTGTTGATGTGCTGGCCAGCCTGCAGCGCTGGTCTGCCAACCCGACCTCCAATTTTGGCTGGGTGATCAAGCCCACCACCACAGATGGGGTCAAGGTCTGGTCGAGCGATTATATTACCATCACCGACCGGCCTAAGCTCACTGTGACCTATACAGCTGCTCCAACCTGCTTCGCTTTGACCATCACCAAGCAGGGCGAGGGCAGCCTGCCAGCCGCTGAACCAGCTAGCTCGACCGGCTGTCCTTCCGGGGAGTATGTGTACGGTGAGATGGTTACCCTCAGCGACGCATCTGCAGATACCGGCTGGCATATCTCCGGCTGGACCGGTACGCAGAACGACGCCAGCATTGCCTCGACCAACACGGTGAGCATGCCTGCCAACGCTCATTCAGCCGGGGTGACCTACACTATTAACCAATACACCCTGAGCTACACCGCCGGAACGGGAGGCAGCCTGACCGGGGAAGTATTCCAGACGGTCAACTACGGCGCGGACGGCACGCCGGTCACGGCAGTACCCGACATTGGCTTCCACTTCGTGAGCTGGAGCGACGGCTCGACGGCCAACCCGCGCACCGACACCGACGTCACGGCGGATGTGAACGTCACAGCCAGCTTCGCCCAGAATGAGTACTCGCTTCTAGTCACCCAAGCAAATGGCGGGGTAATCACCTGGATCCCCGTCCAGGCCGTCTATCACGAAGGCGATGTC
>MGNS01000055.1:1744-1881 GCA_001795165.1 Chloroflexi bacterium RBG_16_57_11
GCTGCCAGCTATACCTACGGCGTGAATGTCGAATTGACCGCAGTACCTGCCACCGGCTGGCATTTCGTTGTCTGGACCGACGACTGCAGCACAGCCACCGGTGAGACCTGCATCCTGATGATAGACGGGAACAAGAC
>MGNS01000055.1:1903-5522 GCA_001795165.1 Chloroflexi bacterium RBG_16_57_11
AACACCTTCACCCTGAGCTACATCGCCGGAGCGGGAGGCAGCCTGACCGGAGAAGTATCCCAGACGGTCAACTACGGTGCGGACGGCACGCCGGTCACGGCGGTGCCCGACATTGGTTATCACTTCGTGAGCTGGAGCGACGGCTCGACGGCTAACCCGCGCACCGACGTCAACGTCACGGCGGATGTGACCGTCACGGCCAATTTCGCCATCGACACCTTCATCCTGAGCTACACCGCCGGAACGGGAGGCAGCCTGACCGGGGAAGTATTCCAGACCGTCAACTACGGCGCTGATGGCACGCCGGTCACGGCAGTACCCGACATTGGCTTCCACTTCGTGAGCTGGAGCGACGGCTCGATGGCTAACCCGCGCACCGACACCAACGTCACGGCAGATATGACCGTCATTGCGACCTTTACGATCAACGTACACACCTTGACGGTGGTCTCGGCGCACGGCCCGGTGACGAAGGAACCCGACCAGGCGACCTACACCTACGGCACGGATGTGATTCTGACCATGGGTGCGGTCGATCCGGGTTGGACGTTCACCGGCTGGAGCGGTGGCGGCTGTAGCGGCACCGATCCCTGCACGGTGGATATGATCGCCGACACGACTGTGACGGCTAACTTCACGCAGGATGAGTACAATCTGACGGTCACAACAGTGGGTAACGGCAGTGTTAGCCGCGACAATTCAGGTCCCTATCATTACGGAGATACGGTCGAGCTTACGGCTATTCCGGACGACGGTTGGGATTTCGTCGAATGGAGCGGCGGCCTGACAGGCTCGGATAATCCGGCATCTCTCACGATGTATGGAGACACCGTGGTTACATCGACCTTCTCCGAGAATACTTACATGCTGGATGTTTACGTCTATGGTAACGGCACGGTTAACAAGAATCCTAACCAGAGTAGTTATACCTATGGGCAATTGGTAACCCTGACCCCGTCTCCGGCTGTCGGTTGGAGCTTTGCCGGATGGGGCGGGGCGTGTAGTGGTAGCAGTGCCTGTGTAGTGACCATGGACGGGGATAAGTTTGTCACGGCTACTTTTGCTCCGAACCTGTATACATTAACGATCATGATCATCGGTAATGGCACGGTCACTCGCAGCATTGAAGAGCCATATACCTACGGAGAAATCGTCGAGCTGACCGCAGTTCCGGCAATGGGCTGGGAATTCACTGGTTGGAGTGGTGACCTGATCTCCACTGACAATCCTGAAATGATCTTCATCTCTGAGGACATGTCCGTGACGGCCACTTTCCAGGAGACAGCCAGCGTTCCCCTCCCGGCAAACCTCATCACTTCGAACGGCACTCTGCGTGAAGCATTCGATACAGCGTCTGGCTGGACTGTACAAGGTAAACCTTCCGGTTACTCGGCGGTGGTCGATACGGAAAACTATAAAGAGAATTTGGCATCCCTCAGGTTGACCACGCCCCTGAACGGCTACGTACAAATCACGAAGTCCATCAACTGGACCTTACCGGATGGACCTGACCGGGGCAACTTCCGCTTATGGGTCTACGTGTACGGCACCAACGAGCCTACCGGCGGCTACATTCTGCTTTCCAACGACAGCGGGTTCCGCAACACCTATGTAGTCAATTATGGCGGCGCATTCAGGTTCCGCCTCAAGCCAGGCTGGAACCTGATCAACCTGCGGGCTTCGGACTGGATTGTTGGAGCTGGTACACCTTCCTGGGCAAGCCCGATCCAGAAGATCCGCATCCGCCTGAGCGGCACCGCTTCGAACTCGTACTCCTTTGACGCGCTTACCAGCGGTGTGGTGGCACAGCCAGCCGTCATGTTCACCTTTGACGATAGCCAGGCCTCGCTGTACACGGATGCGTTTGCCTATATGCGGGCGCACAACGTGCGAGGGACCGGCTTTATCGTCACAGACTGGGTTGACAGCATAGGCAAGGTAACCTGGGCACAGCTCCAGGAGATGTATGCTGCTGGTTGGACTATCGGCAACAATACGAAGACGGGTGCTGACCTGACCGGGATGACGCTGGCGGATCAAGGGTTGGCTCTGTCGCTTGCCCGATCGTCCCTGAATGCGCATGGCATGACGAATGTGGATTATGTTGCCTATCCAAATGGTCTATATAATGCCGACACTTTGACTACCATGAGCAGCCTGGGTATGCGCAACGGGCGCACCCTGCTCAGCTCGAATTTCGTCTCGCCTCTCGGTCAGCCGTTCGAGCTCCCTCAGCAGTCGATCATCCGCAGCACCTCTCTGGCTACGACCCAGGGCTGGGTCGATACCGCAAAGACCCGCCAGGAGATCCTGGTAATCACTCTGCACGGGGTCAGCACATCGCCTGATACGGCGGATTGGTACCTGTCCAGGTTCCAGGCGCTGATAGATTACTGCATCTCGCAAGGCGTGTCGATCATCACTATGGACGACCTGTACCGGCTGCAAACCGGCGGCATCACTATCCCCGGACCCAGATAGGAGGATAGCCTCGCGAGGGATCTTCGATAGACCCTGAAATCTGAATAACCCATCAGCCCCACAGGTTTGGCTGCGAACCTGTGGGGCTTTTATTTATGCGCTTCATTTCTCCAAGGCCGCTGCCACGATCTCGGCGATGTCCAGCACTTCCACTTCGCTGTTGAGATCCTTTCGAGCGTCGTTGAGCATGGTCATGCAGAACGGGCAGCCCACCGCCACCGTCTGCGCCTCGGTCTTTAGCGCTTCGTTGAAGCGGCTGAGGTTGACCCGCTCCGTGCCGTGCTCCTCTTCCTTCCACATTTGTGCGCCGCCAGCGCCGCAACAGAACGAACCCATGCCGTGGCGCGGCATCTCCACCAGGCTTGCCCCCAGGCTGCCCAGCGCCTGGCGCGGCGCATCGATGATCTGGTTGTGGCGGCCCAGATAGCATGGGTCGTGGTAGGTCAGCTTTTCCAGCCCATCGCGCTTGAGCCTTAGCTTGCCGGCGGCGGTCAGCTCGTTGATCAGTTGGGTGTGGTGGATGACCGTGTAGTTCCCGCCGAAGGCCGGGTATTCGTTCTTCAGCGTGTGCAGGCAGTGCGGGCAGGTGGTGACGATGCGCCTGGGCTTGACCTCGTTGAGGATCTCCACGTTGGCGCTTGCCAGCCCGAAGAAGAGATCCTCCTTGCCGGCGCGGCGGGCCGAATCGCCGGTGCACTGCTCGCCCTCGCCCAGCACGGCGTAATTGACACCGGCCGCGTTGAGGATCTCGGCGAAGGCACGGGCGGTCTTCTGCGCCCGGGCGTCGGTGGCAGGCGCGCAGCCCACCCACCACAGCACCTCCGGCTCGGGGTTGTCATCGATGGTGGTGACCGGCATCCCTTCGGCCCATTTCATCCGCTCGGCGGGCGAGACGCCCCACGGGTTGGCCTGGCGCTCCATGCCACGGAAGGCGGCTTGTAATTGCTTGGGGAACTGGTTATCCATCAGCACCAGGGCGCGGCGGATATCCAGGATATCCCGCATTGGCTCGTTGTTCACCGGGCAGATGTCCACGCACGCTCCGCAGGCTGTGCAGGCCCACACTGCCTCCACCGGGATGGCGAACTCGACCAGGGTCTGTGAGCTCGGCTCGCCCCGGGCGATGCGCCCGCCCTCG
>MGNS01000055.1:5661-13970 GCA_001795165.1 Chloroflexi bacterium RBG_16_57_11
ATCAGTTGCTCCCACCCCAGGTCTTCCAGGCGGGTGGCGCCGAATTGTTCCAGGCTCTCGTCGTCGAAGTCGATTTTGCTCAGCTCGCCCATCGAGCGCCGCTCCGGCTTGAGCAGGAAGTTGAGCGGTGCGAAAAATATGTGGATGTGTTTTGAGATCAGGAAGTAGGGCATAAACGCCAGGATGGTGCCGATCGCCAGCCAGAAGGTGATGTGCACGGCGGCGATCAGGCCAGTGACGCTCCACCCGCTCCACAGGCTGGCCACGGCGGAGGCGAAGGGCTGCCAGGGGTCGGGTTGAGCTTCAAGTGCAATGGCAAAGGACTGCCCCAGGAAGCGAGAGCCAACGTGTACCAGGATGAATGCGCCGACAATGGCAGAATCGCGCAGGATGCCGGAGCGCGCCCGTGGATGCAGCAGCACGTCCTGCCGGGCGGTCAGATCGGGGGTCTTCAGGATGAAGCGGCGCAGCAGCATTGCGAGCATGCCCAGCAAGACGCCCACGGTAAGCAGGTCACCCAGAAGCCGGTAGAACCCTCCGATCGTTCCGCTGCCCATGAAATGGACGCCGGGAATAACAGCTTCCAGCACATCCCCCAGGTTGATCAACAAGTAATAGATAAACCCCCACGCGATCAACGCATGGAACAAGCTGGGCCAGAAACGTATCTTGAAGGTCGGCTGGAGCGTGGCTACCTTGACCAGCGCAGAGACCAGGCGCTTGCGGGCCAGGTGCAGGTCCGGCCTTCCATGACCGCGCAATAGCGTGCGTGTGATCCGCTCGGCGACCCGGTAGGTAGCAATCATCGAGGCGATGGCAGCAAGAAGGAATAATATTTTTTCGACCAGTGTGAGCATGACATCCCTCCGGCGGGGATCGATATGGGAATGTGCTATTGTGCTATTTGTGCCGAAAAGTACAACTGATCTCAGTTTACCATATTCTATTTTGGTTGGAAATAATTAGGACGGCTGACCTGGCGCGTTGCGTCAATTACAAGACACACCGGCCGGCTCTCGAGGAAATTCCGCTGAGAGCCAGCCGGTGATCACGGTTCTATATTAGACAACTACCTGTCGAAGTAGTCCAGGGCAGCTTTGAGGGCTGGATCGGTCTCTTGGGTGATCTCTTCCCACACGGATGGGACGGTCTGGTCTGGGGTGATGCCGGTTTCTTCCCAATTCTGGTCGGTCGGATTGGGTGGCCGGAAGGTGTTCGTAGCGATCTGGGCTCGCGAGCCGTCTGTCAGGTTAAAAACGGTGAGGATCTCAACATTCCCATCGGTTCGCTCGCCAATCAGGTATGCTCGACCGAGATTTTGTAAAACGCCTGCAAACACCTCGCCAAAGCTGGCGGTGCCATCGCCAACCAATACAACCAAGGGCTTTGTCTGCGACCCGTTGATATCCATCCCAGGCACCTCGAGCGGGAAATCTTGTTGCCGGTCGACGATATAGCCCACTAAGCCGCTGGTGAAATAGTTCATCGTATCCAGGAGAACGTCGCTGGCTCCGCCCAGGTTGTAGCGATTGTCCAGGATCAGACCGTCCAGTGGCGCCTCGGTAGACATCACGTTGAGCGCCTGGGCGATGCTGTCATCCATGGTGGTATCGGTAAAGGAATACATAAAGATATAGCCGATGCGTTTACCTTGCGAGGTGGTCAGCACTGAATAGGGCACCGGCAGCGCACCGCCGACCCGTTGGCGGGTGATGGTGATCGTGCGTGGCTCCTGGCCGGGAGATTGGACTGTGATGTTGATCGTGGTGCCTTCAGGTCCGGTGAGAAGATTCCGCCGGATTCCCTCATCATTGATCACCGGCTGACCGTCCACCGCCAGGATATTATCGTGCATCTTGATCCCGCCCTGCTCTGCCGGGCTGCCAGGATAGACCAGTAGCACGGTCAGGCTGCTTTTTTCTGGGATTACATAGCCGCGGACGCCGATGCCTACGTAATCGACTTCGCCTTGTCGCATCTGGTCGTCTTCCAGCGCATCTTTGGGGCTGAGATAGCTGGAGTGGTCGTCGCCTAGACGGGAAATCATTTCGTTCATCGTATGATAATATCCGCTGTCGCTCAGCCCGGCTTCGATCTGCTGGCGGAATTCCTGGTACACGGCGTCCCAATCCAGGCCGTTAAAATCCCGGTACAGGTAGTTTTCTTTGACGATGCTCCACAGTTCTTCGAAGGTCGCTAGCTGGCGGGTTGTCGCCAATGGGTCGATCACCACGAGCGGGGTGAGAGATGGTATCGGCGTCGCCGTGGCAGATGGCAAAGGGGTCGCCGTGGGGATGGGGGTCGAGGTGGCCGTGGGCGGTATAGGCGTGGACGAGGCTGGGATCGGAGAGGCGGTGACTGTCGATGTGGCCGTCGCGGTGGCGGTTGGGGGCGGGGTGGGGGAAGCCAGCCATGCCACCTGGGTAGCCTTGCATCCCAGGATAACCATCAGAAAGAGTAAAAACAGTGATCGGCGTAAAAAAATTCTCATTTCCATTCGTATGCGATATCGAGAAGGTGAGATTATCTACTGGAACCCGTACCGGGCCGGGTAAGAAAGTTGCTAATAACCACCGGAGCTGTACAAAGCCTCATCAGTGGGCGTTTTACCAGATGGATCCCAAACATACACCCAGTCACCGATTTGGCCCCAGTCATACAGCCAATGAGCGTCACCCACGGTCATGTTGACGCATCCGTGGGATTGCTCGAAACCCATCTTGGCCCGCCAGTACGCCCCATGCAGGGCGCGGGCTTTGTCGAAGTACATCGTCCAGGGGACATCCTCCAGGTAATACGCGTCAGATCGGTCAGCTTCAAAGGAGCCCGTCATCGGCGTTGCGTCGTGTTTTTCATAAATCTGAAACAGCCCCGGGCGCGTCCAGAAAGGCTCAGCGCCGCTGGCGATCAGCGTTGCATAAACCATCCGGCGCTGGTCATAAACGGCCAAGGTCTGGTCAAATAAGTTGACCTCGATCCAGCGGTCAGCAGTTACGCCGGCAGGTGGCGTCGGATTGGGGAGCACCCGGGCGACGAACTTGCCCGGAAGCCACTCATCCGGTCCGATCATATACCACGGCTCATCGTTGACCTCCTCGGTGGCGAACACCTGCACCATATCGTACAGATTGAGCAGACGCCCGGTGTAATCGGAGGCTTCATAGCCGGGCGTGCGCTTGGTTTCCACCTGCGGAGTTTGAGAGAAATAAGTCAGCACCCATCCAAACGCGGTGGTCGGGGTGTTGCTGAATGTGATTCCGTGCGGCGGCGGGATCACACCCAGGCGTGTGATGTAGTTACCCGTTATCCAGGCGCCCGGTCCGATTTCGTATAGCTTTTTACCGCTGGATTCCTGTTCGTTGGTGTAAGAGATAAAAACGAAGTTGCCGTTCAAGCGATCCGCGGCGGATTTGCGGTTGTTGCTGACTGCATCTTCGATCGAAGAGAAAACCGGGGCGGGCATGTTGCGTACCTCGCCGTATTTAACGTCCACATTCCCCAACGATGGGTCGATCCGGGTGTAAGACAGCGGTGGCAGGGGCAAGGTGATGCCTTTTTCTGACATGCGGCTCAGATAAGCGGAAGGGCCGGCGGGAAGACAGTCACCCGGATTGTACGAATAGATGCCGGGCAAGCAAAGAACGGCTGCCGGTTCAGCCGGGCTCTGTTGGGCCGGTGAAGCTGCGGTGCTGTTCTGCGCGGGTCTCCATAGCGCAGCAAGTTGAGTGACGAACGTCACTACCATTAATATTCGGTACATTAATATTTCTCCGTTTTGCCGATCAGGCGCATCCTATTGTACACAAAGAGCGTCGATCAAGGACATTAAAAGCAGCCTTACTCATCGAATTATTAACGTTGAAAAAAGCTACACAGGTCTGCTTGAGATCATTTTAACTCGCTTGGTATCCTTGGAGTCGCTCAAACAACAGGCTTTTTGGATTGCATTCACAAAGGGCCATTATAATACAGCCGATATGGCCACCAATCTCTCCACAATTCAAGTCTGGCTTCTGGCAATTCGCCCGAAAACACTGCCTGCAGCGGCGGCTTCGGCCACCGTTGGCGTTGCCGCGGCTTACCATGAGGATTTGTTCCGTTTAGGTCCGGCGCTGGCCTGCCTGCTGGCGGCTTTGCTGTTGCAAATCGGAGCTAATCTGGCGAACGATGTCTTCAATTACTATCGCGGCGCTGACACGCAGGCACGGCTGGGTCCGTTGCGCGTCACGCAGGCAGGACTGCTGAAGCCGGGGCAGGTGCTGCTGGGGATGTGGGTCGTCTTTGGCCTGGCGGCGCTGCTGGGGGTTTATCTTTTTACCCAGGCTGGCTGGCCGGTCCTGGTGATCGGGGTGGCGTGCATTGTCGCGGCGATCGCTTACACTGGCGGGCCGTTTCCATTCGGCTATTATGGAAACCAATTTAAGGAACATTCGGTTTTGGATCATCTAAGGATCTCCTGAACTGCATTGCAAAACTGCATTGCAAAACTGCAAGATTATAGCATAAGCTATAGATGCATCCCAAGGGATTGTGTTAAAATATTCCCGATCGCCGATCAGGTGAATTGGTCTGTGTTGGGGTAATTTTGCTTCTTTTCATAACTGTCTGGCATGATTTTTGCAGTTACCTGGGTGAGGCAGGCTAAATGGTTAGCTGCTGTAAACCAGCAACGTTTAGGGTCCAATCCTTGGAAGGAGTCATCCACCTTGACCAAATCTCGTTCCCAATTAATGGTTGAGCGTCTACGTGATCTGCAGGCCTCATCACCCGATATCGAAGCCTCTGCAGTCGTCAGTGTTGATGGGCTGAGCATTGCTTCCGCTTTACCACAGGGGGTCGAAGAGGACCGTGTTTCAGCCATGTCTGCAGCGATGCTTTCCCTGGGCGAGCGGATTGCCTCCGAATTAGGCCGGGGCGCCCTGGAACAAGTCTACATTAAGGGACAGCAAGGCTATGTCATCCTGATGTCGGTCGGTGAGGAGGCGGTGTTGACTGCCCTGGCGCGTGAGCAGGCCAAGCTGGGTTTAATTTTCCTGGACATGCGCCGTGCTGCTGAGGCTCTGGTCAGGTTAATTTGAAGGGTGGATTATGTTATGGATCCAATACCAAAGAGTGAATACTACTACGCCAATAAGATCGCCCTGATCGCCATGAAGGCGCTCCAGGATGTGATGGGGAAAAATGGCATGAACGCAATTTTGAACATGGCGCATTTGCCCCAATTTATCGATCACTACCCGCCCGACAACCTGGAGCGAGAGTTCAATTTTTCTGATTTTTCTGCCTTGAACCTGGCCTTAGAAGAAATGTACGGGCCGCGCGGTGGGCGCGGGCTTGCACTACGTGCAGGTCGAGCCACGTTTGCCGATTCATTGCGTAATTTCGGCGCGTTGGCTGGCGCTGGTGACCTGGCGTTCAAAGTTCTACCGCTTCCAGCCAAGATGCGCATCGGCATCCCGGCAATGGCGCGCATCTTCAGCCAGATCAGCGACCAATACTCTACGGTTGTAGAAAAGGAGAACGAGTTCATCTATACGATCCACCGTTGCCCGGTTTGTTGGGGCCGCTCGAATGTTGATAAGCCGGTATGCTTTATCGCCGTCGGCCTGCTCCAGGAAGGCCTGAAATGGCTCTCGGGCGGGATGGAGTTCCGGGTCAACGAGTCGAAATGCGTCGCCATGAACGATTTGGTGTGCGAGTTTGTCATCCAAAGAGTCCCGATCGGCTAAACGACCGGCTCTTGCCTGGTGTGGTGCAATCCTGTGCGTTTGACCGTTATCATTCCAACCTATAACGAAGCGGAGAACCTCCCCAACATAGTCTCCGCTTTATTCTCGCTACCCATCGAAAACCTTCGCCTGCTTGTCGTCGATGATAACAGCCCAGATGGCACGGGCGAACTGGCGGATGAGGCTGTGCTTGAGCACCCCGGGCGTATGGCGGTTCTTCATCGACGCGGGAAAGCCGGCCTGGGCACTGCCTATATTGCCGGTTTCCAATACGCCCTCAAAGATGGGGCCACCGCGGTAGGCCAGATGGACGCCGATTTTTCGCACCCCCCGGAGAAGCTGGTCGAGCTGACAGTTGCATTACAAACCTGTGACGTGGCCTTAGGCTCGCGCTACGTCGCCGGCGGTAGAGTCGATGAGGGCTGGCCTGTGTGGCGCAAAGGCTTGTCGGCCTGGGCTAATTTTTATGCCCGAACCATCCTTGATCTGCCCGTCCGTGATGTCACGGGAGGTTTTCGCTTGTGGCGAAGGGAGACTCTGCTCGGGATGCCACTGGAAATGCTGCGCTCGAATGGATATTCCTTTCAAATCGAGCTGGCCTATGTCGCCCATTTGTTGGGATTTTCCCAAAAAGAAGTGCCGATCTATTTTGCCGACCGTCGTTGGGGTCAATCGAAGATGTCGTTCCGCATTCAACGCGAAGCCGCGATCCAGGTGTGGCGGATGCGTTATCGATATCGCTGTCTGCATTCTAAACGCTTTCAGAATAAGCCTGGGTAAGCGCGGCCCATTCTTCCAGACCGAGCGTCTCCGCGCGCCGCTGCGGGTCGATGCCGGCCTGACGCAAAAGCGCCTCGGCCCGCTCGGCTTTCCAGGCCATGCCCCCTGCCAGGGCATTGCGCAGCGTTTTGCGCTTTTGGCTGAAACCCGCCTTCGCCAGGCGGAAGAAAGACGGCAGTTGCGGGCGAGGCATGCGCGGCTGGTCATAGATCTCAACCCGGATCACGGCCGAATCAACCTTCGGAGGCGGATAAAATGCGCCCGCCGGGATGCGCGCCGCCACTCGTGGGCAGCCATACACCTGCACGCTCAACGCCAGCAGACTCATATCGCCTGGAGCAGCGCAAATGCGCTCTGCCACTTCCCGCTGTACGGTGAGCGTCAGAGTCTCCGGTGGGCGCCGGGCTTCCAGCAGGTGGCGGATTAAAGCCGAAGTGATGTAATAAGGGATGTTGGCGACCACGCTATAGCTCGTCGTGAACCCTGCCTCGCTCATCAGGTCATCCGGATCGAGCCTAAGGATATCCCCGGGAACGATCCGGACGTTGGGATATGCCATCAGGACTTCTTGCAGTACAGGTACCAGGGCTGTATCCAGCTCTACCGCCACCACCCGGCGGCAGCGCATCGCCAGGAGGCGGGTCAGGCTGCCCAGACCGGGACCGATCTCCAGCACTGCCGCCTCGGGCTGAAGCTGTGCAGCCTCCACGACTCGCTGCAAAGCCGTTTCATCGATCAGGAAATTCTGCCCCAATCCCTTATCCGGGCGCAAGCCATGGCGTCGCACCAGCTCGGGGATCTTTTCTTCGGGAGGTTTCATACACGCAGGCCGTAATTTGGTCAGAGTCTGATAACCGTTTCGATATTTTAAAAAGGGAAAACATTACTATAGTCACACATTATATCCAGAATCAGGTGGCTGCTGTTTGTTAGATTTGTTATATAATAGGATTACCTCCCTACTGAAGGTGGTTATCGGGGGGTGGGCCGGATGAGGCTGCTAAATAGCAGCTTGCTGAATAGCAGCCTGCATAGAAGCCGGCGGTAAGCGGCGAAGCATTCGCTGCGATGCATTCGTTGTGTAGCAGTAAACTGGAATGCAGTCAGTCGTTTGTGTAACAAAAGTCATGGATGATGCGTTTCCCAGGTTAGGATGGATGCCTGAGCGGGGTCAGGTCGACGAGACCGCTTTGCTACAGCAGGCGCAGAAGGGCGACACGGATGCGTTTGGGCGACTCTATGAGCTCTACTCCCCGCCGGTGTTTCGCTTTCTGTTCGCCCATCTGGATAGCCCGCTGGACGCGGAAGATCTGACCGAAGAAGTCTTCCTGCGAGCCTGGCAGGCTCTGCCAGGCTACCGGATGCGTGGCATACCTTTCACAGGTTTCTTATTCCGGGTGGCGCGTAACGCCCTGTATGATCACTACCGGAGAACGCGCAAGCGGGCGGATGACCCCGGTCTGGATCACGATCTGGTGGATGACCTGCAGCCCGACCCCGCCCAAAGCCTCCCGGCGCATCTGGAGCGGCGGGAGCTACGCCGGGTGTTAGCAAAGCTGCGTGAGGATTATCGTACTGTCCTGGTCCTGCGATTTCTGGTGGGTCTCTCGCCCGAAGAAACCGCCCAGGCGATGGAGCGCTCTGCAGGCGCCGTCCGGGTGTTACAGCATCGTGCGCTGGCTGCAGTGCGGAAATTGTTGGAAGAACAGGAGTGGGAAGCATGACGCCAGGCAGGACGCCGATTCGGCGCAAAACTCGAGCGCTCGCTTTTCAGGATTGCCTGGATCAGATACGCGCCGG
>MGNS01000055.1:13984-15491 GCA_001795165.1 Chloroflexi bacterium RBG_16_57_11
CCATGCGGATCGACCTGGAAGCCGCCCGCTGGCTGCACGCGCATCAGCAAAATTTGGGGCCGCGCCCCGGCTTCGTGCCCGCTTCCCGCCGCCGGTTGCTGGAGCGCATCGAAGCGGTCGGTCCGGTGACGCCTGCGAACCGGCTTCGCTGGGCTTTTGCCAGCACCCGTCTTCCTTCTACCTGGCGCAGGTATGCCCCACGAATGGCTCTGGTCTATCTGCTCCTGGTTTCGCTGCTGTTGTGCGCCGGGCGCCTCTCGGCCGCCTCGCCCCGCTGGATGCCGGGCGATATCGGCTACCCGGTCAAGACCGCCATGGAAGCCGTGACCGTGCTGGTCACTCCGACTGCCAGGGGCGACGCCCAGCTTCATATCCAGTTTGCCCATCGCCGTCTGTTGGAAGCACAGGCTCTGGTTCTGGAAGGCCGCTACGAATACCTCCCGGCGACGGTGGCCGATTTTAGCCGCCAGGTCGATCAGGCAGTCCTCAGCGTCCATCGTATCGCTCGCCAGGATCGCGTACAGGCTTACCGGCTGGCTCTGGATCTGGAGCGGGTTTTGAGCCAACAGACTGCGATGGTGGTTCTGCTCTCGGGTTTCACTCCAGAATATGCTCGCTCCGATTTCCAGCAGGTCCTGACCATCGCCAGGAGCGGCGTCAGCGAAGTGCAAAAGGTGCTCGACTCAGGGGAGAGCGGCGCCGGTTTGACCGGCGATGCGATCTCCTCCGGCGCCTCGGCCGCTGCGTCGAATTGGGCCGCAAGAGTGACTTACAGTATTGTCAGGGGGCGCCTTGCAGGGTAACGGTTTATTTGTTGCAGCGTTATTAAAATGGTAAGATAGTTTGATCGCACCAGGTGGGGTGATGGACCCTGCCGGTTTATTATCGAATTATGCTGGCATTATGTGAAGTATATCAATGGGAGAGGCGATTATGAGCCGTTTATCCATTCCGATCCTTTATAAACCAGCTCATGGGGAGACTAATCCCGCGCGCGGGCCTGCCAATCGTGATGGGCAAAGGCGCCATACTGGGCGCTCCGCGCACGGGTGCAGTGCGCAGCGCGGTGAGCGTGCTGAGCACGAAAGCCGTGCCCAACACGGCCAGGGGATGGTTGAATTTGCCCTGGTGTTGCCCCTGCTGCTACTGCTGTTTTTTGGAATCTTCGAGCTGGGGCGGTTTATGATCATTTACACCTCGGTCCACGCCGCCAGCCGGGAGGGCGCGCGTTACGGCTCCGCCGCCGGCCTGAACGACGCCGGGGTGCCGTATTATTTGGATACCGCCGGCATTGAAGCTGCCGCCAGGCGCATTGCCCAGCTGGTCGGAGCCGATGTTGAATCAATCCTTTATGACCATGGGGATCCCAGCGACTTGGATGACTTCACCACAACTCTGAGTAGCGATGTGATCCTGGGAGATCGAGTAATTGTGAAGGTCGTCGCCCAATACAATCCAATCCTTGGCCTGACGCCACTCCAACCATTCGAAATTTCATCGACCACCA
>MGNS01000055.1:15500-18697 GCA_001795165.1 Chloroflexi bacterium RBG_16_57_11
CGCCATCGGCCCCAGCGGTCATGGCGGCGGGGGTGCGACGAATTTTCCTCCGGTCGTGGTGATTACTTCCCCGGAACAGCCGGCGAACGCCAGATATGTAATCTGGGAAGGCGAACCGCTTGACATGACTGCTACGGCTCAAGATCCCGAACAAGGCGACATCAGTGCAAGCATCCTATGGTCCCTGGATGGATCTTCGTATGGGGCGTGTTCTGGCGGGAGCTGCTCCATGGCCGGCCTGGCCCCAGGTAACCATTCGATCCTCGCTGAGGTGACCGACTCGGCGGGAAATTCCGCCGCCGATTCTCTCGAAATATTCGTCGATCCCTATCCCGTGGTGACCATCGGATCTCCCGCCAACAACCAGCACTTCTATGAAAGACGGTGGATTACTTTCAGTGGCACAGCCACCGAAATGTTCGAAGGAGATCTGAGCGCCAATATCCAGTGGTATGACAATGGCACTCTGTTTGGCACCGGCGCATCCTTCGATGTCTTTGATCTGGCTCCTCTTGGCCTGCACACCATTACTGCCGAGGTCACCGATGCGGCCGGGCAGACCGGCAGCGATATGATCACCATTGTGATCGAGCCGCTCACCCCGCCGCAGGTGTTCATCACCTGGCCTCCAAATAATTCACGTTTTGCCTTAGGAGATGAGATTACCTTCAGCGGGACTGCCACCGATGCTCAGGATGGAAACCTGAACAACAGTATCAGTTGGTCATCCAACCGGGATGGTTTCATTGGCCCTGGTCCAATTGTAGTAACACCCGGATTGAGCGAAGGCTGGCATGAGATCACCGCCAGTGTGACCGACATCGATGGGATGACCGCTACGGCCAGCATCAACATATTGGTGAGGCAGAACCAGCCACCGAGCGTGGAAATCACCTCCCCGAACAACGGGAATGCCTACACAGCCTACCAGGGGGACGCACTCACCTTTTCGGCTACCGCCACCGATGAAATTGATGACGACCTGAGTGACGAGATCGTCTGGTCCTCGGATACCGGTCAAATAAGTCACACCGGCGCCAGCTTCCAGTTCTCGAACCTGTCCATTGGCACACATGTGATCACTGCCTCGGTTCAAGACCGGCATGGCCTCACCGGGAGCGACACGATCGCCATCACGATCGTCAATGCCCCGCCGGTGGTGACCATCGATGTGCCGGCTGACAACTCCTATTTTAGCGACCAGGCCAACGTCAACCTCAGGGGCACCGCCACCGATCCTGGGGTCGGGTCGATCAGCGACCAGATCGCTTGGACCTCAAGTCTCGATGCAGGCTTCTCGGCCACTGGCGCCAGCATTAACACCACCAGCCTGTCCATCGGAGTCCATAATATCCGGGCGTATGTTATGGATTCCGGCGGATTATGGGATGACGACTGGATCCAACTGACGATCTGGAAGTGCCCTTATGCGGGTCCCGCAATCTGGACAACCGCCGGTAGTAACTCTTCTGTAGACTGGACCCTGAATATCGACGTCCCACCTCAAGCCCCGTCTTATACTCTCACAAGACTGCGCATGATCAAGACGAATACACAGGCGACCATCAGCTCGATCATCGTGAATGGCGTGGCGGTGCCAGGTGCGCAAATCGTGGAAACCGCCACCTCGGTTACGGTGGATGGGCCGGTGGGGACCAACCTGTTTGCCTCCCCTGCTACAACAGTCAACGTTGTGTTCAATTTCAATGCCAGCCAGCGGCCGAGACCCGGCGATGGAAGCTCTTTCACGCTGGAGGCGACTTTCCAGGGATGTTCGGCCTTCCAGACCGTGACCCAACCCTAGTGGGATGAACGCTCATTGGAGGAGATGCAGGCTGTTTATAGCGCAAAGATAAAGGAGCAGCCCTTCGATCAGCCGGTAAAACCCGGCGGAGGTTTACGGATGGAAAAAACGAAATCACAGTTCACAAGGGAGCATGGGCAAAGCCTGGTGGAGTTTGCCCTCAGCCTGGCGATCCTGCTCATCCTGGTGGTCGGGATCTTTGACGTTGCCCGCGCCCTGTTCACCTATCTCTCGATGCGCGACGCTGCCCAGGAGGGCGCCTTGTATGGCTCGATTGAGCCGTTTAACACCGACGGTATTGTTGAGCGCACCTGCTCGGCTTCGAGCATGCTGGAAAACGAAGACCCGGATTGCGGGACAACCTCAACCTGTACCTGCGGGACAACCTCAACCTGTACTGGCGGTGACTGCGACATCAGAATCGATGTCACGCTCTCCGGCGATCCCTGTATGGAGACCGGCGGCGGCACTCAGAATGACGTCGAGGTGGTGGTGAGTTATGATCATTTCCCACTCACCATGCCCTTGATCGGCCAGGTCGTCGGGGCGGATGAGGATTACTCCATACCGATCCGCGCCTCCGTCATCGACACGATCATTCAACCGGATTGTCCGTAATTAACCACTTTCGTTATTCTGTTAATATTATTCAGGAGGAATGGGATGCAGACGAAAAACACACAGAATGGCCAGGCGATTGTCTTGATCGTGCTGGCGATGATTGCGCTGCTGGCCTTCACTGCCCTGGCGGTGGATGGCAGCATGGTCTTTTCAGACCGGCGCTGGGCGCAAAACGTGTCCGACTCTTCGGCGCTGGCAGCCGGCGGGACCACCGCCCAGAATTTGGAAAACATCGGTTACGTCTACCATGTAGGCGATGCTTGGGGTGGGGGTAGCTGTCCAACGGATGTGAACACATCGGTGGCGCTTGGCCTGCCGGCGGGGGTCGCCCGCGCCGCGGAGAACGACTACAACCTGCCGAATCCCCTCACGGAAGAGACCGGCGGGATAAAAGCCGAGTGCGTTTGGGAAGGCCCTCTGCCGTATATCGATTTCACCTCGGTGGTCATGAAAACCACAGATGCCGCCTTCTCCCAGGTGATCTTCTCGGGGGGGCTGAAAAATACTACTACTGCCGTCGCCCGCGTGCGCCCGGCTATGGGCTATGGATGGGGCCGGTCTATCGTCGCCCTGAACCCCGACGAGTGCCAGGGCAACCAGAATGGTCTCTGGTTCAATGGCCTGGGCGGTGGAAACTTTCTGGACGTGATCAATGGCGGAATCTGGTCCAACGGCTGCCTGGACGTGGACGGTAATGCGTATGTGGACATCACCAATGGAAGCGCCGAATATTATTACCCGGGCAACCAGCTGGATAACATAACATTTAATG
>MGNS01000056.1:0-1513 GCA_001795165.1 Chloroflexi bacterium RBG_16_57_11
GCCCCCCGGAGAACCTGATCAGCGCCTTCCGCACTTCCTACAACCCGCGCCTGGCCGTCACCGTGGACATGATCGCCACCGGGACCGACATCAAGCTGCTGGAGGCGCTGCTGTTCCTGCGCGCCATGCGCTCGCGCGTTCTGTTCGAG
Organism: Chloroflexi bacterium RBG_16_57_11; assembly: GCA_001795165.1. GTDB lineage: Bacteria > Chloroflexota > Anaerolineae > Anaerolineales > UBA4823 > RBG-16-57-11. The sequence continues at coordinate 150 of MGNS01000056.1, forward strand.
CAGATGCTGGGGCGCGGCACGCGCGTCATCTCCGAGACTGATTTCCAGTCCGTCACCACCACGCCCAACGCCCGCAAGACGCGCTTCGTAATCGTGGACGCGGTGGGCGTCACCGAGCAGGAGCTGATCGACACAGGCACGGTGGAGCGGGTGCGTTCGGTCCCGCTGAAAAGCCTGCTGGAGGCGGTAGCGGTCGGTACGCTGGATGACGACCTGCTGGGCTCGTTGGCGCGCCGGCTGGGTTTGCTGGAGAAGCGCCTCAGCCCCGCCCAACTGGAGGAGGTGGAAAGCCTGCTGGACGTCCCTGCGGCCCCCGAGCGCTTCACCTCTTTGCGCGAGCTTTCCAACGCCCTGCTGGACGCCATCGACCCGGATAAAATTTTTGAAACCGCCTCCGCCGGTAGGGGCGCATGGCATGCGCCCGACGATGCGCCGAATGACGCCGAGCTCGCAGCCGCGCAATCACAATTGATCGCCCGCGCCGTAATGCCCCTGGCCGCCAGCCCGGCTCTGCGCGGCTTCCTGCTGGAGCGCGAGATCCTGATCGACGAGACCAGTGTGGATCAGGTGGTGGCGCAGGGGCTTCGACGCCGACGCCCCTGCGCGCGCCCGCCAGCTGGTGGAGTCGTTCCAGGCCTTCATCCAGATTAACCGCGCCGAAATCACCGCTTTGCAAATCATCTATTCCATCCCACGCCGCGATTCCCCCACCTCCCGTGCGGGCGCACGGCGTGCGCCCAATGTCGCGCCTGGTGACACCTTCGAACCGGGGCGGACACCGTCTGGGCGGACACCGTCCGCCCCTACCCCACGGTTGACATTCGAGGCCTTGAAAGAATTAGCCGAGATCCTCAAACTGCCCCCTAGAAGCTGGACCACCGAGGATTTATGGCGCGCCTACGCCCAACTGGAGAAGGACCGGGTGCGCGGGGCGGGCGAGCGGCGCATCCTGGCCGACCTGGTCTCGCTGGTGCGCCACGCCGCCCTGGACGAGCAGCTGGCGCCCTACCCGGAAAGGGTGCAGGCTCGCTACCAGGAGTAGCTGGAGGCGCAGGGCGTGGGCGGCAGCGTGGGCGGTAGCCACTTCACACCGCAGCAGCGCTGGTGGCTGGACGAGATCGCCCGCCACATAGGCGTCAACCTCTCCATCAGCGTGGAGGACCTGAATTATTATGCCTTCCAGGGGCGCGGCGGGCAGGTGGCCGCGCTGAAGCTGTTCGGCCAAAATCTGCCCGCCCTTTTGGATGAGATGAATCGATCCCTGGGAGAGGGGTAGGGGCGGACGGCGTTCGCCCCGGTTCGGGGGCGGCCTCAGGCGCATGCCATGCGCCTCTACCGGACGGTGGCTCGTTCATGGCAAATCG
>MGNS01000056.1:1532-14279 GCA_001795165.1 Chloroflexi bacterium RBG_16_57_11
TTTGTATAACGAAAGCGAGGCCAATATGGACGTGAGACTATCGCAAAAAGGCTGGGTGGTCATCCCGGCCGCGTTGCGTGAGAAGTACGGGCTGAAGCCCGGCGCGCATCTGCAGGTCGTGGATTACGGCGGCGTGCTGGCGTTGGTTCCGGTCCTGGATGACCCGGTGGAAGCCGCCGCCGGGATGCTAAAAGGCGGCGACTCGCTGACCGAGGCTCTGCTGGCCGAGCATCGCCGCGAGCTGGAAAATGAGCGCTGAGCCGAGGCGTTTCGTGCTGGACAGCTTTGCCCTGCTGGCCTACCTGCAGGGTGAAGCGGGCATGGGGCGGGTGAAGGCGGTTTTACACGCTGCCGAAGAAGATCAATGCCAGGTGTATCTATCCTGGATCAACCTGGGCGAGGTGCTGTATATCACCGAGCGCGGGCAGGGGTTGTGGCGGGCGCGCGAAACGCTGGCGCGGCTGCAAGCGCTGCCCATCCACCTGGTGGAAGCCACCTCCCAGGCGGTGCTGCAAGCGGCGCACATCAAAGCAAACCACCCCCTGGCCTATGCCGACGCCTTTGCCGTAGCCGCCGCCCTGCAGGAAAAAGCAGTGATCTTGACCGGCGATCCCGAATTCCAGGCGGTGGAAGCTTTGGTACAGGTGGAGTGGTTGGGGGAGTAGCGCGGGTCCGATTTAACCTTTCATTTCACATGGCAAAAACCAGATCCGCTCGTTCTCCAAAATCTAACGCTAACCGCCGTCCGGGGATGCGCCGGTTGGGTCCCATCCCCGCCGGGATGCGCCGCGATGAGATCGAAGAAGTGACTTTCGAGATCGTCGGCGAGATCGAAACTCCTTACCCGAAGCTGGAGCCGGAAATCGAGGCGGCGACCGACCTGGTGAGGCAAAAACGATTCCCCGAGGCCCAGGCCGCGCTGGAAAATATCCTCGCCCGTGAGCCACGCGCCCGGCAGGCATACACCAACCTGGCGGTGGTTTATTTTCAGACCGGTCAGAGCGAAGCCGGGGAAGCCCTCCTGAGGCAGGCGGTCGCGAAATTTCCCCGTTATGGCTTTGCCCGTATCAACCTGGCGCGCATCTGCCTGAAGCGCGGCGAAGTCGACGAAGCCTGGCGCATTTTGAAACCGGGTGGAAAGCTGCTATCCAAGTTCTACGTGAATGAGTTCCAGGCATACATTCTAACCCTGTGCGACCTGCTGGCATACCAGGATGATTTCGAGGCCGCCCGCGCCTGGCTCAAACTGTTGCGTGAGACCATGCCCGGCCATCCGCATTTCTGGAGGCGGCGTATCCTCTATACGTTTCAAGGCTGGTTACACCGTTCGGCGAAGCGATAAACCATGGGCTCATCGAAAACAAGCGGAGAAATGGAGATCAATCGTCAACCATCCGCCCCTCCGTCCTTGCCGGACGGGTGGGTGTGGACGACATTAGGTGAAATTGCTGATCTCGTTGGCGGTGGTACACCCTCACGCGAACACCCTGAATACTTTACTGGTGATATTGTCTGGTTGACACCTACGGAAATTCCGAGGAATCGAGTCACTGTAGTTACAGACTCCAAGGAAAAAATTACAAATGATAGTTTGAAAAATAGTTCAGCTCGGATTTTGCCAAAGGGCACAGTCCTGATGACATCTCGGGCAAGCATTGGTTATGTTGCTATTGCGGGAACAGAAGTAACGACTAATCAAGGTTTTGCTTCATTTATTTGCCGAAACGGTGTTTATAATTCTTTTCTGGCCTATTGGTTACTCGGAAATGGCGATTATTTCATTGGCCAAGCTACGGGGACGACCTTCAAGGAAATTACTAAATCGAAACTCCGAAATTTTTCGTTTCCCCTCCCCCTCTCCGCGAGCAGGAACGCATCGTGAGGCGCATCGAGAACCTGTTCACCCGGCTGGATGCCGGCGTGGCGGGGCTGAAGCGGGCACAGGCCGCCCTCAAACGCTACCATGCCAGCGTGCTCAAGGCCGCCTGCGAGGGTAGGCTGTTGGCGAGCGGCAATGCCGCGTTTTTGCAGGAAGATGGTTTACCTGCCGGCTGGCACTGGACAACGGTTAGAGAATTAACCCAAAAGATGCAGTATGGCACATCAGAAAAAGCCCAGATTGATGAAATCGGCGTCCCTGTATTACGGATGGGCAATATTCAGGACGGCGAACTGGATTTTAAAAATTTAAAATATCTCTCTGAAAACACCCGTGGCATCGACGGTCTGATTCTCAAACCAGGGGATATTTTGTTTAATCGCACGAACAGCGCTGAGCTCGTTGGGAAAACCGCAGTTTACCGAGAAAATCATCCAAGGGCAACTTATGCATCTTATATTATTCGTGTTAAGTTCAAACCTGAGGTATTACCTGACTTTGTTTCGTTTTATATCAAATCATTTTATGGGCGTCAATACATTAGGTCTGTCGTTTCACAGCAAGTGGGCCAAGCCAATGTAAATGGAACAAAACTAGCAAATATGCCCTTCCCTTTACCATCATTATTTGAACAACAGCGAATTGTGGCGGAGGTGGAGCGGCGGTTGTCCGTGGTGCAAGAGGTCGAGGTGCCGGTCCAGGCCAACCTGAGGCGCGCCGCTCGCCTGCGCCAGGCCATCTTTAAGCGGGCGTTCGAGGGGAGGCACGCATGAAATACGGTCCGCAAAAACACCATCGCCGTACCATCCGCCTGCGTGGTTACGATTACAGCCAACCCGAGGCTTATTTTGTCACCATCTGCTCTTACCTGCGAGAGTCCCTGTTTGGGCAGATCGTCGATGGCCAAATGCAATTATCCCCCTTGGGCGAAATCGTAAAACACGAATGGTTCCGCTCCGCCCAAATCCGCCATGAAATCGTATTGCACGCTGATGAATTTGTTATCATGCCCAACCACCTCCACGGCATCGTCCATTTCGTTGCCGTAGGGGCGGACGGCGTCCGCCCTGGTCCAACACAAGGAATCCATCCCAGTGACGCGGACGATACGAATGCATGCGACACGGGCGCACACAAACCGGGCGCACAGAATCCGGGCGCACACCGTGCGCCCCTACCCTCCGATGATCATTCAATGTCATTGTCCATGTCCGACCCCGTAGGGGCGGATGGAATCCGCCCCGATGAACCGGACGTACACGATCCGGGCGCACACCGTGCGCCCCTACGGATGGGTCGGTCGTTGGCATCATTTGTGGCCGGCTTCAAATCAGCGGTGACCTCGTACGCTGGGCGTGAACTAAACCTCTCGAATGTCTGGCAACGCAATTATTACGAACACATCATCCGGGATGAGGCCGAATACACCCAAATCAATGCCTACATCCAAACCAACCCGCTGCGCTGGGAGGCCGACCAATTATATCCATCGGCTGCGCCCAACCCCTTTAACCAGGAATAACCATGGCGACCGAATCCTCCACCATCGTCCAACGCCTGTGGAACTACTGCAACGTGCTGCGCGACGACGGCATGTCCTATGGCGACTACGTCAAGCAGCTCACCTACCTGCTGTTTCTCAAGATGGACGATGGGAACACCCACGTCCTGAACAAGCCCAGCGCCATCCCCGCCGAGGTCAATTGGGCCAGCCTGCGCCGGCTCTCCGGCGACGATCTGGAGACCCACTACCGCCAGATCCTGACCTCCCTGGGCCAGGGCTCGGGTCTGATCCCGGTCATCTTCCGCAAAGCGCAGAACAAGATCCAGGACCCGGCCAAGCTGGAGCGCCTGGTCGAGCTGATCGACGGCGAGACCTGGATCGGGCTGGACATTGACATCAAAGGCGAGATCTACGAAGGCCTGCTGGAGAAGAACGCCCAGGATACCAAGATCGGCGCCGGGCAGTACTTCACACCGCGCCCGCTGATCAAGGCCATGGTGGACGTGATGCGCCCCGCCCCCGGGCAGACCCTGTTCGACCCGGCCTGCGGCACCGGCGACCCGGATGTACTGGCGCGCGAGATCGTGGAGGAGCTGGAAGCCGCGCTGGAGCAGTTTGCCGGCATCTCCGAGGAGCTGGGTGGGGGTGAGGAATAGCACTCCGGCCCTCATGCCAGAGCAGGGGATTGAGCAGACGTAGGAACGATTTCCTACGGGTTCATGATGCAGACATTCTCAAAACCGATTACCGAAATTATTCGCTGGCGTTTTTCCTGCCGGACCTACCTGGAGCGGCCGATCGAACGCGACCTTCAATTGCGGATCGCCGAATATGCCGTCGCGCTTGGACCGGGTCCTTTTGGCGGCCAAGCGCGTTTCAAATTGATCGCGGCCGAGGAAGTTGACCGGTTCTGGGTTCTGGAAAGGCACCAGGAAATTATTCGGGCCATGGTCGACCGCGCTGTATTATCTTCGAATGGAACTGTTAGGCTGGAAGGTGTGTTAGACGGAAGTGAAATATCGAGGTTTGACATAATTGGTTCGTAAGTAAGGATGTTATAATCGCCCCAATCCGGTTATCGTATTCAACCGCTGGTGCATCTGGTATCGTAAACGCAGGATTTTCATCATGACCCTCAGCCTAGAAGAAGTCGAACACATCGCTATGCTGGCGCGCTTGAACCTCAGCGAGATGGAGAAAGAGCTTTTCCGTTTTCAGCTTTCCTCCATCCTCGACTATGTCGCCCGGCTTCAGACCCTGGACACGCAGGACATCCCGCCGACATTCAGCGCCATTCCGTTGCATGGCAGGAGGCGCCCGGACGAGCCCGAGGCTGGTTTGCAGCTGCAGGACTTGCTGCGCAATGCCCCACAGCAAGAGGATGGGCAGTTTCGTATCCCTCCAGTGTTCGAATAACCCAAACTGACCTACAAAAACCTTATGGCAGACCTGACCGATCTATCATTGGCGCAGATGAGGCAATCGCTCCGCAGCGGCGAGTTTTCCAGCCAGGAGCTCAGCATGGCATTTGTCGATCGGATCGAGCGGCTGGAGGCCGAACTGCACGCTTTTCTCACCCCAACGCCGGATCTGGCCCTGGCACAGGCGGTGCAGGCAGACCGCCGCCTGGCGGATTGGCGCAGAAATCCGGATGCGCCCTTGCCCGCCTTGCTGGGCATCCCGCTGGCGGTCAAGGATATTTTGTGCGTATCTGGCGTGCGCTGCACGTGCGGCTCGCACATCCTGGAAAACTTCGTCCCTCCATACTCCGCAACGGCGGTGGAGCGTTTACTGGCCGCCGGGGCGGTTCTGCTCGGTAAGACCAACACCGACGAATTTGCGATGGGCTCGTCAACGGAGAATTCCGCTTATGGGCCGACCCACAACCCCTGGGATCCGGGCCGTGTTCCTGGCGGATCCAGCGGCGGAAGCGCCGCGGCGGTCGCTGCTCGTATGGCGCCCCTGGCGCTGGGGACCGACACTGGTGGAAGCGTGCGCCAACCGGCGTCGTTGTGCGGCGTTACCGGTCTGAAACCTACCTACGGGAGGGTCTCTCGCTTCGGCCTGGTTGCGTTTGGCTCATCGCTGGACGTGGTGGGGTCTTTCGGCGCCAGCGCGGCGGATATTGCCCCGCTGTTTACCATCATGGCCGGGCACGACCCGAAAGACTCCACCTCTCTCGACCTGCCGGTGCCTGAGATCCTCATGGAGGAACCGGTCGAAAAGGTCTTTTCGGGTTTGCGCATCGGCGTGCCAAAGGAATATTTCCAGGTGGGGGCTGGGGAGGCTGGCATCCAGCCCGAGGTCGAAGCCAGCGTGCGCCGGGCGATCCAGATGATGGAGTCTTGCGGCGCAGTGATCGTAGAGGTCAGCTTGCCGCATACCGAATATGCCTTGCCGGTATACTATCTGGTAGCGCCAGCGGAGGCCTCTGCCAACCTGGCGCGCTTCGATGGCGTACGCTACGGGAGGCGGGCAGAGGCGGACAGCCTGAAAGATTTGTTCTACAACACGCGCGGCCAGGGCTTTGGCCCCGAGGTCAAGCGCCGCATCATGCTTGGCACCTATGCGCTTTCCGCTGGCTACTATGAGGCCTATTATGGGCAGGCGCAAAAAGTGCGCACCTTGATCAAGAGGGATTTTGAGGCGGTCTTTGAGCGTGTGGATATTATCGCCGCGCCCGCCACGCCCCGCACAGCCTTTCGCTTCGGAGAGCACACCGACGATCCCCTGGCGATGTACCTGGAAGATATTTTTACATTACCGGCCAATCTGGCCGGCATCCCTGGGTTGGCGCTACCGGCCGGCTTTGACCAGCAGGGTTTGCCGATCGGGATGCAGCTAATGGCTCCGCATTTTCAGGAAGCCCAGCTGCTCCAGGTCGCGCACGCCTACCAGCAGCTGACCGATTGGCATCTGCGCCGCCCGCTTCTGTAATCAATAATTCGATAACTTTTCCTGAGGAGGAAAAACCATGCTTGCGCCCCTGCCTCAACAACCCGTTGAGTTCATGCGTTGGTCCTGGGCTGAGATTGAGCCATACTATGCGGAGCTGATCGAACGACCGTTCAGCGCGACCTCGATCTCCGGCTGGCTAGCCGATTGGACCCGGCTGGCTGAGCTGGTATATGAGCGCTTCCAGCGCCTGTATGTGGCAATCACCGTGGATACAACCGATGTAGCCTCTAAGCAAGAATACGATTCTTTCCTGGATAGAATTTACCCGAACGCCCAGACTGCCGAGCAAAAGCTCAAAGAAACGCTGCTCGCCAGCGGCCTTGAGCCAGCGGGCTTTGATGTACCGCTGAGGAACCTGCGCCTGGAGGCCGAGATTTTCCGACAGGAGAATCTACCGCTGTTAACCGAGGAGCTAAAGCTCAACGCCGAATATGACCAGATTATCGGTGCGCAAACCGTCAACTGGGAAGGAAAGGAGCTCACTCTGCCACAGCTGCGCCCAGTGGCTCAGGATCACGACCGGGCGGTGCGCGAGCGCGCCTGGCGCCTGGCGGCCGAGCGCCAGCTGGCAGACCGGCGGGCGATCGATGACCTGTGGGGTAAGCTGCTGCCCCTGCGGGACCAACTGGCGCATAATGCTGGCCTGTCCAGCTACCGGGACTACCGCTGGAAGCAGATGCTGCGCTTCGACTACAACCCGCAGGATTGCACCCGTTTCCATCGGGCTATCGAGCTGGCCGCGGTGCCGGCGGCCTTTCGGCTGTACGAGGGACGCAGGCAGAAATTGGGAGTGGAAACGCTGCGCCCATGGGATTTAGAAGTCGATGCGCTGGGCCGCCCACCACTAAAACCCTATACCCAGATCGACCAGCTGGAGGACGGTGTTTCAGCCATCTTCCACCAGGTTGACCCGCAACTGGGCGAGTATTTCGATACGATGCGGCAGGAAGGCCTGCTGGATCTCGAAAACCGCAAGGGCAAGGCGCCCGGCGGGTACTGCACCGAGTTCGTCGCTTCGAAACGACCGTTTATTTTCATGAATGCGGTAGGATTGCATGATGACGTCCAGACGCTGCTGCACGAAGGCGGGCACGCCTTCCACGTCTTTGAAACCAACGCCCTGCCTTACATTCAACAGAAGCAAGTCAGTCTGGAGTTCGCCGAGGTCGCCTCGATGGGCATGGAGCTGCTGGCTTCACCATATCTATCCATGGCGGGTGGGTTCTATACGCCCCCGGACGCCACGCGTGCCTTCACCACGAACCTGGAGGAGATCATCCGCTTCTGGCCGTATATGGCCGTGGTGGACGCTTTTCAGCACTGGGTGTACGAGCACCCGCAAGCGGCTATCCAGCCTGCCAGCCGGGACGCCCGCTGGAGCGAGCTGTGGGATCGCTTCATGACCGGTGTGGATTGGAGCGGCCTGGAGGACGAGAAGGCGACCGGCTGGCAGCGCAAACCGCACATCACCCAGGTACCGTTCTACTATATAGAATATGGACTGGCTCAGCTTGGAGCGCTGCAGGTGTGGCGCAATGCCCTCAAGGATAAGGCAGGGGCGGTGCGCGCATATCGCAGAGCGCTGGCGCTGGGCGGTACGGTCGGCCTGTCCGATTTATACTTCGCTGCAGGAGCCAGGTTGGTCTTCGACGTGGAGCCCCTGCAAGAGATCATCGACCTGATGGAAAACGCCATTGCAACGCAGCCACTTCTTTGAAACCCTGCCCGGTTCGGCTTTCCCCGTCCTCGATTGGCCCTGGGAGCAGATCGAGCCCTTTTATCAAGATTTGCTTTCCAGGCCTCTGGATGTAGAAAGGGTGGAGCGCTGGCTGGCGGATTGGACCCGGCTGGCCGACCTGATCGGCGAAGCCTACGCCCGGCTGAGCGTGGCGGTCACCTTGGACACCACCAATCCGGAGGCCGAGAGGCGTTTCAACGACTTCATCGACTACATCCACCCCCAGGCGCAGGCAGCCGATCAGAGGCTGAAGGAAAAACTGCTCGAAAGCGGTTTGAAGCCGCCTGGCTTTGCCGTCCCCTTGCGCAAGATGCGTGCAGAGGCGGCGATCTTTTGCGCCGATAACCTGCCATTGCTCTCGCAGGAGCGCAAGCTGGCCTCCGAATACAACAAGATCATCGGCGCCCAGACGGTTTCCTGGGAAGGCGATGAGCTGACCTTGCAGCAACTGCGCCGGGCGCTGCAATCCCCCGACCGAGAGACGCGCCAGCGGGCCTGGCGGCTGGCAGCCGAGCGCCAGCTTGCCGACCAGGCGGCGATCAACGAGCTGTGGGGGCGGTTTATGCACCTGCGAGGTAGGCTGGCGAAGAACGCCGGCTTCTCGGATTATCTGACTTATCGCTGGCAGCAGATGCTGCGCCTGGACTATACACCGCAGGATAGCCTGCGTTTCCAGCAGGCGATCGAGCAGGTGGCCGTCCCGGCGGCTACCCGGATGTACGAGAAGCGCCGCCGGGAGCTGGGCGTGGAGCGGCTGAGGCCGTGGGATCTGGATCAAGACCTGTATCCGCTGGATCTGCCGTCGCTGCCGGTCTACGGGGACATCGACGACCTGCCTGCCAAAGCTGAGGCGGTCTTTCGCCGGGTGGATCCGCAATTGGGCGCATATTTCCACACGCTGCGGGAGCAGGGTTTGCTCGACCTGGACAATCACAAGGGCAAAGCGCCGGGGGCTTATTGCACCGTTTACGCAGTTATGAAGCGCCCATTCATCTTTATGAACGGTGTTGGGTTGTCGAGCGATGTGCGCACCATCCTGCACGAATCGGGGCACGCTTTCCACAACTTCGAGCGCCTGCGCCTGCCCTATTTTCAGCAGCGCATCCCTGGGCTGGAGTTCGCTGAGGTTGCGTCGATGTCGATGGAGCTGTTGGCCTCGCCTTATCTCGACGCCCAGCCTAACGGGTTCTACCCACCCGAAGCAGCCCGTCGCTTTCGGATCGCCCACCTGGAGCACATCCTGGCTTTCTGGCCCTACATGGCGGTGGTAGATGCCTTCCAGCATTGGGTCTACACTCACCACGATCAGGCGACTGACCCGGCGAGCTGCGACGCCGAGTGGCTGAGGCTGTGGCGACGCTACCTGCCCGGTGTGGATTGGAGCGGGCTGGACGAGCAGGCGATGACCGGCTGGCAGCGCAAGCAGCACATCCACCGCTACCCGCTGTATTACATCGAATATGGCGTGGCTCAGCTAGGAGCGGTGCAGGTGTGGCGCAGCGCGTTGTCAGATCCGGCGCTGGCGCTGAGCCAGTACCGCCAGGCGCTCCGCCTGGGCGGGACTGCTACCCTGCCCGAGCTGTACCAGGCGGCGGGGGCGCGCTTCGCCTTCGACCTCGAGACGCTGGGCGAGGCGGTAGCGCTGGTGGAAGAGACGATCGAAACGCTGGAGGCGCAGGGATAAGAAAGTGATATGTGCCATGTGCCAGGTATCAGGTATGCCGAATAGCTGACTGCTGAAAGCTAATTACCAAAAGCTAATCGTTAAGAGCCAGGAAAGTCGTAGGGGCGCATGGCATGCGCCCGCAACGCAAATTGGATTTCAACCAAATGAGGAGGAACGCATGGAGTATATCAACCTTGGACGTACGGGGCTTAAGGTCTCACGCATTTGCCTGGGGACGATGACCTATGGCTCATCTCAGTGGCGGGCGTGGGTGCTTGACAAAGAAGAGAGCTGGCCGTTTTTCCGACGGGCGATCGAGCTGGGGATCAACTTCTTCGACACAGCCGACATGTACTCGCTTGGGATGAGCGAGGAAATCACCGGGGGTGCGCTGCGTGAGTATAGCCGGCGTGAGGAGGTGGTGATCGCCACCAAGGTGTTCTTCCCGATGGGCAAATCGCCCAACCAGCGCGGGCTATCACGCCTGCACATCCTGCAGGCGATCGATGATTCGCTGCGCCGCCTGGGCACCGATTACGTCGACCTGTACCAGATCCACCGCTATGACCCGCAAACCCCCATTGAGGAGACGCTGGAGGCGCTGCACGAGGTGGTTAAGGCGGGGAAGGCGCGCTATATTGGGGCGTCGAGCATGTACGCCTGGCAGTTTGCCCAGGCGCTGTACCTGTCAGATCAGCACGGCTGGACGCGCTTCGCCTCGATGCAGAACCACTACAACCTGGTGTACCGTGAAGAGGAGCGCGAGATGATGCCCCTGTGCCGGGCGGAGGGTATCGGTGTGATCCCGTGGAGCCCGCTGGCGCGCGGCTTTTTGACTGGGGGCCGAAAGCGTGAGGGCTACGGTGACACTACACGCGCCCGAACCGACGATTACGCCCAAAACATGTACTACCAGGAGGCGGATTTCGAGATCGCCGGGCGGGTTGCCGAGCTGGCGGGGAGGCGTGACGTCTCCCCGGCTCGGATCGCCCTGGCCTGGCTGTTGCACCAGCCGGCGGTGACCAGCCCGATCGTCGGGGCGAGCAAGATGCAACACCTGGAAGAGGCGGTCGCTGCCCTCGAAGTCCAACTCTCCGCCGAAGAGCTAAAATTCCTGGAGGAGCGCTACCAACCACACCCGGTTTTGGGGCACAGCTAGCCATGTTACACGCCATCCCGAAACCCATCCTTGACCGCATGGCAACCCTGGAAGCCATCGACGCCGCCGACCGGCAGGAAGGCACACCCAAGGCCCAACGCCTACGGCAAATCCCGCCGGAGACCGGGCGCTTTTTAACCCTCATGGCCGCCAGCGCCCCGCCGGGCACGGTAGTGGAGATTGGCACCAGCGGTGGCTATTCAGGGCTTTGGCTGATCTTGGCGTGCATCCAGCGCCGTGACCGGTTGGCCACCTTCGAGCTGGCGGCCGATAAGGTCCAGCTTGCACAGCAGACCTTCGCTGCTGCGAGGGTGGAGCAGTATGTGCAGCTTGTGCACGGCGACGCTCGCTCGAAGCTGGTCGAGCTCGAGCGGATCGCCTTCTGCTTCCTGGACACCGAGAAAGACATTTACTTGCAGTGCTACGAGCTGGTCGTGCCGCGGATGGCGCCGGGCGGTTTTCTGGTCGCCGACAACGTGATCAGCCACCAGGCGGAGCTGGCGGATTTTGTCGATCGTGCCATGGCGGACGAGCGCGTGGACGCGCTGGTCGTACCGGTTGGCAAGGGGTTGTTGGTGTGCCGCAGGGCGTAGGAACGGAAGATGTGCAGGTCAGATGGAAGTGCGCGTTGAAAAATTTGACAACGGATTCGGGGAACGGATTTCGCGGATTACCAGCCCGAATGATCAGTGTTAAGGCAAATCCTGGTGGAAAATCCGCTCAATCCGTGCCAAATAATCCGTTGTCAGAATTTCGTCCTGTGCTATATGCTTTTGACCAAGACAGGAAGGCATAGATCCAGGGCTTGAGTTGATCGGGTCGACACGTTTACTGAAATGATGATGACTGCTTTACCTGCCCCCACAGTCGCTGATGTCGAGCGCATCGCCCGGCTGCGGGATCCGGCGTTGCGCAACTTGCAGATCACGCAGAGCTATTACGAGCTCTCGCAGGTGATGACCGCACGCACGGGCCTGAGCGCCAACTGGTGCACCTTTGCGACCTGGGCTTCCAAACAGGCAGGGCAGTCGATCCGCAAGGAAGATCTGCAGCGCACACTCGAGCGCGCCCTGCACGAGATCACCAGCCCGGGGCGGGGCGAGCAGGACTTCGCTAGTGAAATCCAGGCCGCGGGTGCGCCGGGCGCCCCCGGCGAAATCCGGGCTGCGGCGAGCGAGGCGGCTGATTATCGCCCGGCGGTGGAGCGCCTCAGCCAGGCGGTGGGCAGCGGGAACAAAAAGGTGTTTGAAGAGATCGGGCGTGAATTTGCCCGCTTCTACGCCGGGCTTTTACAGGACGATCAGCCGGACGAGGCGAAGCTGGGGCGTTTCTGTGAAGCCCTGCGCCCTGGTGAGCCGCCGGAGGGGCAGGGCTATCTGCGCCAGGCTTTCACCCGTTACTACCGGGCGCTCTTTATCGACGATCCTAAAGTTCGGGCTGAGCTGCTACTGTGCGCCAACCTGGAGATCGGCCTCCACGAGCAGACCCGCCTGCAGCCGGAAATCGCCGAGGCGCTGGACTCAGCCTATCTCAGCGGGACTCAATTTGCCTTGCGCCTGCTGAGAGCCAGCTTCCCCTTCTATGGCTTGTTCGCTTCGGCAGGCTGGCTGGCCCGTCGACTGCTGGCGCGCCCGACTGCGCTGGATCGAGCTATCCAGGCGTTATTGTCGGACCTGCAGCGTGCGTTGCGCCACGTTTTCACCGAGACTATGATGACCATCCGCTTCCCGCCTGACCGGGTGATTATGCTGGGGGATGACCTGCGGGCGGATTTTCCGGAGAGGCTACGCCAGATCGCCGATCCCGACCTGCGCCGGTTGCTGGCGCAGATTGATCCGACACA
>MGNS01000056.1:14300-25447 GCA_001795165.1 Chloroflexi bacterium RBG_16_57_11
GCTGACCTGCCCGACCGGTTGCACTTCATCGCCGATCTGTTCCGCTGCTTTCAGGAGACGGCGGAACTGTTCGATGCGCCGTTCACTCCGGAGCAGACCGCCGCTTTGAAAGCCGGGCGCATGCCGGATGGGCGGCTATGATTGATTTCCTGATCCACTATTACCGGGAAGGGACGGAGCCGTTCCGCAGCCTGTCGAAGTTGCCGGACGCCGAAAACGATCCTGATCATGAAATTTCTGTACGTGGAAGGTTCGGTAATTTGGGAACGCTTCAAGGATCCGGCGGATTACCTGAGAGCCCGGCGGGAGACGGAAGCCTGGCTGCGGCAGGAGTTTATCCGCCTGGGCGGAAAACCCCGTGAGGCATATCCCATTTACATGGTGCTGGGACGCTCTAAGTGGGTGGAGCGCATGGCCGACCCGGCCACGCTGAGGACCACCTCGGCGATCCAGGTGCCGCTTGCGCTCCTGAATGAAACCGACGTCAGCTTTACCTACCCGAATAGCATGGTGAGCAGGATGCTGGAGCTGCAAAAAGACCCCGAGAACTACCAGCCGGGGTACCGCGAGCGGGTATTCACGCTATCCCAAATCTGTGCGATCGTAGAGGAGAAGGGGCTTCCAGAAGAGGGCTGGCGGACCAGGACTGCGGAGGACGTGGCTCATGACGTAGAAGCGCAGGTGTGGAACCGGGTGGTCCTGGAAAATTTCCGGCAGGGTATAAAGCTTCATCTACCAGGTTAAGTGTGATACCGTTACCTCTGATAGGGGTTTAACGAGGTTGTTTCCTGGTAGCTCGGCGTCGAACTGGGGTGTGGATGCCAGTAAGCCAGCACAGATTGGCGCTCCCACTGCTCGATTTGCCGGGCTTTCTGGATTGCCAGGCGTCGATATTCCCGTGAAGCCCACGGATCATCTGTCGCGGCTTCTTCTAGCCGCTCATGATAGGCGTTAGATGGATTCAGGACATAATGACGTGCAATTGCGAACACAGCTACTACGACTATCGCTATGGTGAGCACGCCTACGAGCCCGAGCCAGAATAAACCGGACCAATTGAAGGCTGCCAGCTGCACGGTAACGGCGTTCATGGCCTGAAGCCGCTGGCTTCGGGCGCGCTCTTGCTGGTAGGCGACCTGCCAGCTGGCGAGATGTTGCTGCATTTGTTGGTTTTGCAAAAGCAAGCCTTGTTTTTCACGATCCAGCTGTGCCTGACGAGCGGCTAAGTCAAGTTTCTGCTGTTGCATTCGATCAAACTGGAGGCTCACCATTTCGAGCCGCGCTTGCTGAATTCCGGTTTGACCGATAAGAACCAGGATCATTATGCCGAGTATGAGCACGACACACAAGAGAAGTGATTTTGACATAGATTTGCATCCCTGGTTTCGAAGAAGCGTTCTGACCGCCTTCTCGGGCGGGGGGCTGATTTACACAACCGGCGAGGGTGGGGGTTCAGCTGATATCAATCCTTCTCCCCACCGGCCGCTCGCGGAGCCTGTGCAGTGATTTGCCAGGCTCCACGAGTCGAAAAAAATATGGGCTCAGTTATTGACCATTGTGCTTGAATGGGAGCGGGATACCACCCACCGCCTCTTTCAACGCATACTGGCGATCTTCGCGCGTATTTTGCAGGCGGGAACCGATTTCTCGTGTCTTGTAACGGACATCGCGTCTCACATGGTTTAGCTGACCTTTGGCTTGCATGCCGGCAAGATGCGCTTCCTCAGCCATTTTCTCCTTGAGTTCCACACCTCGACTGTAGATTAGTGATCGTGTTGCACGACCGGAGCGCGGCGCGTAGAGCAATGCCACGCTGGAACCGATCAACCCGCCTATGCTGAGGACAGCCAGGCCTGACAAGATCGAACGAATACCGTTCCAGAGTGAATTTCTCTTTACATCATCTTGGTTTTTCATCACACATCTCCTATACTCTATGCTTGCGCCAGGTGAAGAGGCGCAGGAATGAAATCACAGATGTCACAAAGTTCATTCTCTTTCTCCTTTCCACACGGCTTACTTTGTTCCCTTATATTATGGCTAATTCAATGATTTATCACAATGGGGAGACCTCCTACAAAGTGGTATGGAAACCCCCCACCATTGAAGATACCCGCCGCAGCTTTAGCCTGTTGCATGGGTCAAGACAAACATAAAAGCGGAGCCACTCTGTTCCGGCTCCGCTTTATGGATGTTGAATCGTATCAGGCGCACAGCATATGCTGGCTGCTCTCGTCGGCTTAGCGCTTTACGAACGGCAGTGCGATGAAGTGGTCGAAGTACAGCAGCAGCGATGTGTGTTCCGGGTTGTTATCCGAGCAGTGTCCCGGGCCGGTGTAGCCGTTGTTGTATGTGTCGAGCACAAAGGCGTAGTTCAAAGCAGTGTTACGCAAGGGCTTGCTCAACGTCGAGCTGGGCGTGTAGGTGTTAAAGAAGGTTTCTGCCCAGGCGAGGGCGGCATCCACCGCCGGCGTCGAAGAGGCGCCGTTGAGCAGGTTCAGCCTGGCGGCGATGAACTGGTGCGCCAGGATGTAGTAGGCGTTCCCGCCTCGAGGATTGGTCCACAACACCTCGTAGTAAGACTGCCCGCTGAGATAAAACTCCGTGTCCTCGCCATCGGGCAGGAGCAGCGCCCAAGCGTCATCGTAGGGCGCAGGTCCGTATTTGGAGTGGGTCTTCCAGTAGCCGGGCGTCAGTGTACAGCCACCCGGGCACGGCACATTCACCGCTACCGAGGCGCCATTGTTACCTGTTGTTCCGGTATCGTTGGCAGTAAAGGAGGCGGTATTATCCACCGTGTAGTCGCCGCAGGCCTCATACGGGCCGATCCAGCGGCTGTAGGTGAAGGTCTTGGGGGCATCGCCGATGCAGACCGTTCCCAACACGCCTTGTAAGCTATCGCTTACGTCGATGCACTCGTCCACCTCGGCAATGGTGGGATTCGAGAAGGAGACTGCCGCCGAGCCGGTGAAATCTGTGGTGCCGCCGGGAGTGCCATTGCCGTCTTTATCGTAGCTGTAGTTCTGCAACGTGGCAGCCGCAGTGTTGGTGCGGCTGGCAGCATCCGGCAGGTCGGCGCTGTAGGTACAGTTCAGCGTACCCCCTGCGAGGAGCGTGTACGGGAAGGTCACACCGCAGTCAACATCCGCCGGTCCTACACCAGACACCAGGTCGGAGACCGCGTTGATCGTGGCGTCGATCGGCGCCGGATTGTGCACCGCGATGTCCCCTGACACAGCCCAATCGCTGTCGGTATAACCTCCCACGTTCACGGTGACGGAGTAATTGACCAGGAATTGCTGCCCGATCGAAAGGATCACCTTTTCCTGGTCGGCCGACTTGTCGATTGTCCAGTCGTAGGTTCGCTTGAGGGAAGTCTGGGCATCTTTGGTCACTTGCAGGGCGTAGCAGTTCACCGTCACCGAAGCGCCATCGGACTGGCCGGTCTCACGAATGGTGGCGGTGTTGTCGTGCTTGCCTTCATCACCGTCGCAGGCGAAGGTCCTGTTGTAAGAGACTGAGCCGCTGTCGCTGAACAGCCATGACCCGCCGTTGGTGTCATCCACGTTGATCGAGGCGTTAATCAGCGTCGGGCTGGCCGGGAAGACCGTGGTCGCGCTCGGGGATGGGCCAAACGGCGTGCCTAAGTGCCCGGAGTGATTTGTGATGGTGACATTGGCGGTAATCTTGTATTCACCACCCGCGTGTGGCGGCAGGGGGACATTGACGAGGTAGGGGTAGCAGTCTGTTTCGCCCGGATCGAGCACCGGATTGCCGCTGGTGTTCACTGAAATAGATGCCACCACATCATCTGGCGGCGGAAGGCCGTTCTTTAAATCCGCGGTGATGGCGAGATTCTCGGTGGCTACCGCTCCGCCGTTGGTCACGCACACCTGTCCATCCATCCAGGCCTCCTCCACACCCTGGTCTTTGGTGACTGTGATGGTGTACATGGAGGTGCCTTGATCGCCGGTGAACAGGTTCCAGGTCGCCGGGACAACCGATTTATCAATCGTCCAGTGATAAGTGGTCGTCCAGTGTGGCGTGATGTCCACCGTGGCAGTAAGCGTCGTGCCCCCTGGCGTCGGCTCGGCACTCGCCGGCCCGACGGATAGAACCGCCAGGCTTATTAGTGCGGCTATGGCTGAAAAAATGATCAATATATTTCTAATGTTCTTCACAGTCAACCCTCCTGCACAAAAAGATTAATCAGCACGGGAAGTAATTATTTAACCTATGCGTGTGTCGGGAATTTTAGTCTTTTGATCAACCCTCCCTTCGACCTTTAGCCTCGATTGAGACCGGCTATTGTGATGTAAATGAATATAAAAATAAAAAACCGGCCATTCCAGCCGGTTTCGCTATTGGCTCCACGATGACCTCCCCTTGTGCCAGGGTCAAGCGACCATATACAGTCATCGCTTCTCTGCCGCTGGTACTATTGTACCATGAAGGGTGGCAAATGTATATAGAGATTATCGGATCATTTTGGTCTGGAGGCAATACAGGTGTATGCCATTTCCAGCCATGCTTTGCTACATCATGAAGCGAGCTCTCTTATATCAACCCTGCCAGCTTTCCCGCGCGCTCGTAAATTTCCAGCGCCCTGGCGAGTTGATCGTCGGTGTGGGTGGCCATGTAACTGGTCCGCAGGAGCTGCTGGCCTTCGGGGACTGCGGGGGAGAGCACCGGGTTGGCAAAAACTCCGCCTTCGAACAGCAGCTTCCAGGTAAAAACGGTGCGCATATCATCCCCGATGATGATCGGCACGATTGGAGAGACCGACTGGCCGATGTTGAAGCCCAGACGTTGTAGCTCGCTGCGCATGTAAGCCCCTACCTGCTCGAGGCGCTGGATGCGCTCAGGCTCGTCTTGCATAACGTGCAGGGCTGCCAGGGCGGCGGCTGTATTGGGAGGGGAAATGCTGGCGCTGAAGATTAGCGAGCGTGCGTGGTGCTTGATGTAGTGGATAACAACCTCGTCGCCAGCGATAAGGCCGCCGATAGAGGCAAAGGATTTGCTAAAGGTGGCCATAATCAAGTCCACCTGGTCGACCAGACCGAAATGAGCAGCGGTGCCGCGGCCGCCGCCGAACACGCCCATAGCATGAGCGTCGTCCACCATCAGGCGGGGGCCGTAGCGTTTACACAGCGGGACCAATTCTGGCAGGGGGGACAGATCACCGCCCATACTGAACAAGCCATCTACAACCACCAGCACCCCGGCTCCGTCCGGGATACCCTTGAAGATGTGCTCCAGGTCATCCATGTCGTTGTGGCGGAAGCGCTTCATCTCCCCCCACGACAGGCGCGCCCCATCGACGATGCTGGCATGATCGTCCTTGTCCAGCACGACGACATCGCCTCGCCCGACCAGCGCGCTGATCACGCCCAGGTTGACCTGCATGCCGGTAGTGAAGACCAGGGCGGCTTCTTTGCCTACCCAGCTGGCCAGCTCGCTCTCGAGCTGCTCGTGCAGCTCCAGGGTGCCGTTGGCAAAGCGCGAACCTGTGCAACTGGTGCCATAACGATGGATGGCGTCGATCGCCGCCTGGCGCACCCTGGGGTGAGTGGTCAGGCCAAGATAATTGTTCGAGCCGCACATGATCACCCGGCGACCCTGGTAGATGGCTTCGCTGCCTTCATTATCCGTCATCGGGATGAAGAAAGGATAGTAACCGCCAGCAATGGCTTCCCGGGCGGCGGTAAAAGCTGGGCACTTTTCAAAAATGTCCATGTTTAATCCCTCAAAACAACCAAATCTCTAATAGGTTTAAGCAGCGCAGACCTGCTCGACGATCATTCATTTTGACCAGGCGAGCGGCGCCCTCGCGCCGCCATCCAATCCATCACCGGGCGGGCCAGGCCTGACGTTCCATCGATCAAGCCATACAAAGCTTTGCTGATCACGCCCGGCAGGATGGCATATTGCCGGCGGGAGACGCCACGCAGGATGGCGGCTGCGACTACCTCGGGTGAGAGTACCGGCGTGCCCTCTACCAGGGCGCGCGTTTCTGACGGCCTGAACTGCGACTCGTAGGCCAGCTGGGGGGTGTCCACGTTTGGTGGGAAGACGATGGAGACGCCTACGCCATGCGGTTTCAGCTCGGCGCGCAAGACCTCCGTAAAGCCGGAGACGGCGAATTTGGAGGCGGCATAGGCACTGTAGCCGAAGAAACCCAAAAAGCCGCCCACCGATGAGATGTTGACGATATGGCCCAAGCGACGCGCCAGCATGCCGGGCAGGACGGCCTTGACCATATGGAGCGTGCCGAAGAAGTTCACCTCCATCATCCAGCGGTAATCCTGCAGGTCGAGCTGGTGGACGTAGCCAGGGCGGGCCACGCCGGCGGAGTTGACCAGTAAATGCGGCGCGCCAACCTGGCCGACGACCTGCTCGACGGCGTCGAAAGCCTGCGCCGGGTCAGACACATCGGCGGTCAGGATTCCACAACGCTGGGCGTCGCTCTGCCTGGCAGCGTTGACCTGATCCAGCGCGGCAGCCAGACGCCCCTCATGGCGAGCCGCCATCCAGACCTGGCACCCGGCCCGGGCTAATTCCTTTGCCACGGCCAGCCCAATGCCGCTGGAGCCGCCAGTGACCAGAGCAATACGGCCGGGACCGATTACTGCGCTCTTCCGGCTCAAGCTTCGCCAGCCTGCGAATCAAGTTTCATCGAAAAGTTAAACACCGCATGTGACACCAAGGTGCATCCAAACTCCGTTATCCTCCGGATTCACCTTACGACACAGCTCAGGACAAGCCTGCAAAACCGAATATTTCAGGAGAAGTTGAGTTATCTGAAATTCGCTCAACAACACGGGCACTCATCTACCGCTTCGCCAAACCGTTATCATTACGGCTGCGCACCGAACTGAACCTCGACACTCATCCCTTCTCGCAAGCCCGCAGGGAGCTCATCCAATGCGATAGTCGTCTTGTACACCACATCCCCGCCCAAAGTATCCGCCAGCGGTGAGATATCACTCACCCGCCCGGGGACTTCCTGACCCAGCGCTTTGATAAAGGCCCTCACCGGCTGGCCAACTTCGACCTGCGGGATGTCCCGCTCGCTCAGATCGGTGGTTTCGACCCTCAGGTTGTTGAGATCGACCAGCGTGAGCACCACCTGGCCTGGGATGACCCATTCGCCGGGGTGGACGTTTACGCTGGCGATGGTTCCATCGAACGGGGCAGCCAGGGTCAGGTGATCCAGAGCAGCTTGAGCGGCGGATAATTGGGTCTGGGCGTTCGAAATCCGAGCACCCGCCAGGCGTACTTTATCCGGGTCAGGGCCAGCCTGTAAGATGGTGTAATCGGAAAGCGCCTTGTCCAGTTTCGCCTGGACGACCTGCAGGTCGTACTCGTACTGCAACCGTTTGACGGCGGCGTTGTAATCAGCCTGCGCCTCATTCAGGGCATCCAGGCGATCTTCCCGCACAGCATCGCTGGATGGGCGATATTTATACGGCTCGAAGGCCTGGCGGGCAGTGTCCAGGCGTTGCTTCATCTGGTTGAGCGCTTCGACGGTCTCCAGGCTGGCCTGGTTGACTGGCACGGTGAAATTATCCAGGGCGTATTGGGCGTCGCGTACCGCCCGTTCGTATGCGATGATTTCCTGCATCGCCTGCACGCGGGCGGTCTTCGCCTCTGTTTTCAGGTCATTCAGCGCCTGTTGAGCCTGGACCAGCTCGAATTCGGCCTGGCTGACCGCTGCCTGCAGATCCTCCTGTCCTTCCAGCTGGACCAGCGGCTGCCCGGCGGTTACTGAAGCGCCTTCGGCGACGTTCACCGCCTCCACCACCCCGGACAGGGTGAATACCAGCCTGGCCACCTGAGCGGGGGCTATCACTCCAGAAGCGACCACGCCGCTTTCGTTTCCCGGCGAAGCCGGCCGTGTGGCTGCGCTGCCGCTATCCAGCACGACGGTGGGTAACGGCTGAGGGGTTGCCGGGTTGAACACATTGCAGCCGGCCAGCAGCCCCACCAGCAAGAGGATCGAAGTGAGCTTGAATTGCCGCACATTGAGGCGTCCTGAGTGAAATCGAAGGAGGCCGGTTCTCCGCCGTGCGACCGGCTCGCTTCGATAGCCGAACTTGTTCGGACACTCAGCGAGCCTGCTTGTCTGCGGGGTGGCTTCCATCTCAGGCTCCCACGGCCATCTTTTCGTCCTCCGGCATATGCTGGACGTTGTTGGCGTCGATCAGGCCATCGCGCAGAGTAATGACTCGGCGAGCATATTGGATCACGCGCGGGTCGTGGGTGGCAAAAATGAATGTGACACCAGTCTCCTGGTTCAATCGGGTCATGATTTCCATGACCTGCTTGCCGTTCGCCGTGTCGAGGTTGGCAGTGGGCTCGTCTGCCAGGATCAAAGTTGGCCTGGGAGCCAGGGCGCGGGCGATGGCGACCCTTTGCTGCTGACCACCGCTGAGCTGGTCCGGGCGGTGATTGGCGCGGTCGCTCAGATCCACCGCGGCCAGCAAATCGGTGATGCGGGCCCGGCGCTCGGAGGCGCTGTGCCCATTCAGGAGCAGCGGCATTTCGATGTTCTCGTAGGCGCTGAGGGTAGGGATCAGGGCGAAGAACTGGAAGATGAAGCCAATCGTGCCGCGGCGCATGTCGGCGCGCTGGTTGCGGTTGAGCTTGCTGACCTCTTTGCCATTGATGAACACGCTGCCGCTGGTGGGCTGGTCCAGGCAGCCGATCAGCTGCAGTAAGGTGGTCTTGCCTGAGCCGGAAGGGCCCACCAGGGCGGTAAACTCACCGCTTTGAATCGAGAGACTGACGCCGCGCAGGGCTTGAGTCTCGACTTGACCAATTTTAAAAATACGGGTGACGTTTTCAATCTTTGTGACTTCCATGTTGGTCTCCTTATTTCTCGGCGCGCAAAGCCTCGACGGGCTCCATGCGGGCCGCCATCATAGCCGGGTAGAGCCCGGCCAGCAGTGTGATAACAAAAGCCATGATACTCAGGTTGATGGTGCCTTCCAGGGTAAATTTGGCATAGACCGTATCCCGGATGAGAAAACCGCCTCCGCCGACCGCCATGTTGCCAACATAAAAACCGTTTCGCTCGAGGTACGCGACCGCTAAGTACCCCAGGACCAGCCCAAGCAGGATGCCGCCCACGGCTAAAATCGACGATTCTGCCAGGAATATGGCCATAATACGCCGGCCTTTCATGCCGATGGCGGCCAATATGCCGATCTCGCGCGTGCGCTCGAAGACCGCCATGATCAGCGTATTGATAATGACCGTGGCTGTAACCGCCAGCACAATCAGGTAAAACAGGGACATATACGAGTTGGCCATGTTTTCGGTCTGGATGATGACCTCGTTCATCTTCGTCCAGGTCAAGATCTTGTTGTTTGAGGTTTGCAGTGCGTTGACGACGGCATCGGTCTGGTCTTTATCCTTCAGCAGGACAAAGATCGTGCTGGCATGGTTCTCCGTGCCGGTCATCGCCTGGGCTTTTGCCAGCGGCAGGAATACAATGGCGCTGTCGAATACACGGGTCTGTGTGGAGTAGATCCCCCGGATGGTGAAAAGTTGCTCGCTCACATCGCCATTGGAGGTGTTGGCAGTCAGGTCGATCTGGTCGCCCACATCCAGTCCCATTTTCTCGGCCAGCGGGCGGCCAATCAGGATGCCTTCGCGGTCATCGGGGGCGAGGTACTCGCCGCTGACCAGACCTTCCCGGTAAGGATCGTTGGTCACCGAGCCTGGGTCGATGCCGACGATCTTGACGCCTGCGGTCTGGTCGCGTGCGGTCGCGATCCCGCTGGCAAACAGCCGGGGAGCGGCTGCGACGACTGGCTCGAGCGCGGAGATCTGTCCGGCCACCTTCGTCGGATCCTCGATCAGGTTTTCCCACTTCAGGCTGGCCTTGCGTTCATCGTAGTTCTGTGCTCGGAGCTGCAGATGGCCGCTCTGTAGCTGGATGGTGGTATCCATGGCGTTGCTCATCTCACCGTTGATAAAAGACGCCATCAGGATTAACAGGGCCAGCCCCATCGCCAGCGCCAGGATGGAGAAAAAGGTCCGGCGGCGGTTGCGGCCCAGGTCGCGAAATGCCATTCGAAAGAGTTGGATCATCAGAAACCTCTTTTTTGATGCAGCTCTTGGGCTGCATCAAACGTGATGCAACGCGGCAGCTGGCTCGCGGCGGGCAGCTTCGCTCGCCGGGATCAAGGCGGCCAGAGCCGAGATGATCGCCACGGTCAGCGCCCGGCTGAGCAGTTT
Source organism: Chloroflexi bacterium RBG_16_57_11 (assembly GCA_001795165.1). Classification (GTDB taxonomy): domain Bacteria; phylum Chloroflexota; class Anaerolineae; order Anaerolineales; family UBA4823; genus RBG-16-57-11. The sequence continues at coordinate 24,546 of MGNS01000056.1, forward strand.
TTCTAGGCCCCAACTGGGATAAACCCGCCCGCTGATCAGGGCCATGTACTCGGCTGCAGTCGACATGTAGCTGAAATCCAGGCCAACCATACGCAGCAGCCCGTTGATGAGCAGCCCAAAGACGATCCCGGCCGCCACGCCCACCAGGCCCATCATGGTCCCTTCCAGGATGAACAGCAGGGAGATCTGGCGCGGTTTCAGCCCCATCGCGCCCAGCAGTCCGATCTCGCGGGTCCGCTCGTATACGGCCATCAGCAGCAGGTTCAGGATGCCAATGCCGGCAATTAACAGGATGATCACACCGAAGATGTTCATCACCCCGTTTTTAGTCGTTATCGCTGCCAGAAGCTCGGGGTAATTGTTTCTCCAGGTATCGATTTCGTATCCGGGCAAGGACGGTGCAATCGCGGCGATGACTTTTGGCTCCTGGCCTAACTGCTTCAGCACAATCGTCACCTCAGTGGACTGGCCGGCCAGGTCGAACAGATCCTGGGCCTCGCCTAAAGATATGTAGGCTGCGCTTTTCTCAAAATCGGGCATGCCCAGATCGTAGATCCCGACCACGGTCATCGTCCGGCGACGGGTCTGCTCGTGCGTGGAGCGCCCCACCAGTGGCAACCGGTCTCCAACCGTGACGCCCATGGCGTCTGCCAGTCCTTTGCCGATGAAGATCATGTCTTTATCGTCCGGAGCCAGGAACCGGCCGGCGATGACGTGCTGCGCGGGCAGGCTGACCTCCAGCTCCTTTTCCGGCTCGATGCCGGTGATGTTGACACCGAAGGCGCCTTCGGGGCTGGTGACCAGCCCGCCAGTGTTGATCCGCCGCGTGGCGGTTTGCACTTGTGTGTGGGCCAGGGCGGCCTGCACCACAGCCTGGTCATCGGCCAGGGGAAGCAGAGGGT
>MGNS01000056.1:25482-28982 GCA_001795165.1 Chloroflexi bacterium RBG_16_57_11
GATGTTCCCGCCCAGGACTTTGATGGCATTCCCGTAGATCGCCTGGTCGAACCCGGCGATCAGGCCATCGTACCACATCATCATTCCCAGACCTAAGGCCATTGCCACGACAACGATCGCGGTCCGGCGGCGGTGACGCCACAGGTTGCGCCAGGCCAGGCGTAGATATAATTTCATGCTCGGTGCTCCTTTCTGGATTGTTTGCGCATTGTGAGTCTTCTCTAAGCAGCCATTAAATCGGGAGAAGGTATGGCCCCTCCGGATGGCAGGAACCATTCTTTCAGCGCATTCGGGTCGATCAGCTTCAATGAGCCAGATGGTGCGCCCAGAACGCGTTCCATCGCATCGCTCAGGGCATGGGTATAGGCGGTCACCGTGCTTTCGATGTGTTGCGGATCGGGGTGCGCCTCATTGGAGATAAACAGCTCGATAATCGTGTCGCCCAAACCCTGGAGAATGTAAATGATGGCATGGCTGACCTGTTCGGGATAGTCGGTGGTGAAGACGCCTTCCTGCACGCCCTGGCGGATGATCTCTGCCAGCGGGGGCGTGACCAGTTTTACCGAGGTGGAGAACATCTTCTGGCGCACAATCGCATTTTCGTCCGCCACCCAGACGCTCAGCAGCGCCAGCATGAAATCCTTCTGTGCTGTCTTCCAACGGAAGCTGGTATCGAAATAGCGCTCGAGTTTTTCGACCGCCGACAGGTCTGGCGCCTGGACGATGGGGAGGACCAGCGGCAGCACCTCGTCGGTGACCATGCGCTCCACTAATGCATTGAGGACGGCCCCTTTCGAGTCAAAGTAGTGATAGAAGGCGCCCTTGGAGATATGAAGGTCATCCAGAATATCCTGGATGGTCATCTGCTCGTAGCCCTTGCTATAGACGAGCCGGCGCGCCGCATCCAGTATTTCGTTGCGCCGGGCGGCGAAGGCTTCTTCTTTGATACTCCGAGCCATGTTGATACTCCAATATAAACCGACCGTCGGTTTAATTATATGCCAGTATACACCTGAAATTCTCGCCTGTCAATTGCCAACTGCCCGAGGGATATTTGTCCGCGCAGAACCGACCGGGCGCGCCCGGCCCGGATTGGTTATAATGGGGGTGTAATCAATCACTGACCACACACGAGGAAAAATTCGCTGAATGGAGCATTCAACCATCAAGGTCGTCATCCCTATGGCCGGGCTGGGGACGCGTCTGCGCCCGCACACCTGGAGCAAGCCCAAACAGCTGGTGAGCGTGGCTGGCAAGACCGTGCTGGATCACCTGATCGACACGTTCGCCAGCCTGCCGACTTCGCTGGATATCGAGCTCATCGCCATCGTTGGCTATCTGGGCGAGCAGATCGAAGATCACATCCGATACAACTACCCTGGCGTGAAATCCCACTTCGTCGTCCAGGAAAACCCGGCCGGTCAGTCGCATGCCATCAAGCTGGCCGAGCAGTATCTGAGCGGGCCGATGCTGGTGGTTTTCGCCGACACGCTCATCGAGACCGACCTCTCCAGCCTCGAGAATGAAACGGCACAGGCGGTAACCTGGGTGCACCCGGTGCCCGACCCGCGCCGCTTCGGCGTGACCGAGCTGGGCGAGAACGGCTGGGTGAAGCGCTTGATCGAGAAGCCGCAGCAAATGGAGAACAACCTGGCGGTAGTCGGGTTTTATTATTTCAAGGAAGCCAGGGATTTGCTCTCAGCCATCGACGAGCAGATCGAGCGCAACACCCAGATCAAGGGCGAGTTCTTCCTGGCGGATGCGGTCAACATCATGCTGGAGCGTGGCCTGCGCATGCGCATCCAGGAGGTGGATGTATGGCTGGACGCCGGTACTGCTGAGACGCTGCTGGCGACCAATCGTTATCTTCTGGAACATGGTATGGACAACAGCGCCGAGTTCCAGCAGCGTGAGGGTGTGGTGATCAACCCGCCGGTGTTCATTCATCCTACCGCGCAGGTGCAGGGCTCGATCATCGGGCCAAATGTCTCGCTAGGGGCGGGCTGCCGCATCGAGCACAGCATCATCCGCGACTCGATCCTGGAAGATGAGGCGCAGGCGACCGATATCATCCTGGATTCTTCGCTGGTTGGGCGCCGGGCAGTCTTGCGCCGGCGCGCCGGCGTGATCAACGCTGGCGATAACACCGAGGTGACGCTATAGCAGGCGATCACCCGGGCCAGCCGCCCGATCCTGTCGAATGCTACTCCGGCGGCGAATATGCCGAGCGACCGCGGGCGCTGTACTGGCAGGGCGAGCGCCTGGAGGTTGAAGAGATACTGGAGAGCTGGCGGACGCCGGATGGCAAGCGCTTTCGGGTGCGTACGGAGGACGGCCAGGTTTTCGAGCTGGCTTATGAGATCCAAAACGATGCCTGGAGCATCGTCCAAAAATAAACAAGTAGGGGCGCACCGCGTGCGCCCACTGCGCTAAAAGGTTCCAACCCAATCAAGGAGAAATCATGACCAAAAGCTATCTCGCCCACCGGGTAGCCACGCTTAAGCCATCTGGCATTCGCAAATTCTTCGATATTGTCGCTACGATGAAGGATGTGATCTCGCTGGGGATCGGCGAGCCGGATTTCACCACACCCGATCCGATCCTGAAGGCGGGCATCCAATCGCTGCAACATGGCGAGACTCACTACACCAGCAACTCGGGCATCCTGGAAGTGCGCCAGGAGCTGGCGGCGCACCTGCAGCGCAGGTATGGCGTGACCTACGACCCGGCGACCGAGGTAATCCTGACCGTGGGTGTTTCTGAGGCGCTGTACCTGGCGCTGACGGCGATCCTGGAGCCGGGCGAGGAGGTGCTGGTGCCCACGCCGTGCTTCGTCGCCTACCAGACCGAGGTGGTGCTGGCGGGCGGGATCCCGGTGGAGATCCCCAGCCGGGTGCAGGATAACTTCCAGCCTAACCTGAGGGCCCTGGAAGCGGCCGTCACCCCACGCACCAAGGCCATCCTGATCGGATATCCCAACAACCCGACCGGGGCGGTGGCCTCACGCGAGACGCTGCTGGAGGTGCTGCGCATCGCCGAGCAGCACGACCTGGTGGTCATCTCCGACGAGATCTACGACCGGTTGGTGTACGGCCTGCCGCACGTGTGCTTTGCCAACCTGCCCGGTGCGTGGAAGCGCACCATCACGCTGGGCGGCTTTTCCAAGGATTACGCCATGACCGGCTGGCGCATCGGCTACGCGGCCGCCCCGGCGGAATTGATGGTGGGCATGCTGCGCATCCACCAGTACACCATCATGTCGGCCCCAACTACCGCCCAGGCGGCGGCGCTGGAAGCGCTGTGTAGCGGGGAGCCGTATGTCCAGGAGATGCTTACCGAATATAACCGCCGACGCGTGCTGATCGTCGGCGGGCTGAACCGGCTTGGGCTGCCCACCTTCGAGCCGCGCGGCGCCTTCTACGCCTTCCCGGAGATCAGCGTCACCGGGATGGACGATGAAACCTTCTCGCAGAAGCTGCTCGAGGAGGAGCGCGTGGCGG
>MGNS01000056.1:29008-32927 GCA_001795165.1 Chloroflexi bacterium RBG_16_57_11
CGCCACGGCCTACGAGAAGATCGAGGAAGCGCTGGACCGCATCGAGCGGTTCATGCAGCGCCACGGGTGAGCACGGATGGAATACGAGGCAGTCATCGGCCTGGAGGTGCACGCCGAGCTGGCCACGCGCTCCAAGATGTTCTGCGCCTGCGCGGTGGTCGATTCGAGCCGGGCCGAGCCGAACGTGGCAGTCTGCCCGGTGTGCGCCGGGATGCCGGGCGCCCTGCCGGTGCTCAACCGGCGGGCGGTCGAGTACGGCCTGCGGGTGGCGCTGGCGTTGGGCTGCGAGATCATCCCGCTCAGCATCTTCGCCCGCAAGAACTACTTCTACCCCGACCTGCCCAAGGGCTACCAGATCTCGCAGTACGAGCAGCCGCTGGCGGTGAATGGCTGCCTGAAGATCCAGACCTCGCAGGGCGAGCGCCTGATCCGCGTCCGCCGCGTGCACCTGGAGGAAGACGCCGGCAAGCTGACCCATGTGGAGCGCAATGGCGAAGCGTACTCTCTAGTCGATCTGAACCGCGCCGGCGTGCCGCTGCTGGAGATCGTCAGCGAGCCGGACATGCGCTCGGCCGAGGAAGCGCGCCTGTATGCCATGGCGCTGCGCTCGATTCTGCGCTACCTGGGGGTCAACTCCGGCGACATGCAGAAGGGCGTGATGCGGGTCGAGCCGAACATCTCCGTGCGCCCGGTAGGCAGCCAGAGGCTGGGCACGCGCACCGAGATCAAGAACCTGAACAGCTTCCGGGCGCTGGAGCGCTCGACGGCTTTCGAGATCCAGCGCCAGAGCGAGTTGCTGCGCCAGGGCCGGGCAGTGATCCAGGAGACGCGCGGCTGGGACGAGGCCCACGGCGTCACGTTGCCGCAGCGCAGCAAGGAGGAGGCCGACGATTACCGCTACTTCCCCGAGCCGGACCTGCCGCCGCTGGCGATCGACCCGGCCTGGCTGGAGGCTATCCGGGCTTCACTGCCCGAGCTGCCGGAGGCCAGGCTCAACCGCTTCCAGGCGCAGTACGGGCTGAGCGCCTATGACGCCGGGGTGCTGGCGGACGAGCCGGCCGTGGCGGCTTTCTACGAGCAGACGGTGAAAGCCGCCTCCGAGGTCACACCCAAGGTCGTCGCCAACTGGATCAGCGGCGACCTGTTCGGGTTGCTGAACCAGGCCGGGGTCGGGATCGAAGAGGCGCGGGTTACACCGGGGGAGCTGGCTGGGCTGCTACGCATGCTCGCATCGGGCGAGCTCAACCAGACCACCGCCAGGGGTGTGCTGAGGGAGATGTTCGAGAGCGGGGAGAGCGCCGAGGCGATCGTGGCCAAAGGCGGGCTGCGGCAGATCTCGGACCAGGCGGCCATTGCCGGGCTGGTGCGAGGCGTGCTGGAGGGGTACCCGAAGGAGGTGCAGGCTTACCTGGGCGGCAAGGAGACGCTGGCCAAGTGGCTGTTCGGCCAGGTGATGCGGGCGGCGCGCGGCCAGGCCAATCCGCAGGTGCTGCAGGGGGAGCTGGAGCGGCAGCTGGGCGAGCTGCGCAAGGGGTAGCCTGCCGCTCCCTGGGGCTAGGCTCGACTACGCTCAGGTGTTGGGGGATAGTAACAGTGGATGAAATCGGCGGATCACTGACCCGCTGTACTACTTTGGGATGGATAATTTTAAAAAAAGTTTACACTAACTTGGCAAATACCTTATAATTAATCTGGCACTTATTTTTATCCACCCAAATCCAGTTTTCTTGTCCAATTGATAAATCTATCCAATCCTATGAAAATAGCCATTACTGCTGACTTACACCTCACGAATCGGTCCAAGAATCCAGAGCGATTCGAAGCGTTCGAAAACTTGCTGGCCAATTTGACCGCGATGGGTATCCAACATTTGGTGATCGCTGGAGACCTTTTTGATGTTCACCAGAGCAATTATACTGATTTCGAAGTCGTGTGTAAAAGTCACCTCTCTATCAATATTCACGTTATTCCAGGCAACCACGATCCAGGCATCAGTTCAAGAGTAATTGCGGCACAAAACCTGAAAATTTATACCCAGCCAGAGCTACTTCACTTTGATGAAAGAGGGCTAAATATTCTAGTCGTGCCATATCAAGCAGATAAATCGATGGGGGAGGTAGTTGCTAATAGTTTGCCTGATTTGCATGAACAAGATTGGGTATTGGTTGGTCATGGCGATTACACCGGCAGTCTGCAATATCGTAATCCTTACGAAGAGGGCGTTTATATGCCACTTACAAAAAGGGATGTGCAGAAGTTCCTTCCAAAGCGTGTTTTTCTAGGGCATATTCATTATCCGCATGAAAAAGATGGTGTCTTTTACTGCGGATCTCCCTGCGGTTTGGATATCACAGAAGTTGGCCGGAGGCGCTTTTTAGTCTTTGATACGACGACTTTTGAGGTCACGTCCTTTACGGTAAATTCGCCACTTATTTTTCTCGATGAAATGATAACGGTGCTTCCGGTTGAGGATGAGCGCAGCTATCTATTCCAAAAAGCTAAGGAGCTCATCAAAGCCTGGGAAATACAAACAGAAGAAATCCCAAAAGTGCGTTTACGTGTGCGGTTAAATGGTTATACATCGGATAAGACCCAGCTAACCGAAATAATCAAGGAAATCTTTGAAGATTATCATCATGTTGCAGAGCCAGATCTTTCGCGGGTTTCGAATTCCAATGATCTGGAACGCACCAACATTGCTCAGACTGTAAGGAGGCGAATAAGCGAACTCAACTGGACAAATGCTGCAGTCGAACCTTCTTCCGAAGAAATCTTTGAACAGGCAATGCGATTAATTTACGGAGCCTGAGATGCCCCTTCACCTGAAATCAATTCATGTAACTAACCTGGGGCCGCTGGCTAAGTTTGAATTGGAATTTGGGCTGGTAAATCTGATTTATGGACCAAATGAAAGTGGCAAAACCCACCTGGTAGAGTTCATTATTCAGTCCTTATTCCAAACAAAAAAGATCTGGCAATTACGTGATGTAAAGGCGCAAGGAATAATCAAAATAATCAGCACCGATGGGGATGATTGGGATTTCACTCTATCAAAAAAGCCAAAACTGGATGACATTTTAGGGGGAAATCAAGGAGGCATATCCAATCCACTAAGCCGCCTTCTTGTTGTGAAAGGTGCCGAGCTGGATCTATCAGATCAGGATCCTGCAGGGGTAGGTTATGACTTCATTGGCCAGATATTGAGTAGTTCACGGCTATGTCATTCCATCCAGGAAAAGCTATCGGATAGTATGAAAAAATGTCAGCTTGAAGGAAAAGCGATTACAGGTCCGAATACTTCTGATAACAAGAAGCGACAGATAATCAAACTGGAGCTTGATAACCTAACGCAATTGTTGGATGATGTTAATCAGCAATATTCCACGGGAGAATTAGCTGAGCTTAGAAATCACATTCGCCAAGTACAATCAAGATTTGATCACGTCAATGCAGCACGAAGGCATCACGCTTATAAATTAGCCGCACGTAAGCAGAATCTTGAGGACGAGACATCACGAGCTCCTAATCATGACATCACAAAATTGGTGGAGAAATTCCGGGAGTATCAAAGTCGAATTCGAGATCTTGATGAGCAACGGGGAATGGCTGAGCTGGCGGTTTTACGCAGTAAGGAATATGCCTGGTTGGAGGAAGCGACACAAGCTTATGAAAAGTTACTGTTAATGATTCCGACGAGGCCGAGAAATTGGATTCTTTACCTTTCGATAGTTGCATTTATCGTAGGGCTAGTATTCATCATTATTCGCCAACAATATCCTGCTGCCATCTCTGTTTCGATTGCTATGGTATTGGCAGGATATTACATTTACCAGCTCCAAAAATCTTTAGAGAAACGGAACGCGTCAAATGAGCTCGAGCGATTGGCTCATAGCTTCCAAGAACGTTTTGGGGTGCCGCT
>MGNS01000056.1:32941-34295 GCA_001795165.1 Chloroflexi bacterium RBG_16_57_11
AGCTTAGAGCGCGACGCGATGAGCAGAAACGCAGTTACGATTTTGCCCAGGAACTCGGACTACAAATAAATTCTCGGTTTGAGACGTTAAGAGATGAAGAGGTACAGATTGCAATTCAATTACAACATCTTACAGGGATCACTATTGAAAAACAAGTTTGGGAAGACACAATAAATGGGCTTTTAATCACTTCCCGAGAGAAGGATAAAGAGATAAGGGATATCGACTTGGAGTTGGCGGGTCTGGCTGTGAATCCAGCCGATTACTTGGGTGACGATCCTGGTGAATCCTACGACGAAAAAATTTATCATCCGCGCGAAGCGCAATTGACAGAAATTAAAAAAGAATATGAGAAAAAGGAAAACGAACTACAATCGTTAAAGCAGCGAGTTTGTACCGCAACCTGTCAGGATATATCAGTTTCCTGGGAAGAAATTATTCAATCATTACGTTTACAATACCAGGATAAGGCTAACGAATATCGTTTTAAATCAGCCGAGCTCATTGCGGGAATTCTGGTAAACCAAGAATTGGAACAACTTCAAACCGCCGAACGCGAACAGATAGAGGCTGGTTTGAATGATCTGATGGTTAGGCAACCTCTCTACCAGCTCACTGGGCGTTACCAAGTAGTAGATCTAGATGGGAATGAGTTGGTCGTGAGTGATGCTTACAATCGCTTTCGCTTATCAGATCTGAGTACCGGTGCTCGAGAGCAGGTGCTGCTGGCTCTTCGGATGGGTTTCGCTGCCCGAATACTCGGACAGGAAAGCGCATTTATGATATTAGACGACGCCTTCCAGCATTCGGATTGGAAGAGGCGGGAGCAGATGCTGAATCATGTAACACACCTCACCCAATCCGGCTGGCAGGTGATTTACTTCTCGATGGATGATCATATACGTGATCTATTTCAATCACGATTTTCAGAGCAATTGGGCAAGGATTTTATATTCAAAGCTTTATGATTGTCTCTATCCAAAAACAATCCGAGCTATGTTGGTCGAGGCCTGATTTGTCTGGCTTGTGCATTCAACCAATCCGGGAGGTTCGAGAAGTCTTCAGGGGATGGGTATGGGAATGCTAATCCGCTCTTCCTCATTGCAAAACTTGATTCCCTGCTGGATAGTCTGAATATTCCAGAAGAAACACAGCCAGTCAGATGGGTCGGTGACCTATCCGACTGCTAACAGCCAGTAGGCTGGGTCGCCGACCCGGCGCTCTTTGCTCTCACACCCCACATCCCAAGGAGACCGACCGGACTGTCCGCCCCGGCCACGCCACTCCTTGGTCCGATGGGGATGGTATCATGGGGTGAAAGCGGCGGGTCGCAGACCCATAGGCATCAAGCTAA
>MGNS01000057.1:0-1685 GCA_001795165.1 Chloroflexi bacterium RBG_16_57_11
GTTGTGGTATGCCATACCAGCCTCTCGTAGAAGCCCTGCGGCCGCTGTTAAGCACGCCTGAAGTCCTTGCCCGGGTTCCTGGTTCATGGCTGGCTGAGGCTGCGCGCTTGCTGCCAGAGCTGGCTGCGTTGATCCAGCTCCCTCAACCTCCTGCTCCCCTGGAGGCCGGCGAAGCCCGTGCCCGTCTATTTGAAGCATTGTGCCGCATCATTTTCTCCCTCAGCGAAGGTGGCTATACGGTGCTGCTTTGCCTGGATGACCTGCAGTGGGCCGATTCCACCACCCTGGATTGGCTGGCTTATTTTGGACGCCGCCTTAGAGGGCAGCGCGTGCTCATCCTTGGCAGCTACCGGCGTGAAGACAGCGATGTCCTCGCCGGGCTGCGTCAAATTCTGGCCCACCAGGCAGATTTTCTTGAACTGCCGCTCCCGGCCCTGGGTGATGAAGATGTTTGGCGTCTGATCTGTTTTCTAAGTGATGCCATGCCGGTCGACCTGGGTCTGGCCGATCGTTTGCGCAAGGCAACTGGCGGCAATCCGTTCTTCATTTTAGAGACCCTGCGGGCGGTCCTTGAATCTTCACCATCTTCAGATCTCCAATCCAACCTGGAAATTTTTCCGATCCCTGCTTCAGTTTGCCAGGCGGTTAATTCCCGCCTGGATAAACTGCATCCAAGCGCCCGCCAGGTGCTGGAAGCCGGTGCGGTTCTTGGGCAGGTTTTTGATTTCGAATCCATTCTTATGACCGCCGGAAGAGGAGAAATGGAAAGCCTGGACGGCCTGGACGAGCTGGTCGCCCGCCAGTTCCTGATTGAAAAGGGGGCCGGTTACCAGTTCTGCCATGCCATCGTTCGAGAAGCCGTATATGCTGGTCTGGGTCTCTGGCGGCTCCGGAGGTTGCACCGTCGCGCCGGGGAGGCTCTGGAAAAATTACAGCCCGGCAAATCCTCTTTATTAGCCTGGCATTTCGAACAGGCCGGTGAGTCAGGCAAGGCTGCTGGCTATGTGCTCAAGGCTGGGCAGGCCGCCCGCGCCATCTTCGCCCACGTGGAAGCTCGCTGTTGTTTCGACCGGGCCTTGGCCTTGTTGGGCCTTGCAGCCAACACGCTTCAAGGTGCGGATGCCCTGGCAGCCAACCGGCGATTGCGCATCCAGGTTCTTTACGAACGCGGTTGGGCTTTGCGCTTGTTGGGCGAGATGCAGGCTTACACGGACGACCTGGAAGAAGTAGCCCGCCTGGCCCAGGCCCTGGGCGACCCGCGCGCCCTGGCCCATCTACATTGGCAGGAAGCCTACAACCATCGCTGGTTTTGCCGGTACGAGGCCGCTCAATTCGCCGCCGAGAAAGGGGTGCAGCTTAGCCAGGAAGCCGGTGATCTCTTCCTGCAAGCCGTCTGCCTGCGCGAGATTGGCATGACTGCCCGTGAGACCGGTGATTACGATCAGGCGCAGGCAGCCCTGGAACAGGCTTTAGGGATTTTTACCCAAATCCAGGATCCGGTTTATACGATTCATACGCTGGGCAACCTGTCTACATTATTCTATAGGTGGCAGGATGCCGGACGAGCGATGCGCCTGGCCTGTCAGGCGCTGGAGGTGTGCGAGCAGAAGGGACTGCAATATGAACGCAGAATCCCGCTGGGGGACATGGGTGCGGCCGCCGCGGCTTTGGGGGAGGATCAGCAG
>MGNS01000057.1:1823-1965 GCA_001795165.1 Chloroflexi bacterium RBG_16_57_11
ACGCGCTCATTCTGTCCGAAAAGATTGGTTCCCTCACCGAGCAGAGCTGGCTGCATGCTGGCCTGGCAGAGGTCTATGCCAGCCAGGGAGATCGCCAGCAAGCCGTGACGCACGCCCTAACGGCGCTTGAACTCGCCAGGCA
>MGNS01000057.1:2377-3404 GCA_001795165.1 Chloroflexi bacterium RBG_16_57_11
CTAAACGACTCCCTGCGCCAGCTTCACGAGTCCCAGGAGGTCTAAAGGAGGGGCGATGAAAAAATGTGGTTACAAAATGGATAAACCCCAATCGATTTGCGAAAATATAAAAAAAAGGACCCTATTATGAACAAGAACCGAATTCTCAAACCGGCCAGCCGGGTAGTTTTTGCCGTCCTGCTGGTGAGCATGTTGGCGCTGGCTGGCGGCGCACAGGCAGAGGAAAACAGTCCAGGCACGCTGGAACAACACCACGCCTTCGTCCCAAGCATTTCCAATCAGTCCTCTGGGGCCACCCGATTGGGGAACGGCACCACCGATCCCGTGATCATCCGCAGGTTAGCCAGGGGCGCGCCGCTGCACGGAGCAAACGGCGTCTACTTCGGCCCGGACGGCAATCTCTACGTCGCCAGTTTCTTGGGCGGCGGGATCGAAGTGATGGACCCTGACAGCGGACGCATCTTGTCGCATATCACCCTGCAGTTTGGCATGGATGGGCCCGATGACCTGACCTTTGGCCCGGATGGCTCGCTCTACTGGACCTCGATCAGCACGGGCATGGTTGGCAAGCGGGCTCCGGATGGAACCCAGAGCCTGGTGGCGCAGCTCCCGCCTGGCGCCAACCCGATCACTTTTTCGGATGACGGGCGCCTGTTTGTCGGACTGGATTTCCTGGGGGATGGCTTGTACGAAGTCTACCTGGATGGGGTCACGCCACCACGCCTGATCCTGGAGAACCTCGGCTTCCTCAATGCCTTTGACTTCGGCCCGGACGGCTACCTGTACGGCCCGATCTACACCCAGGGCAAAGTGGTGATGATCGACGTGGACAGCGGCGAGCTGTGGGATGTGGCAGCCGGTTTTGCCCTCCCGGTCGCGGTCAAGTTCGATGCCCGCGGCAGGCTGTATCTGAATGTCCAGGGCACGGGTGAAGTGGTGCGGCTGGATCTACAAAGCGGAGAGCAGCGGGTCATCGCCCGGTTAACCCCTGGGCTGGACAACCTGGCCTTCGACAGCCGCGGCCGGC
>MGNS01000057.1:3608-3736 GCA_001795165.1 Chloroflexi bacterium RBG_16_57_11
GCCACGCCCTGGGGGCACCGCAGACCGTTGCAGCGGATGGGGAAAACCTGCTGGTCAGCTCCTGGATGGACAACGCTGTCCAGGTCTATGACCCTGTCGATATGCAGGTGCTTGCCTCCCGCTACGAT
>MGNS01000057.1:3913-4010 GCA_001795165.1 Chloroflexi bacterium RBG_16_57_11
GGGGGTGTTTTCCAGCTCATTTCCGATGGCAGCCCGGTCTTCATCCCAGTGGCCATGGGGCTGAACTTCCCTGAAGGGCTGGCGGTTGGCCCGGATG
>MGNS01000057.1:4064-4546 GCA_001795165.1 Chloroflexi bacterium RBG_16_57_11
CGACAGGCCAGGTTACCCCCTTCGCCGAGGGGCCGCAACTGGGCCTGCCTCCCCTGCCCGGTATGCCGCCGTTCCTGGTGTTCAACGGCATCGCCGCCGGCCCGTCCGGTGCGATCTACGTCACCGGCGATAAGGCGAATATCCTCTACCGCATCGACCAATAATCCTCTTAATCGCCTCCCGCAGGTTGGAACAAGCCTGCGGGAGGTTAGTACTTCGAAAAGGTGAATCGAAATGACACCCGAGGAGATCAAATCTACCCTGCTGAAAGGCATTGACGACTTCTGGCACAAGCGCGACGTAGACGAATACTACCGCATAGTCGACGAAGGATTCGTATTCCACCGGCCGCCTTTCCCATCCGTGGAAGGCAAGCAAGCCAACCGCCAGGCCGACGAAGCCAGCCTAACTGCGTTCTCGGACATCCGCTGTACCGTCGACGAGATCATCGTGGAGGGGGAGACCGCGGCTGCGCACTGGAC
>MGNS01000057.1:4576-4866 GCA_001795165.1 Chloroflexi bacterium RBG_16_57_11
CGCCCTGGGCATCCCGCCCACCGGGAAGCTGGTCGAGTTCTCCGGTTGTTCGATCTATCATTTCCGCGCCGGCCGGCTTGTCGAGACGTGGGAGTTCGGCGACTATCTCGGCCTGCTGCAGCAACTGGGCGTGATCCCGGCCATGGCGTAAGGACTATAACTCACGCATGACAGAGTACATGGAACCGGAGCCTGCCGGTTATAGAGGCACCCGCAGGCTCTGAAGACCCTCTCCAAAGGGTAGTCCCACCGGACTGAGGAGAAACATGAAACATAAGGCTGGATTGATC
>MGNS01000057.1:4914-5052 GCA_001795165.1 Chloroflexi bacterium RBG_16_57_11
GATCTACTATCAAAAGACGACCCAATCCAACCCGGGGACAAAATCGGCGATTTCGTGATTACCACCGCGGAGCCCGGGGAGGCGACCTTCGTCTGGGACCTGGATTGCGTCAAACAGGGCAGCGGAGAGAATTATGCC
>MGNS01000058.1:0-860 GCA_001795165.1 Chloroflexi bacterium RBG_16_57_11
CGGTCAACCAGTACACCGTCGAAGCCTCATACCAGAATGGTAAGGTTAACCGCCGTCCGGATGTGGTGATCTTCGTCAACGGCCTGCCCCTGGCGGTCATCGAGCTCAAGAACGCCGCCGACCAGAGCGCCACCCTCTGGTCGGCTTTCAACCAGTTGCAGACCTACAAAGAGCAGATACCGGAGCTGTTCGTTTACAACGAGCTGCTGGTCATCTCGGATGGCTTGAACGCCCGCCTGGGCGCCCTCACTGCTGGCCGCGAGTGGTTCCTGCCCTGGAAGACCATCGCCGGGGAAGGCGTCGCCCCGCCTTCCGTGACCCAGCTTGAAGTTCTGCTGCGTGGCGTGTTTGACAAGCGCCGTTTCCTCGACCTGCTGCGCTACTTCATCGTCTTCGAACAGGATCGCGGTTCGCCCACGGTCAAGAAGATCGCCGGGTATCACCAGTTCCACGCCGTCAATGTGGCCATCGAGGAGACCCTGCGCGCCGCCCAGGTCGCTCGTGCCGCGCGTGAGTTGAAAGGCCGCTACACCGCCGGTAAGTTGAAAGACGGCGAAGCCGGCGACCGCCGCATCGGGGTAGTCTGGCACACCCAGGGCGCCGGCAAGAGCCTGACCATGGCCTTCTACGCCGGGCGGGTGGTGCTTCATCCGGAGATGGAAAACCCCACCATCGTCGTCATCACCGACCGCAACGACCTGGATGGCCAGTTGTTCGGCACCTTCTCCCGCTGCCATGAGATCCTGCGCCAGCTTCCCGAACAGGCCGAAAGCCGCGCAGACTTGATCGTCCGGCTGCGAGGCCGCGTTGCCGGCGGCGTTATCTTCACCACCATCCAGAAATTCTTGCCCTCGGCCGAA
>MGNS01000058.1:873-5125 GCA_001795165.1 Chloroflexi bacterium RBG_16_57_11
TTTCCGACCGCCGCAATATTGTCGTCATCGCCGACGAAGCCCACCGCAGCCAGTACGATTTCATAGACGGCTATGCCCGCCACATGCGCGACGCCCTTCCCAATGCCTCCTTCATCGGCTTCACCGGCACCCCCATCGAGCTCAGTGACAAGAACACCCGTGCAGTCTTCGGCGATTACATCAGCATCTACGATATCCAGCAGGCCGTGGAGGACGGCGCCACGGTTAAAATTTACTATGAAGGCCGTCTCGCCAAGCTGGAGCTTGACGAGAAAGAACGCCCGCACATCGACGAGGAGTTCGAGGAAGTCACCGAAGGCGAAGAAGTCGAGAAGGTAGAGAAGCTCAAGACCAAATGGGCCGCCCTGGAGGCCATCGTCGGCGCCGATAAGCGCGTCAAGCTGATCGCCGAAGACCTGGTGGCGCATTTCGAGCACCGCCTGGAAGCCATGGATGGCAAGGCCATGATCGTCTGCATGAGCCGCCGCATTTGCGTCGACCTCTACAACGCCCTCATTGCCTTGCGTCCTGAATGGCATTCCGCCGACGACAAACAAGGTGTGCTCAAAATTGTCATGACCGGGTCAGCCAGCGACCCCCTCGACTGGCAGCCCCACATACGCACCAAAGCCCGCCGTGAAGACCTGGCGACCCGCTTTAAAAACCCGGACGACCCTTTCAAAGTGGTTATTGTGCGCGACATGTGGCTCACCGGTTTCGACGTCCCCCCGCTGCACACCATGTACCTCGATAAGCCCATGCAGGGCCACGGCCTGATGCAGGCCATCGCCCGTGTCAACCGGGTCTACAAGGACAAGCCCGGCGGCCTGATTGTAGATTATCTCGGCCTGGCTTATCACCTGCAAAGGGCCCTGGCCGCTTACACCGAAAGCGGCGGCACCGGCAGCACCGCCGTCGATCAGGACGTCGCCGTGTCTGAATTGATCCAGCGCTACGAAATTTGTTGTGATCTGTTCCATGGTTTCGATTGGGCGAAGTTCAAAACAGGCACGCCGGGTGAGCGTCTAGGTATCCTTCCTTTGGCCCAGGAGCACATCCTGTTCCAGCCGGATGGCAAGTCACGCCTGCTCAAAGCGGTCAAAGAGCTTTCCCTGGCCTTCGCCCTGGCCGTCCCAGACGAGCGCGCCCTGGCCATTCGCGACGACGTGGCTTTCTTCCAAGCCGTGCGCGCCGCCCTGGTCAAATCCACCGTTGAGGGCGAGCGCTCCGCCGAAGACATCGACCACGCCATCCGCCAGATCCTCTCCCGCGCCGTCGCCACCGATCAGGTCATCGACATCTTTGCCGCCGCCGGCCTTAAAAAGCCCGAAATCTCCATCCTGTCCGAGGCTTTTCTGGCCGAAGTGCAAAACATGCCGCAGAAGAACCTCGCCATTGAGTTGTTACGCAAGCTGCTCAACGACGAGCTCAAGACCCACATGCGCAAGAACCTGGTCCAATCCCGCTCCTTTGCCGAGATGCTCGAGCGCACTATCCGCCTCTACCAGAACCGCACCCTGGAAGCCGCCGAGGTCATCGCCGAGCTGATCGAGACCATGCGCCAGATGCGCGAAGCCCAAAAGCGCGGCGAAAAGCTCAACCTGACCGACGACGAGATCGCCTTCTACGACGCCCTGGAAGTCAACGACAGCGCCGTCCAGGTTCTGGGCGACGAAACCCTGAAGGCCATCGCCCGCGAGCTGGTCGATATGGTGCGTAACAACGTCACCATCGACTGGACCGTCAAAGAATCCGTCCGCGCCAAACTGCGCGTCATGGTCAAGCGCATCTTGCGTCGTTATGGCTATCCACCTGATAAGCAAGAAAAAGCCACCCGCACCGTCCTCGAGCAAGCCGAGCTGATCGCCTCCGATTGGGCGGAATGAACCAGCCCGCATCCTGAGCGTAGTCGAAGGACGCGTCACAGCCCCGGGATGCCAAACCGGGGACATCTCCTCTTGGCCTCGCACCGGGTCGTCTCCCCTGGGCCTATCACTGCGCTGCCTCCCTCAGCCAACACCGCCTCCCTCTCCCCCAGAAAAAATCCTGAACCTCGTGTCCATCCATGTTCAAACCACCTGCCCTAAACCGGCCTGGCCAGACCCCGCACCCCCACGTCAGGTCCTGCCGGTGGTTTGCCATGCTTATCTCTGGTTGAAGCGGATTTCTTGCCCCATTCAATGACTTAATCTGTTCCTAAAACGGCTTTTTTTACCGTCATCCGCTGCGAGCCTTTTCGTAAAAAACAAACCGGCGGGCCAGGATGTTTGCCCTGACCCACCGGCCCTCACTTAAGGGTGATCAACTTGCGATGCCTCGCACCGGCGAGGCCTCGCCTCACGGGTAGCTGACGATGTTCGTGACCTGGTTGCTTGAATTCACTGCGCCGCCAGTGTCATTCACCACGTGGTCGATGCCACCGTTACCGGTAAGAAAGACGGTCAAGATATCGTGCAGCTTCACCCCGGCATTGACCGGGACCTCGAAAGCGTGGTTGGCGTGGATATCCGGGCCGACGTTGAAGAAGCAGTAGCTGCCCATCTCCCAGGCTTCGTGCGTCTTGACGAAGTCGGCCACCTTGTAGGCGGCGTAGCCGTTGACGCCGTCGTGCGTCCAGGCTGCCTGGTCCAGTGGATCATACGGCATCTCGTTCTGGAACATGATCGTGCGACCGTTCTCGCCGTTCCAGATGAACTGGTACTTCTGGTAGTTCTCCACGAACAAGCCGTAGGCCGTGACGTGGTCGCCAATGACAATCACGCCGGTGTCGGCCGTGTTTTCGGTCCAGCCCACCCCGTTGCCGCCAATGTGGTTATATAGTATGATAATCACGTGAGCCGTTCTACCAGACTCCTCTATACTTTATTGTTTGCTTCATTCATGCTGGGTGTTTTCCTGGTCGTCTTCGAATATGCCATAGCCAAAGACTATTTTCGTGATGAAAATCAATTTATCGCCAGCGGCAAGTTGTTGCAGTCTGCCGGATTGCTGCCTTATCGCGATTATCCATATTTCCATCTGCCTAACCTGGTGTTTGTCTATGCACTTATCGATTGTTTCACCGAATTTTCGCACCTGGGAGCGCGGGTGTTCTCGGTCGTATGCGCCTGGATGATGCTGGTGCTGTTAGCGAATTCAGCCCAACGCTGGATGGGGGTGCGCTCGTGGCTATTGCAGCTCGTCCTTGGCGTGAGCGTAGTGTTGCTCCTATTGCCAAATCCGCTATTCCGTTTCACATCCGGGTTGGCATGGAACCACGACGCCCCTGTTCTGTTAACCCTGCTGGCAGTTCTGGTTTTCTTAAAAAGCGCTGAATCGACCCACCCCGGTCGGCTGAGTCTGGCTGCAGGCTTTCTGCTTGGCCTGGCGGTGGGTACGCGCGTTGCTTTCCTGACTGCCGTTGTGGCATTCCTTCCTGCATACCTGTTTCATCCACGCGCCGAATCCGCCAGAAGTAAGGCGCGCCTGGCGGCGTTGTTTTGCGCTGGTCTTGCCCTGGCATTGTTACCTTCATTGCTGCTTTTTTTGCTTGCCCCGAGGCAGTTCATCTTTGGCAACCTGACTTATGCTGGCTTGAATACGCTATACCGCGAAAACACAGGTTTTGTCGGTCCAATGACATTCTGGGGGAAGCTGCTCTACTTTAATGAGCGATTCTTGGGGCAGCCGGGCAATATCGTCCTGCTGGCGCTGTGGGTTTTTGCGGGGTTGTGTGCGTTGGTCTACCTGCGCCGTCAACGCCAGCCGCGCTTCGAATTTTTCTTCTTGTTGGCGTTGCCACTATCCTTGCTGGTGGGTTCTTTCTTACCGACACCGCTTTGGTACCAATATTTTTATGCACCACTCCCTTTTCTGGTGCTGGCTACCTTATATATGTTAGGGCGTCTCGGGCAGGTCAGCGTACGCTGGCGGGGCGCGGGAATAGTGGTGTTCCTTTGTGCAGCGCTGGCGGTGAATTTGTATCACTTCAAAGAATACCCCAACCCGCGATGGCTGTTGAAGCCGGGGCTCTGGTACCCTATGCGTACGCGGGTACTAGGTGATCAGATCCAGCAGCGTGTGGGTAACCAGCCGGTGCTCACACTCACACCGCTCTTCCCTCTGGATGGTGGGTCTGACATCTATGTACCCTTTGCCACCGGACCGTTTGCCTGGCGAGTGGCTCCTTTAGTGCCAGTGAGCCAACGACAAGCATTCATGCTATATACCGAGCCAGAGCTAAGTGCATTGTTGGCGCAGCAACCGCCAGGTG
>MGNS01000058.1:5140-17018 GCA_001795165.1 Chloroflexi bacterium RBG_16_57_11
TAGAACCTCAGGTCGAAGGTTTCCTGGTCGCTTATGCAAAGCAGCAGGGATACCAGCCTGTCCTGCTCTCGGAAGATCTAACCCTGTGGCTGCCGAAATAGGCGGTTGAGAACAAGCCAGGTTTCAGCCATGGCAGGCAATCTCCTCTGCGTTCCGCCCTTCCTGATTCTCTAAAACCAAAATACCTACCCCACCTCCGCCTTCCAAACAAAAATGTTGGGTCGTCCCATTGCCTTGTCCTCAGTCCATTTTTCATGGTTTAATTGTTTTGGCGCGAAACATGCACCCATAGACATGGCTGCAACCTGAATCCTTATGTCTGATAACGGCCAGAAAGCTCCGATCTATCCGCGCTCTAAAACGCTGCGCCTGGGCATCGTGGGAGGATTGTTCGCCCTGGCGCTGGTGACAGGCTTTACTGCCTGGCGCCTGTTTTCGCTTCCCGCATCCGCTGGCGAGCTTCCGGCTTCCGCCAGCGCCCTTCTGGCAGCAACCCCCCTTCCGCCTTCCGCCAGCCCCTCCGCTACCTTGACCGCCACCCAGGGCACGCTACAGCCGGTGCTCATCCCCACGCTGGTTCCTAGCGAGACAATGCTGGCACAGGCTGTGCCCACTGAGCCTGCACCCCAGGCCTCCAGTTCGGGACCCCTTGGGCTTTCCGAATCAACCATCAAAGGTCTGATCGTGCTGGCGATCGACGAAGGGATGTACGCTCATCTGTTTGCCTACTCGCCTGGCGAGATGCCCTTGACCCGTCTGGATGGCGGCGCCTGGGACGATATTCACCCAGCCCTGGACCCGGATGGGACCAGGCTGGCCTTCGCCTCCAACCGGGACGGAGACTGGGACCTGTACTGGATGGACCTGAAAACAGGCGCGGTGAGCCAGATCACCGACACCCCCGAATACGACGCCTCTCCGTCCTGGTCTCCTGACGGGCTGTGGCTGGCGTACGAAAGCTACATCCCTGCCGGGGATGGAGGCGACCTGGAGATCTTCATTCGACCGCTGGATGAGGCGCAGCCGCCCATCCGCCTGACTGAAGATCCCGCCTCCGATCACTCACCCGCCTGGTCACCGCAGGGGCGCAAGCTGGCATTCATTTCTACCCGCAGCGGCGACTCCGAGGTCTGGCTGGCTGACCTGGATCAGATCGAGGACCGCTTCACCAACCTGAGCCGGGACGCCCAGGTGGTGGAAGCCCACCCGAGCTGGTCGCCGGATGGCCAAAAGCTTGCCTGGGCCTCCACCCCGGAGGGTGGTTTCCAGGAATTGAAGATTTGGGACACCACTCATCCGGACGATCCGCCCCGCTCGCTTAACAGCGGCGACTGGTCCGCCTGGAGCCCGGCCGGCGATTCCCTGCTGGTCACAGTGGCCACGCCGAACCAGAGCCACCTGGCAGGCTATTACTTAGACGGCACCCTGGCTCTGCCGATGATCAACCTCCCCGAAGCGGCTCACGGCCTGACCTGGGGGCGAGACAGGCTGCCCGATCCGCTCCCAGAGACCCTGGCCTTCCAGGCCATGCTGACCCCTACCCCGCTCTGGCAGCCGGTGCTGGTCAACGCGCCAGACCTTCCCCTGGGACGGGTGCAGGTGGTCCAGTTGGAGGGAGTGCAGGCGAAACTGCCTGTCTTGCAGGACAGGGTTGATGAGGGGTTTTATGCCCTGAAAGCTCGCACAGCCGAGCGCACCGGTTGGGATTTCCTGGCCTCCCTGGAGCAGGCTTATATCCCCCTCACCGCTCCGCTCAATCCCGGCCTGATGGAAGATTGGCTGTACACCGGCCGCGCCTTCCGCTTCAATACCGCACCAATGAGCGCCGGCTGGCTGCATGTCATGCGGGAGGATTTTGGAGCGCAGACCTACTGGCGTGTGTACCTGCGGGCCCGTTTCCAGGATGGCAGCCAGGGCGCCCCACTGAAAGACCTGCCCTGGGACCTGGCCGCCCGGCTTTCCGGCGACCCGGTGGCTTATGAACAGGGCGGGCGGCTGGCGCCTGCCGTCCCACCCGGCTATTGGGTGGATTTCACCCGTCTGGCGGCCTCGCTGGGCTGGGAGCGCCTGCCATCGCTGTCTACCTGGCGCGTAGCCTATTCCGGGGTGCGCTATGATGAGTTTGTGCTACGCGAAGGCCGCGACTGGATGTCGGCCATGCTGGAGCTGTACCCCAAGGCCGCACTCGATACACCCACGCCGGTCTCGTCGCCTACCATGACAGCTACACCGACCGACACACCAACCTCCACCCCGACCTATACCCGTACGCCATATCGCTCGCCCACACCGACCGTTACCTGGACCCGTCGCCCCACTCGCACACCGACGCCCTCCAACACGCCCCGCCCTACCCGCACACCTACGCCTGCTGCTGCATCCATCTCACTGTCGGCGACCCCGGCCATCGTTGCATTCATGGAGTGGCAACCATGAAAAAAAGTCGGCTTTTCAAGGCCGGGACACCGTTGCTGTTCTTATTGGCTGCCGGCTGCAACCTGCCTGCCCCGGCGTCGGTCGCGACGCTTGTGCAGCGGGCTGAGCTTGCCCTCACAATGACCGCGATGGCCCCGGGAACCATGCCCGAAGCCAGCCCATCGCCGGTGGTTGCCCTGGCAAAGGCGGTTCTCCCCGCGCTACCCGAGGCTACCCTGGCTCCCAAGCCGGTAGAGGTGGCAGATCCGTTGGAGTTCACCTTCCCGACGGCCGGTGCCGAGCCGATCTCGCTCTGGCGACCCCCACTCTACCCGATCCCCTGGGAGCCCACACCAAACGATCATTTCTACTTCACCCGCCCGATCGCTGCTGACCAGGTCAACTGGCCCCTGGCGCGCTATCGTTACGGTTATCTTTTTTACAGCGAGCCGCACACCGGCATCGATGTGCCCGCCCCGAAGGGTACCCCGATCCTGGCTGCCGGCCCTGGCACGGTGATCTGGGCTGGTTATGGTCTATATTTTCAACGCGATCTAGAAAACGACCCTTATGGCATCGCCGTGGCGATCAAGCACAATTTCGGTCATCAGGGTCACTCGCTATATACGATCTATGGCCACATGGAGAAGACGTACGTGTATCGTGGCCAGCGGGTTGAAGGTGGCGATGAGATCGGCATGGTGGGTGAGACGGGAAAAGTATCCGGCCCGCATCTACATTTCGAAGTCCGTGTGGGCGATAACCTGTTCTCTGCTTCGCGCAACCCTGAGCTGTGGATCTCGCCGCCCCAGGGACAGGGGGTATTGGTCGGCCAGGTGCTGGAACCAGATGGCGACAAGGTCATCCGTGCCCCAGTCAAGCTGCGCTCCCTGGAGGGGAAGGGGAATTTTGATGTCATCACTTACGCCGAAGGCTCGGTAAATAGCGACGAATACTATCAGGAAAACCTAGTGCTGGGCGATCTGCCAGCCGGTAAATATATGATGATCGTCGACCTTCAAACGTCTGTCGTTCGCACCGAACTAAGCATATTTCCTGGTCAGGTTACCTTCTTCAGCTTCAACAATGCACAAGGCTTTAGTTTCAACCGGCCCACTGCCACTCTGCCGGCGTACGTCCCGCGAGAGCCAACCCAGACGACTGCTCCAACGATTGCCCCTTGACAAATAGAACGTTTGTGCTAAACTTGTGGCATCCTTTCGATGTGTTGACAATTTGGTTTGTTTTCAGATACTATGGATTACAATCTGAGTATTCTAAACATCGCTTCGAGACAGCCTATAGTTTGATTGATGATTTACCCCTAGAGGAGCATATGGATCATGGCAAAAAAAGGTTACGCCTCCGCACCGATTTCATTTCACCCCATTCAAGATGAATCTCGCCAGGTCGCCCTGGATAAAGCGTTGAACGATATCACCAAGCGATACGGAGATGGCTCGATCATGCGCCTGGGCGAAGCTCACCAGCTTATCGTCGAGTCGATCCCTACCGGAGCCTTGTCCCTGGATATTGCCCTGGGCGTCGGCGGCGTGCCGCGCGGGCGTATCACCGAAATCTACGGGCCCGAATCCTCCGGAAAGACCACCATCAGCCAGCACATCGTGGCCGAGGCGCAAAAGCTCGGCGGCACCTGCGCTTATGTTGATATGGAGCACGCCCTCGATCCGTCATACGCTTCGCGCTGCGGCGTGGATGTCGAAAGCCTGCTTATCTCGCAGCCGGACACCGGCGAGCAGGCCCTGGAAATCACCGAGACCCTGGTGCGCTCCGGCGCGATCGACGTGATCGTGATCGACTCGGTGGCGGCGCTGGTGCCACGCGCCGAGATCGAAGGCGATATGGGAGATTCCCCGATGGGCATGCAGGCGCGTTTGATGTCCCAGGCGCTACGCAAGCTCTCCGGGGCCATCAAGCAGACCAATACCGCCGTGATTTTCACCAACCAGCTCCGCCAAAAGATCGGGGTCATGTTCGGCAATCCCGAGACTACCACCGGCGGCATGGCGTTGAAGTTCTATGCCTCTGTCCGGCTGGATGTTCGCCGTATCCAGGCCATCAAGCTGGGCTCGGAAATCATCGGCAGCCGCACCCGGGTGCGAGTGGTCAAGAATAAGGTCGCTGCGCCCTTCCGTACTGCTGAGTTTGATATTATGTATAATGAAGGCATCTCCCGCTCTGGCGATCTGATCGATCTGGCGACAGGCCTGGATATCATCACCAAGCGCGGCTCGTTCTACTCTTATGGCGATATCCGCCTGGGTCAGGGACGTGAGAACTCCAAGGATTTCCTGAAGAGCAATGCCGACCTGGCGGAGGAGATCGAGATCGCCGTCCGCCAACGCGCCATGTCCGGTGAGCTTCAGCTTTCGTATGGCGGAGAGGATGAAGGCAGCGGCGCGGAGGATGAGGCTTAATCTGATCGCTGTGAGCATACACGCTCGTCGGGCTGGCATCTCTCTATTTATCCTGACCGTGCTCTTCCTGGGCTTGAGCCTGGGTTGCAGCCCTTCTCCTGAGTCGATACCCACCCAGGCAGGGGCAATCCTTACCCCTCAATTTGCCAGAGAGCAGGCCACTCCGGCAGCGCCCGCACGCGACCTTACCCCCACCGCCACGCTCTTCCGCCTGGCGTCTCCCTCTACAGCACCCACCTCGACCGAGGCGCCGCGGCTGCCCACCCCCACGCCTGCCTGCCAGGATGGGCTGCGCTACCTGGCGGATATCACTGTCCCGGATGGCAGCATTGTCTCGCCCGGCGAGGCGATCGACAAGCAGTGGCAAGTCGTGAACAGCGGCACCTGCAACTGGAACGAGCGCTACTGGCTACGGCGCATCTCCGGACCACCGCTGGATTCACTGGACGAGCAGGCGCTTTACCCGGCGCGCGGTGGGACGCAGGCGGTTATCCGTGTTCTGTTGGTTGCGCCGCCAGATCCTGGCACCTACCGCAGCGCCTGGCAGGCTTACAACCCGCAGGGCGAGCCGTTTGGCGACCCTATTTTTGTCGAGATCTTGGTCTCGTCCACAAGCCCGTAAGTAAAACGCATCTCAAGCTTCCTGAGCGGAGCCGCGTACTTTGCGGCGTAGTCGAAGGGAGCTGGCTGGTAAGATGCGATTGGTCAGCTTCGACTGCGCCCTGCGCAGGCTCTGGGCTCCGCTCAGCGAGCCTGGATGTGGGTTATATAGGCGCGACAATTTCATCGTCGGATGGTTTAAATTCCATCAGCTGACCGGTGGCGGTATAAACGGTGCGCTCGCAGATGTTGGTCACCCGGTCGGCGACGCGCTCCAGGTTGTGCGCCACCCACATGAGATAATTGGCGCGATCGATCGTGGTGGGATCGCTTAACATGATCGCAACCAGCTCTCGGTAAATTTGATTGTATAGATCGTCAACCTGATCATCTTCCTGAGGGATCTGGCGCGCAGTCTCGGCGTCTTGATTTACGAATGCGGTGACCGCCCGATGCAGCATATCCACAGATATTTCCACCATCCTGGGGATGTCGATCAAAGGCTTGACCGGCGGTTGGTTGCCCATGCGTAGGGTGATCCGGGCGATGCCTTTGGCATAATCGCCGATGCGCTCCAGCTCGCCAACCACCTCCAAGATTGAAGCGATCAGTCGTAGATCACCGGCCATAACCGGTTGAGTCGTTGCAATGGTGATGATGATGTCTTTCTCCAGCTCGAAGCGCCTGGCGTTGATCTGCGAGTCTCCGGCATACACACGCCGGGCCAGCTCCAGGTCGCGCTTCTTCAGTGCTTCGACCGATTCGATGAGTCCTGTCTCAACCAGGCTATCCAGCACCAGTATCTCATCAAGTAGATGGCGGATTTTTCGATCCAGGGTTTCACGGGCCATTGGAATTTCCTTCCTGTGGAAGCAGGTCATCCAAAGCGACCGGTGATGTAATCTTCGGTCACCTTTTCTCGGGGGTTGGTGAAAATATTCGTGGCAGTGCCGAATTCCATTAGGTAACCGGCGCGGCGTTCATCCAGGGTAAAAAAGGCGGTGTAATCAGAAACGCGCGCCGCTTGCTGCATATTGTGGGTAACGATAATGATGGTATATTCCTTGATCAGCTCCCGCATCAGCTCCTCGATCTTGAGAGTGGAGATCGGATCCAGGGCAGAGCAGGGCTCGTCCATCAGTACAATATCTGGCTTTACCGCGATCGCCCGGGCGATGCACAGTCGCTGCTGCTGGCCTCCCGAGAGCGAGAGGCCGCTCTGCTGTAGCTTGTCCTTGACTTCGTCCCAAAGCGCCGCGCTAATCAGCGACTCCTCGACCAGGGCGTCCATGTCCGCTTTGTTGCCTTTGAAACCATTGACACGTGCGCCCCAAGCAATATTCTCATAGATCGATTTGGGGAAGGGATTGGGCTTCTGAAACACCATCCCAATGCGCCGACGCACCTGAATTGGATCGACATCCGGGGCATAGATGTTCTGTCCATGAAACAACACATCACCCTCGGCATGGGCGCTGGGGATCAGATCGTTCATGCGGTTGAAGGCGCGCAGAACAGTGCTCTTCCCGCATCCCGACGGGCCAATCATGGCAGTAATTTTCTGTACCTCGACGGATAAATTGACGTCTTTGACCGCCCGAAAGTCGCTATAGTAAACGCTCAGGTTCTTGGCTTCGATTGCACAGCGCCCGTTTTCACTCTTCTCAGGTGTGATATTCATGGGTTGCGTAGGATTCTTTGGTGTTTCGAGCTTGATTGAGACTTTCATATCAATCTCCTGGAAAAGCGATTGCGCAGCACGATGGCGATGGCGTTAAGCGCCAATAACAAGGCTAAGAGCACAATGATGGCCGCCGCGGCGATGGCCCGGAATTCGTCTTGCGGGCGTGAAGTCCATTGATAGATCTGGATTGGCAGCGTGGTGAATTTGGAGAACACGCTGTCTGGATTATAGGTGATATAGGTCGAGGCGCCGATGATGATCAGTGGGGCGGTTTCGCCGATAGCGCGCGACATGGATAAGATCGTGCCGGTGAGGATGCCCGGGATGGCGTTGGGCAGCACATGGTGCCAGACTGTCTGCCATTTGGAAGCGCCCACCCCGAAGGCCGCCTCGCGCAGCGAATTTGGGACAGCTTTGATCGCCTCCTGACCGTTGATGATGATCACAGGCAGAACCAACAATGCCATGGTCAGCCCGGCGGAAAGGATCGTCCGCCCATAATTGGGATCGGCGCCCAGGTAGCCGAAGACTGCACCGCTGGTGACCGGAGAGAGCCCACGAACGAAAATTGTCAGTCCGAGCATGCCGTAGATGATCGAAGGCACGCCAGCCAGATTGTTGATGTTGGTCTGGATCATGCGGTTGATCGGGGTATCCTGAGCGTATTCTTGCAAATAGATCGACGCGCCGATGCCGATGGGAAACGCCACCAAAATCGTGATAAAGATAATGTACAGCGAGCCCATGATCGCCGTGCGCACGCCGGCGTAAAGCGCATTGCTGGATTGCGGCGAGGCGACAAATCCCCTGCTCAACCAGTTGACGAACACAATGGAGATCGTCGCCGGATCGATGTTCTTCTGGCTGGCGATCTGGGAAGCTTCGGTGGGGATTTTCCCGACCCTAAGCAGCGAATCGGCCAAGCCCCAAACTGCCACCACCTTGGGTTGGACGATTTCGGCAAGCACAAGTTCGTATAGCTCGTCCTGAGTGCGCTGTTCGAGCGGCTTCTCATCGTTCAGCGTGTTCAGCCGGTTAGGCCGCAAGGTTTTTTCCAGGATGGCGATCAGCTCCTCCGATGTCGCTTCATCGAGCGGCTTGCCGTCGGTGGTCAGCGTAGCCGGATCGACTTTATAGGTGAAAGCGGTATAGCCGAATGAGTCATTGACGACGTCCCAAAGCAGTACCGATAATGCGATGATGCCAAAAATCGTCGCAGCGAAAAAGAACATCCGCCAGATGGCGCCGCTACGATGGCGAGCAGGAAGATTGTAGCCGAATAGCTCGCCATTTGTGTTCGAGGGGGCTGCGGAATTTCTCATTCGTATTCCTCACGGAATCTTCTCACGATGCGCTGGCTGATCAGGTTCAAGATCAGAGTTATAAAGAACAACACCAGCGCCAGGGCGAACAGGCTGTTGTAATCGATCGATTCGTAGCTCAGATCGCCGCCGCTGATGCGCACGATATGCCCGGTGATGGTCTCTGCGCCTACAAAAGGATTGAGGCTGAATTTTGGCCCGGCACCGGCGGCGATGGCGACGATCATGGTTTCGCCGATGGCACGGGAGACGCCCAGGATGATCGCCGCGGCAATACCGGAGGTCGCCGCGGGGAGCACAATCCGCATCGCGGTCTCCAGCTTGGTCGCCCCGAGGCCATAGGCTGCCTCGCGCAACGAACGCGGCACGGCATATAGCGCATCCTCGCACATGGTAGCGATCAATGGAAGGATCAGGATGCCCATCACCAGCCCGGCGGAGAGGGTGTTGTAGATTTGCACTGTGTCACTGCCGAAAACGTTACGCAGTTGCGGTGTGAACCATGTCAGGGCAAAATAACCGTATACGACAGTCGGGATGCCGGCCAGTACCTCCATAGTCGGCTTGATGATTTTGCGGGTGCGCTCCTGGGCGTACTCGCTCAGGTAGATCGCCACCGCGATGCCGATCGGGATCGCCATAATCATGGCGAAAAAGGTGACCATCAGTGTAGCGGTGAGCAGCGGCCAAATGCCGAAGGCGCCAACCTGGGGCTGCCAGGTGGTGGTGGTGAAGAACTCGACCAATCCGACCTCCGGGCTGCCGAAAAATCGCCATGACTCACCGAAGAGCACAACCACGATTCCGATCGTGGTGAAAATTGACAGCAGGCCACAAAAAAATAAAAAACCCTGGATCAGGCTCTCCTTCAGATTCGGACGTTTACGCAGATCGATTTCCCGATTGGGCGTCATAGGCTTGGATTGGGTAAAGGATTCGGAGTAGGTGGCCATAGCTTGATCTGTTAATTATTCATAGTCAGGTGCAACGCACGGGCGAACTTTGTTCGCACGAAAGTGCGTTACACCTGATTTTCCTAACTGTGTAATGCGCGGCGAAGCCAAAGCATGCCGGATTAGCGCAATTTGAAACGTCGGGCAGAACTCTCGCATGCTTGGTGATTGTTACTGACCAACTGCTTCCATCCAGGCTTGCTTGGCAGCGTCCAGGGCTTTGGTGGAGGCAGGGAAGTAGCCCACGTCGAGGATTTCATCATTGACATAGGACAGGTAGTAGTTGATGAAAGCGGCTACCTGGGGCTTAT
This sequence comes from Chloroflexi bacterium RBG_16_57_11, assembly GCA_001795165.1. Taxonomy (GTDB): domain Bacteria; phylum Chloroflexota; class Anaerolineae; order Anaerolineales; family UBA4823; genus RBG-16-57-11. Next base: position 14,864 of record MGNS01000058.1, read on the forward strand.
CCTGCATGATCGAGGGGTCGGAATAGATGAACAGGGGGCGGGCCAGCGGGTACTCACCGCTCTCGGCGGTCTGTTCGTTGGGGGTTACGCCGTTAATAGAGAGGGCTGTGAGTGCACCCTGGTTCTCGTTGAAGTAGGCAAAGCCGAAATAGCCAATGGCGTAGGGGCTGCCTTCGACGCCCTGGACGAGCACGTTGTCGTCTTCGGAGAGCTGGATGTTCTCGGCGGTGAGGATGGCTTCTTCGGCCTTGTCTTCGCCATAGATGGGCAGCATGACGGCTTCGACGAAGTAGTCGAACGTACCGGAGTCGGTGCCTGGGGAGAAGCGCAGGATGTCTTCGGCGGGCCACTCGGGGCGGACTTCGCTCCATTGGGTGACTTCGTTGGAGAAGATCTTGGCCAGCTCTTCGAGGGTGAGGTCGGTGAGGAAGTCGTTCTCGCTATTAACCACCACGGCCAGGGCGTCGGTGCCGACCCGGAACTCGGTAGCGGTGCGGCCGATGGCGGTACAGTTTGCGGCTTCTTCTTCCTTGATGGGGCGGCTGGCGTTGGAGATGTCGGTCTCCCCGGTCTTGCAGAAACGCTCGAAGCCGCCGCCGGTGCCGATGCTGTCGATGGTGATCTCGCCGGCAAAGCCGTCGGATTTGAAGCGGTCAGCCATGGCCTCGGTCAAGGGATAGACAGTCGAAGAGCCGGCGATCACGATGTTGCCGCTCACCGAGGCCGGGTCGACCTCCGGTAGCATCATGCCACCGGCCGGTTCCTGCATTGGCTCTTCGGTCATCGCCGGAGCTTCGGTGGGGGCGGTAGCTTCGGTCTCGGCTGGAGCATCGGTAGGTGCAACAGCCTCGGTTTGTACAGGCGCTTCCGTCAGAGCTGGCACTGGGGTGAGCGTGGGCTGAGCGCATGCGCTCAACACGATGGCGGCCATAAACAAGACGGACAATATGTGGAATAGCTTACGGATCATTGATTTTCTCCTCCAGAGAAAGTTATATACGCTTATCTTTAGTCAGGAGGAGTATATACCCGTAGAGTTAACGGGCTGGGAAAAAATATTTAACGCCCAGTCAACAGTTTGTAAACGATTGGTTAACGCTGAATGGTTTTAGCCGAGGCTGTACCAAAGCCATCCGGCAAACCCTCCCCCCAGGATTAACCAGGTGGCGTTTACCCGCAGGCGCACCAGAATGAATAGAGAGAGCAGCGCCAGCGTCAGGCCAAATGGATTATTCAAATTGGATCGGCTAAGCTCCACCAAAACGCCCGCCATCAGGCCCAGCGAAGCACAATTCACACCATCCAACAGCCCAGCCGCCCACGGCGAATTGCGGATGCGCGGGATCAATGGATTGCTGATGGCAACAAAGATGAACGAAGGCAGGAAGATGCCCAGTGTTGCCAGGAGCGCTCCTGGAACGCCGCCCAGGATATAGCCAATGAAGGTCGCCGCACTGAAGACTGGACCAGGGGTAACCTGCCCAATCGCGATCGCATCCAATAATTGTTGCTGGCTGATCCAGCCAAGGCGCTCGACAAAATCAGCTTGCAGGAAGGCCAACAACACGTATCCACTGCCGTATAGCACCGCTCCGATCTTCAAGAAGGTTAGGAAGAGCATCCAGTAGCTGAATGGCTGGCTGGCTGACGTTGTAGATGACAGGCTTGCCAGCGGCATGGTGATGATCAGCACCGGCAGGCGCAGCAGTCGCCGGTAGTTACGGCTCACCAGGCCGACCAATCCCGAAATCAGCAAGATCCAAAGTGGTGGCACACCCCACAGGTAAAGCCCTACCGACGCCATACCGATCAGCGCCGGGAAAAGGCCGGTGATGGTCTTGCGGCCTAGGAACCATAAGGCCTGGGCCACAATCGCCAGCACAACCGGCTCGATGCCGCCTAACAGCCATTCGACCTGCGGCAGCGTTCCGAAACGCACATAAGCCCACGAGAGCGCCAAAACGATGAGCATCGCCGGGAGGATGAAGCTGACCCCCGAGACGATCATGCCCCGCCAGCCAGCCCGCCGGTAACCGATGTGGATCACCATTTCAGTGGAGTTGGGTCCGGGAATCAGGTTGGTCGCCCCGAGAAGATCCATATATTCTTTCTCATCCATCCACCTGCGCCGCTGAACTACTTCGTCCTGGAACAT
>MGNS01000058.1:17049-17348 GCA_001795165.1 Chloroflexi bacterium RBG_16_57_11
GAAGACGGTGAACAGGCGCGCCACCTCGACCAGCCGGTGGCGGCGATTTTCTGACCGGCCGGGCTCGTAACTCAATCCCGGTTCAGGACTTGTTTCCTTATTTTCGATAGCGGTTTCTCGGCGTCAGCGGTTAACGTTTATCGCTGATTTGTAAAGATTGTTATTCAACCGTAGGGATTGAAAAGTAAAATGTGCTACCCCGGCCTTCGACACTCTCTGCCCAGATTTTTCCACCATGGGCTTCCACCAGGTGGCGGGCGATCGCCAGGCCTAGCCCGGTGCCGCCGCCGGAGCGCGCC
>MGNS01000058.1:17368-25241 GCA_001795165.1 Chloroflexi bacterium RBG_16_57_11
AGATGCGCGGCAGGTCGTCGGTAGCGATGCCGACTCCCGTATCCTGCACAGCGAAGATCACCAAATCGTCCTGAGTTTTTGCGCTTAGGCGAATGTCCCCACCCGAAGGGGTGAACTTTATGGCGTTGTGCAGCAGGTTGACGATGACCTGCTCCAGCCGGGTGGCGTCCGCCAGGACGGGCGGTAGGTCAATCGGGCAGTCGATTTCCACCGTCAGCCCGGCGCGCTCTGCCTGCTCGTTAAGCCGCTCCACCGCTTTAGCGATCAGCTGTTCCGGAGGGGTGGGCGACATCTTCAGAGGCACACGCCCCGATTCGATACGTGTCAGCTCTAAAAGCTCCTCCACGATCTGACCCAACGCATCGACTTCTGTCGCCATACGAGATAAAAACCTCTGCGCCGCGGGCGGATCATCCAATGCGCTTTCCTGGAGGGTCTCGGTGAGGGCTTTGAGCGAGGCCAGCGGTGTGCGCAATTCATGCGAGATGTTGCTGACAAAGTCCTGGCGCACCGTCTCCAGTCGGCGTAACCGGGTCAGGTTTTGGAATAGCAACAGGGTATTCTCCGGCAACGCAGCGCCGAGCGGGGTCGCCGTGGCCTGCAAGTAAATCTGCCGAGCAGGGATCTCGATGGTGGTGGTCTGGGAGTCATTCAGCTTGCGGGAGGCAGCTAGCAGCTCATCGACCTGGTGGTGACGCACAACCTCGATCAATGAGTGCCCTTCGACCTCCGGATGGACGATATCGAACATGCTCACGGCCGCCGGGTTGATCAGTTGGATGCGGTTCTGCGGATCGACAATAATCACACCATCGGTCATCATCCCCAACACCGCAGCCATACGACTGCGCTCAGCTTCCAGCTCGGTGATGTCCGCCTGGAGCTCGATCGCCATATCGTTAAACGTCCGTGTCAGCACACCGATTTCATCGTTCGAAGCCGGGATTAGCCGAGCGCTGAAATTACCTTGTCTCATCTGCCCGGTAGCCTGGATCAGGTCCTCTAATGGCCGGGTGGTACGGTTTACTATCCAGAGAGCCAAAAAAACCGCCAGCAGCGAGCCGATCAAGGCAGCGCTGATCAGAGAGCCTCGCAGGTTATTTATCGTCTGATCGACTTGCTGCAAAGATAACGCAAAACGCATATACCCCAACGTTTCACCTTGTGCCCCGCCTTGTGCCCCGCGGATTGGCACTGCTACGTACAGCATATCATAGCCCACTGTATCGCTATAGCGGATAGCTGAGCCGCGTCCGGTGTTACGCGCCTGGTTCACCTCCGGGCGGTGGGCGTGGTTATCCATCAGGGTCCGGTCGAAATCCGACTCCCCGACCACCTGTCCATCCGGGGCGATGATGGTTACCCGTGCTCCGATCAGCTCTGACCAGTGTTTCGCCAGGCGATCCAGTTCATCCGGAGGCGCTCCATCAGCCACCCGCCGAGCGATAGCGTCGCTTGCCAGCAACGCTTCGTTGGTCAGCTGCTGCTCCAGGTAGGCCTTGTAGTTGTTGGTCAAGAAAGACGACAGGTACAGACCGACCCCCACCATCAATGCAAGGATCAACAGGATATACGGGAAGGCGATGCGCCAGCGGATGCTTTTGAACATGAATTACCCCTCAAAGCGATACCCCGCGCCGCGTACGGTGACAATCCGCACTGGTTGAGCAGGATCCAGCTCGATTTTTTCCCGCAGCCAACGCACGTGGACATCTACCGTACGGCTGCCGCCGCTGAAATCCCAACCCCACACCCGCTCCAGGATCAGCTCGCGGGTCAGCACATGGCCGCGATGACGGGCCAGGAAGAGTAACAGGTCATATTCCTTAGGTTTGAGTGAAAGGGGACGATCATCCAGGAGCACTTCACGCCGGGCGAGGTCCAGGGTCAGGTTGCCAAATTTGATATTCTCGCGCGGCAGGATATCCTCGCTCTCCCGTTCCTCACGAATCAATCGCACACGCCGGAGCTGCGCCTTCACCCGCGCCAGAAACTCGCGCATGCTGAACGGCTTGCTCATATAATCGTCCGCGCCCAGCTCCAGCCCAATCACCCTGTCGATTTCGTCGTCTCGGGCGGTCAGGATTAGAATCGGTGTGATCATTTCCTGGCGCAGCATCCGGCACACCTCGAAGCCGTCCAGCTTTGGCAGCATCAGATCCAACACGATCAGATCCGGATGGAGCTCGCGCGCCATTTCCACTGCCGTAACGCCATCAGTAGCCGTGTGCACCTGGTAGTTTTGGCGAGTAAGGTTATATGTGAGGGTCTCCAATAAGGTGGGTTCGTCTTCAACGACCAGGATATTCTCGGACATCGTGTTTATTCCAAAGAATGATCTGCAACTATTCTGTTATGATTCAGCTTACGCTCGAGCTGCGCGTTCGACGGCTCCACCAGAATGTCGCCATCCGGGAAGATGATTGTCGGCACGCTGCGCATGCCCTTATTTGTACCCTTAACGAATTGCTCGGCTTGCTCATCATCGTCGATGTCCACCCATCGATAATGCTGGCCGTTTCTGTCAAAGAATTTTCTGGCGCGGCGGCAATCCCAGCACCACTCCGTGGCGTAGATTGTAATGATGTTAGAATCAGGCATGTTTTCTCCTCGGTATGCACCAGAATGGTATATCGGCACGATGGGCTTCAGCTATGCCGAATGGAACGGCGTGTTCTACCCCGATGATTTACCTATGCATCGACGCCTGGGATATTATAGCCGTATTTTTAACGCGGTAGAGATTGATTCGACTTTCTACGGCACGCCTCGCCCTGAAACCGTGCGCTCCTGGGCAGCATCCACGCCGCCTGAGTTTCGTTTTTCGGTAAAGGTGCCCCGCCTGCTCACCCATGAGGCCGGGTTGGTCGGCGTCATGGACGAGCTGCCCCGGTTCATCCATACGGTTCAGCTCTTGGAGGATAAGCTTGGCGCCATCCTGTTCCAGCTCCCACCTTCGTTCAGGCCGGACCGCTTGCCGGCTCTCCAGGCCTGCCTGGCTGGACTTCCCGGTGGCATTCGTTACGCGGTTGAGATTCGCCACCAGTCGTGGTACACTGCTGAAATTGAGACCCCTGAAGACCCACCTGGCGAGCCAGCCCTGGCGCAAATGCTGCGCGAGGTCGGCGTCTGTTGGGCGGCGACGGAGTACCCGCACCTGCCCCGCCGCATCTACCCCACCGCCGATTTCCTGTATTTGCGCTGGATCGGCCAGCACGGGACTTTCCCGCGCCACGATCAGGAGCGCATCGACCGGACGGTGGAGCTTCGCCACTGGGGACAGATTCTGCAAAGCGCTCAGAGTGAAATCGAAGAGCGACTGATGATCTTTGGCTTTTTCAACAATGATTATGCCGGTTTTGCCGCTGGTACGGCGAACCGTTTCAAGGAGCTGTCGGGCTTGCCGGCGAGCCCGTTCCTTCCCCCACAACAGGGCAAGCTGTTTTAATGGATGGAATCGTACAATGACCAGAACCCGCTTTTCGATCTACGCCTGGGTAGTCCTTGCTTTCAACCTGCTGGTAATTCTCTGGGGCGTTTATGTGCGCGCTACCGGCTCGGGAGCAGGCTGCGGCAGCCACTGGCCGCTGTGCAACGGTGTGCTGGTGCCGCGCCAGGCACAGGTTGAGACCATGGTTGAGTTCATCCACCGGCTGACCAGCGGATTGTCATTCCTCCTGGTGCTTATCCTGGTGGTGTGGGCGTTTCGCTCTCACCCCAAAGGCCACCCGGTTCGGCTGGGCGCAACGCTCTCGATGTTCTTCATCATCACCGAAGCGCTGGTTGGCGCTGGGCTAGTGCTGTTAGGCTGGACGGCTGACGACCAGTCGACCGGGCGAGTGATATCGATTTCGGTCCACCTGGTCAACACCTTCCTGCTACTGGCGGCGCTGACGTTAACCGCCTGGTGGGGTTCCGGCGGTGAGCGCATCGTGCTGCGTGGCCAGGGTATTTCAGTCTGGCTGTTCGCCCTTGGTTTCCTGGGTGTGCTCCTCCTGGGCGTCTCCGGCGCGATTACCGCCCTGGGCGACACCCTGTTCCCTGCCGGATCACTGCGCGAAGGTATTGCTCAGGATTTCGTCCCCACCGCTCACTTCTTGGTCCGATTGCGCGCCTGGCACCCGTTGATCGCCATGCTCAACGGCCTGTACCTGCTCTTCCTGGGCGGGCTGATTTACCAGTTTCGCGCCACGCCGCGCATCCAGCACCTGGCGCTTACCCTGGGGGCGCTCTTCATGGCACAGTTGGTAGCGGGGATGATCAACCTGGTGCTGCTTGCTCCGGTGTGGATGCAGCTTGTCCACCTGCTGCTGGCGGACCTGGTATGGATCGCCCTGGTACTGCTGGCTGCGGCCAACTTTGGTGAAAGCGAGCTGCGCCAGAACCTGCCTGTACCTGCCACTCGCCGTAGCATGAAAACCGTTTAATTGACGTAACCACAGAGACACACAGCTCATGGAATAATTTATTAATTCTCTGTGACTCCGTGACTCTGTGGTTAAATTATCTGATTGGCAAAAGTCATCGTTTGTAACGGAAGGCATTATGACCGACACAACCTCTCCAACCCGGCTGCGCCTGGAGCAATTGCGGGACGAAATCCACTTTCACAACTACCGCTATCATGTATTGGACACCCCGGTGATCAGCGACTATGAGTTCGATCGGTTGTTGGCCGAATTGCGCCAGATCGAGGCCGAAAATCCGGAGTGGGTCACGCCCGATTCGCCCACCCAGCGCGTGGGCAGCCAGCCAGCCGCCCGCTTCGACAAGGTACGCCACCCTGGTCCCATCCTAAGCCTGGCTAATGCCTTTTCCGTCCAGGATGTTTACGCATGGAACGAGCGCATTACTCGCATCGATGAGCGGGTCGCGCAAGCCGATTATGTCGTCGAGCCGAAGATCGATGGCCTCTCGGTGGTGCTGCATTACCGCAATGGTATCTTCATCCTGGGGGCGACGCGTGGCGATGGAGAGGTGGGTGAGGAGGTCACCACCAACCTGCGCACTGTTCGTTCTGTGCCTCTGCGCCTGCCGGTCGACCCGGCTGGTCCGCCTGCGCCTGCGTATCTGGTGGTGCGTGGCGAAGTTTTCATGAACATCGCTGACTTCGACGCCCTCAACCGTCGGCTGGAGCAAGCCGGTGAGAAGGCCTACCTCAACCCACGCAACACCGCCGCCGGTTCGCTGCGCCAGCTTGACCCGGCGCTGACCGCCTCCCGACCGCTCAACCTGCTCACTTACCAGATCGTCTCGATCGATGGGCAGGCGCCTGTCACACAGTGGGAAACATTAGCTTTCCTGCGTGCGTTGGGCTTCCCTGTCTCAAAAGAAGCCAGCCATCAACCCACGTTGGATGCTGCCATGGTCGAAGTCCAGTCCTGGGAATTCCGCCGCAGTTCCTTGCCTTTCGAGGCGGATGGCATGGTGATCAAGCTCAACGACCTGGTGCTGGCGCGCGATCTAGGCTTTGTAGGCAAAGATCCGCGCGGGGCGATCGCCTTCAAGTTCCCTGCCCAGGAGGTCACCACCAAATTACTGGATATCGGCGTCAACGTCGGGCGCACCGGTGTGCTTACACCCTACGCGATGCTCGAGCCGGTGGATATCGGAGGGGTGATCGTCAAGCAGGCCACCTTGCATAATTTCGACTACATTGCCGAGAAGGACATCCGCGTAGGCGACCGGGTGCGTGTCAAGCGCGCCGGTGAGGTCATCCCTTACGTCATCGGGCCGGTAGTCGAGCTGCGCAGCGGAGTGGAGAGCGTCTACCAGCCGCCTACGGCCTGCCCTACCTGTGGCGAGCCGGTGGAGAACCTCTCCGGTGAGGTGGCCTGGTACTGCGTCAACGCTGCCTGCCCGGCGCAATTGATCCGGGTGCTGGAACACTTCGTCTCGCGCGGCGCAATGGATATCGTCGGGTTGGGTATAAAGATCGTCGAGCAGTTGATCGATAGCGGGCTGGTGCACGATGTAGCCGACCTGTACACCCTGCGGCGTGAAGATCTTCTCGCGCTGGAAGGCTTTGCCGAGAAGAAGGCCGACAACCTGCTGGCCGCAATCGACGCCTCGCGCGGTCAGTCGCTGGCCCGGCTGGTCACCGCCCTGGGCGTACGCGGCGTCGGCGAGGTGATGGCCGCCGACCTGGCACGCTTCTTCCCCGATCTGGAGGCCCTGTCACGCGCCAGCCTGGAAAATCTGCAAACCATCGAAGGCGTCGGTCCGAATACCGCCCAGGCGATTGTGGACTGGTTCGAGCGGCCCGCCAACCGACAGGTGATCGGCAAGCTGCACACAGCCGGCGTCTGGCCTCAGGCGGTATCTCCCACGGAGCCCGTAGGCGAGCAACCGCTGGCCGGTATGACTTTCGTCATCACCGGAACCTTGCCAACGCTTTCGCGCGACCAGGCCAAGGAATACATCCAGGCGCATGGCGGTAAAGTGACCGATTCGGTCAGCAAAAAAACCAGCTATCTGGTGGCCGGCGAGGCCGCAGGGTCAAAGCTGGCCAAAGCGCAGGAACTGGGCGTGCCGGTCCTGGATGAGGCGGGTTTGAGGAAGATGGGTGGGAATTAAACAATAGGGATGTCAATTGAAAAAAAACAACAAAAAATCATTTTTCACTCCGGGCATTCTGCAGGAGTTCTCGTATCTTCTAATTCTGTTGTTACTGATCATCCTGTTTTTCTCCCCATACCTCTTTAGGTCGCCAGCTCCACTAATCATGCCGACCTCGAGTTTAGGGAGCGATCTGCCTCGAGAAGTGTGGCCCGTCGCCAGAATGGTAGAGCTCAGTTTAGGGAACGATTCGACAGTTCCGTTCTGGCGTTCTTATCATTTAAGCGGTTCACCTATACTCGGCCATCCTATAGCACCGATCCTGTATCCATTGTTCTGGTTGACACAAATTTTTACGATTTCATTTGGCTTAAATATTCTGGTTATGATTCATTTATGGATGATCGGTGTATGTACTTACCTGTTGCTGCGACTTGAATATCAAACACAGCCAGCGGCGGCTTTTGTTGGCGCTTTTTTGTTTTCTATGACTCCGCGTTGGATCGCCTTAATCAGCGGCGGACATTGGAACTCGATCTATAGCATCGCCTGGTGGAGTTGCTCCTTGTTGTGTTTCTTCCGCTTCTGGTCGACAGGAAAATTCAGATGGGCTGTTTTCCTCGGCATCGCATTTGCCTTCCAGGCGCTGACTGATTTGAAATATTTGCTGTATGGCTTGATATTCATGGTTGTATGCAGTCTATATTTTATATTCCGAGATGGTACCAGCAGCCTGAGGGGTGGCTTGAAGAGGGGCGCCTGGCTTTTTCTTATCGCGGGGATAATTAGCATCGGTATCGCCTCGATTCAGCTATTTCCATATATAGAGCTTTATCCCTACATCAATCGAACCTTGAGCCTGAAGGAAGCGGGTTTTGGCAGTCTTCCAATACCATTGTTATTGGGATTTTTATCTGTCCAGGAATTATATTTTCCGGAATGGATTACTTACGCAGGCGTCTGTGCTCTCATTCTAGTGGGGATTGGAATGCGATTAGGATGGACAGCAAAAGAGCGGTTTTGGGCAGTGGTAATTTTGATATCGTTGCTCTTATGCCTGGGAGATCAAACACGGATATTCCAATTCATGTACTACAACATCCCGGGGTTTAAATTACTGCGTGTGCCTGCGCGTTGGTCGATATATGCACTTTTTGGGATTGCCTTACTTGCTGCCTGGGGATTAGAGAAATGGCTTTCAGTCCAGAAGGATCAAATCAGGCGAGCATGGTTTGTCCCAATCTTGCTGGGTTTATTTTACCTACCTGCGGCTGGATTTCGCTGGTTTTATCCTGAATTAATACCCTTCGACCTG
>MGNS01000058.1:25299-28102 GCA_001795165.1 Chloroflexi bacterium RBG_16_57_11
GAACATTTGCTTGTGGGCGATATTAATACTCGACCTTTGGCTCGCCGGATCGAAATTTATCCGGCCGGTGGCAGAGGAAGATATTCTTAAAACTGATGAATTGACCTCGTACTTAGGTTCAAACTTGCCAGCCGATGAGCGGTTTATTTCGCTCGATGAAGATATTCCGGCTTCCATATTGGTCGAGCATTCTTTGCAAGCCTCAAGCGGCTATGATTCCATACAAGTATCAAGATACAATGAATATCTCAATTCCGCCATCGGTTGCGAATATTCAGGATATGCGGTTTCTTCGCCATCGTTGTTATCGAGTCCGGAGGCGCGAAGCCAATGTCCGGAGCCGAATTTCAATCTCCCAATGTTAAAAGCTTTGAATACTCGTTATGTGATAGTTCCAGATATCGTTGAACAGGTTGGATTTGAAAATAATCTATCGATTGGTAAAACATTCATATATGATATAGGGCAGGGATTCGGGCGATTTTTCAGTGTTAAGCATGTCAGGTCTATACCACCAGATAATTGTTTAGAAAATCTGCGAGGGATGGACCTGGAAACCGAGGCGATTTTGGAGCAGCCAGCATCTAGCCCGGAAGAGCTTTCTCAAATAGAGATTGTTGACAGGCGATTTGAAGGAAGAACCGAAATCGTGACGATATTAGCGAATGGCCCGGGTTTTTTGGTTCGCTCGGAAACCTGGGCCCCTGGCTGGAAGGCATGGATTGATTCAAAACCAGCTCAAGTAATCCGCACGGATTGTACTTTACAAGGGATTTGGGTTAGCAGAGGTCAACACGAGATCAGATTTGAATACCTGCCGGATGGTTACCTGATTGGACGATGCATCAGTCTGATCACCTTGATCGTTCTGGTCTCCATCTTAGGATATAACAAGGCTAAAACGAAATACGCTGTTTTATGAGTCACCATTGTTGCCACTATCTTCCTGCTCCTCGCTTTACAGCTCTTAAGCTTCGCCAGGAGTGCTAATTTACGGCCTTTTATCTATGGGCAATTTTTGGTAAACCCGAAAGGCAGTAAGTGGATGGTTGAGGCAACAGGTCAGGCGATGGTTGATGATACCGCAACACCAGATTTATCGCTTGACGATATTATCGTATTGTGATAATATCAAATAGTGATTGAGTACTTCGCGTCCAGAGAGACGGAGAAGATTTTTCTCGGTCAGCTATCCAGAAAGCTGCCGGTTGATATCCAGCGCACTGCACGTCGCAAGTTACTTTATCTCGATGAAGTTGTTGATTTGCACGATGTGCAAAAAGTCCCTGGAAATCGACTCGAAAAGCTCAAGGGAAGTCGCGAAGGTCAATACAGCATTCGCATCAATGACCAATGGCGCATTTGTTTTTCATGTGTAGAAAACAAAGCTGTAAATGTAGAAATCGTTGACTATCACACATAAAGGTAATTCCTATGGACGAGATGCTTTCCCCCATCCCCCCCGGTGAAGTGCTGCTAGAAGACTTCATGAAACCACTTGGCTTGAGCCAGTATCGCCTGGCGCAAGATCTTGGCGTTTCGCCGATTCGCATCAGCCAGATTATTCACGGGCAGCGCGCCATCACTGTAGATACCGCCATGCGGTTGGCGCGCTACTTTGGCACCAGCGCAAAGGTTTGGCTGCAGTTACAGGTACGCTATGATCTTGAAGTGGCTGAGAGAGATTTGAGTGAGCGCATCCAGCGCGAAGTGAAAGTATTGCAATAGTTTATCAATCCTTGGGAACATCAAATTTAACCATCCACCAAAATATACTGAGCCGAACAGAACCGTAAGGGCGAAGCATCCGGCGTGGGTGGATCCTTTGCCGCCTGCGCTTATCTACCGGATGCTTCGCCCTTGCACGAGGAGGATCCATGAAAATCGAGCTCAAGCACATCCCTCCCCCCGAATTCACCTTTGTCGAAGCTCGCCCCACCGTTCCGGTCGAAGAGTACGAGCGCCGGCTGTCCACCCTTTACCAGGCCGCCCAGGTGGACTGGGTGGCGGTTTACGCCGACCGCGAGCATTACGCCAACCTGGTCTACCTGCTCAACTTCGACCCTCGCTTCGAAGAAGCCCTGCTGCTGCTTGGCCCGAGCAGCAAGCGCTTCCTGGTCCTGGGCAACGAGGACATGGGCTACACTTCCGTGCTACCCACCCCGGTGGAGCTGGTCTTGTGCCAGACCTTCAGCCTGGGTGGCCAGCCGCGCGGGACGGCGGCAAAGTTAAAGGCTGCTCTGGCCGGGTTGGGTGTGCACTTCGGGCAGACCGTCAGTGTGGTGGGTTGGAAATACCTGGAGCCGGGCGAGGGTGACGATTCCGGCGCACCAGCTTTTATACCGGCTTTCTTTGTGGATGTGCTACGCGCTTTGGTGTCACCCGGGGGTAAGGTTGTGGATGGCACTGCCCTGCTGATGCACCCCGAGCGCGGTCTGCGCGCCCTCAATTCCGCCGACCAGATCGCCGCCTTCGAGTGGGCGGCGCGCAACGCCTCCGCGGCGGTCTTTGGCGTGCTGCGTGGCGCCCGTCCCGGGATGAGCGAGATGCAGGCCATGCGGGGTATGGGCTATGCCGGATTGCCCATGAGCATGCACCCGATCTTCGTCTCGGGTAAGGGCGAGCTCAACGGGCTGCGCAGCCCGGGGGACCGAGTGCTGGAATACGGTGACGCAGTTTCGACCGCGGTCGGTTATTGGGGCAGCCTGGTTTGTCGGGCTGGTTTGATGTTGGGCGAGCCGGATTGGAGCTTTTTCGAGAGCATTGTCGCGCCCTACTACCACGCTTTGACTACCTGGTACAC
>MGNS01000058.1:28109-36322 GCA_001795165.1 Chloroflexi bacterium RBG_16_57_11
AGCCTCGGGGTCACCGGCGACGAAATTGCCCGGGCGGTGAGTCGTGCTTTCGACGGCAGCCCGCTGCACTCGATGCTCAACCCAGGTCACTTGACCTCCTATGATGAGTGGCTGCACACACCGGTACGCCCCGGCAGTGATGAAAAAATAGCCTCCGGAATGGTCTTCCAGAGTGACATCATCCCTACCCCCTTACCGCCCGGGAGGGCATTGAATTGCGAGGACACCGTTGCCTTTGCAGACTCCACGCTGCGCGCCGAGATCCGCGCTCGCCATCACGGGCTCTGGGAGCGTGTGCAGGGGCGGCGGCGATTCATCCAGGATGCGTTGGGCGTCTCGCTACCCGAAGAAATCCTCCCGCTCAGTGATGGCGTTCTGTATCTGCCACCCTTCTGGCTGGCGGCGGATTATGTGTGCACCGTCGCTGATGAATAATGAGGCTGGTGCGGGGTATAATAAGTGTGGTAAGCATCCAGCCCCAAGGAGGTCCCATCATGGAAAATGAATCCAGCGAAGAGAGCCTGGGTCGAAAGCACCCTGGCGTCGAACGGGAGTACCGTAACAGTGAGATCGCCGTATATTGGGAGCCAAAGCTATGTACCCACGTGGGCAACTGCTTCCGCGGGCTGCCGTTGGTTTTCCAGCCGCAAGTGCGCCCGTGGGTACTGGTGAACGCCGGGTCGGCGGAGGATATTGCCCGGGTGGTGATGACCTGCCCGACCGGGGCGCTGCACTTCGAGCGTCTGGATGGCGGAGAGCAGGAGCCAGAGCCGGACGAAACCACGGTAAAAGTCCAGGTCAACGGACCGCTGTATTTACGGGGTAAGGTGCGTATTGTAGGGCCGGGAAATCACCTGATCCGCGAGGACACGCGGGTGGCGTTGTGCCGCTGTGGTCATTCTAATAATAAACCGTTTTGCGATGGAAGTCATTTTCGGGTCAAATTTGACACTCAAGTTTGACGCGACCGAGTAGTCCGAAAAGCCAAGCTCGGCAAACCCTGCACCCCGTCTGAATTGTATCGTTGTTTAGCCATCCCAGCTGCGAAAACTAGATCAGACCGAACCGCCAGTCAGCGATAAATTAAGCTGGTAAGACAAATAATCGGCAGGAGGTTTAACTCATCGACCGGCTGTCGTATTTACGTATTAATACCTAATATAAACAATTTCCCTTGACAATTCGAAAGTTTCGGCTAAAATAGGATTTAGCATATCCAAAATATTTTTCTCGTCAAGGTGAATTTTACCCAATTTTGCGGTAGATTGAATTGAATGGAGGCAGGATGAAACAGAATTTGTCAAGGCGTGATTTTCTCCGTGCGGGTGCACTGACGCTGTTGGGGACTGCAGGGGTGGCTACAATCACTAAGGTGGCAGGTCAGGCGAAGGCATCGCCACTCCATCAAATGGGGCATGGCGAGGATGCCATGGCGATGGCGGTCGGAGAAGTGGATCACCAGCGCAATGGCTTCAACCCTAGCGAGATTCTGACCGATTTCGATTACGGTATGGTTTCGACGCTGGAAAACGGGCAAACCTTACGTGAATATGTGATCACCGCAATTAATAAAGACATCGAAGTTGTGCCCGGCATCGTCTTTCCAGCCTGGGTTTATAACGGTCGCCTCCCCGGCCCGACCATCCGGTGTAAGGAGGGCGACCGCATCCGAATCCGGTTCCTCAATGGAAGCGCACATCCCCATTCGATGCACTTTCATGGCATTCATACCGCCGAGATGGACGGCGTACCGGGCACGCCTGGGATGATCGACCCTGGGGAGAGTTTTACTTATGAGTTCGATGCTGAGCCGTTTGGGTTGCATCTATATCATTGCCACGCCGCACCCCTGGCCAGACATATCGCCAAAGGGTTATACGGAGCATTCATCATCGATCCGAACGGTGGTCGCCCGGCGGTGGATCAAGAGTTTGTTATGGTCATGAGCGGCCTCGATGTGGACTTCGACGACGAAAATGATTTCTACGCTGTCAATGGTATTCCGTTCCACTACCAGCTTCATCCGATCCAGATTGGCGTCGGTGAGAAAGTGCGTATTTACCTGGTGAATATCCTGGAATTCGATCTGATCAACAGTTTTCACTTGCACGCTAATTTCTTCAATTACTATCCGACCGGTACGAGCCTGACGCCGGCCGAATATACCGACAATATTATGCAGACCCAGGCGCAGCGGGGCATCCTGGAGTTTTCTTACAAGTACCCGGGGTTGTATATGTTCCACGCCCACAATACTGAGTTCGCTGAGCTGGGTTGGACGGGTTTTTTTGAAGTCGTGGCATGAGGAGGTATTGGATGGCTGAAGGAACGATTACGCCCACCGAGGAAAAAAAATGGAATTGGACCAGACTGGTCCTGCTCGTGCTCCCGATTATCATCCTGGGTGTGGTGATTATGGTCTTTTTAACCACTGGCGGTGGTCTGAATCTGGCTTCCCCGGCGCCGGTTGAAGCTTTGACGGAGGAACGCACCATACTGCAGCCAGGCGAGATCGAAATTACGGTGCGCAACGCCGGCCCGGAAGACTTGACCATCGCCCAGGTGATTATTAATGACGCCGTCTGGCCGTACACGACCTCATCGGGCGCTACGATCCCCCGCCTGCGCACCACTACGATCCACCTGGCCTATCCCTGGGCTTATGGAGAGGCCTACGCTATCCGGGTTTTTAGCACGAACGCCATACCTTTCGATTTTGAGATCCCTGTGGCTTTCGAGACGCCAAAGGCGGATGCAAAAACATTTCTCAGTTTCACACTGATCGGGTTATACGTTGGCGTGATCCCGGTGTATCTGGGTCTGATTTGGTTCCCCGCGCTACGTTGGCTCGGAAGGCGGTCTATGGTCTTTCTGCTAGCCCTCACTGCCGGGATTCTCGTCTTTCTCGGTCTGGACACGCTGGCCGAAGCGATCGAGCAAGCTTCGGCAATTCCGGGAGCCTTTCAGGGGATCGGGTTGATCGGGATTGGCGTCGTGAGTACCTTCTTATTACTCGATGCGATTACAAAACAGCAGATCGCAACCGCGCGGAGTGAGGTCTCTCAACGACTCTCACTGGCTTATATGATCGCTATCGGTATTGGCCTTCATAACCTGGGTGAGGGATTGGCAATCGGAGCAGCCTATAACGTCGGCGAAATCGCTCTGGGAGCCTTCCTGGTGGTAGGCTTCATCATCCAGAACATTACCGAGGGGCTGGGGATCATCGCCCCCGTGCTGCGCGATCGGCCCGGCATCCGCCATCTGGCGATTTTGGGCTTCATCGGCGGCGCCCCTGCCATCCTTGGATCATGGATCGGGGCGTTTTCACCCTCGCCAACACTGGCCGTCCTCTTCCTGGCAATCGGGACGGGCGCAGTGTATGAGGTCGTTTACGAGATCGCCAAGCTGATCCGGAAAGACACTGCCCGCGAAGCCATGCCACTGACTGTGTTCTCAGGTATCGTTGCAGGTATGCTGGTTCTGTGGGTAACCGGATTATTAATCAAGTAATGCACCGATACTGCCACCTCAGGCGGAGACGGCCGACATCTCCACAAGGGTCTGACGATGAATAATCATCTCTCTACCTCAATCGAGGATTACCTTAAGGCGATCTATGAAATCACCCAGGAGCAAGATCGTGCCTCCACGAATGAGATCGCCGAGCAGATGGGCGTAACGCCGGCTTCAGCCACCGGCATGATCCAGCGGCTGGCTGCGGCGACCCCACCTCTGATCGATTATCAAAAACATCGCGGCGTGTCCCTCACCGTAGAGGGTGAGCATACCGCTTTGGAGATTATCCGCCACCACCGTCTTCTGGAAGCATTCCTGCACGAGAAGCTAGGATTTACCTGGGATGAGGTACATGACGAAGCCGACCGGCTTGAACATGTGATCTCAGAGGAGCTGGAAGAGCGAATCTGTCAGGCGCTCGGCGATCCGTCCTACGACCCACACGGCGATCCAATCCCGACCCGCGAGTTCCAGGTGCCATCTCGTTCGAGCGTGCGCTTGAGTGAGCTGCTCCCAGGCGACCGTGCCATCGTCCAGCGGATCAACGACGCCGATCCGGACCTTCTCCGTTATTTATCTTCAATCGGACTGACACCCAACATCGCGGTGACGATCCTGGAGGCATCGCCGTTCGATGACAACCTACATGTGTACATCGATGGTCAGCCCGCTTCCGTCGTCCTGGGTGTGCGGGTGACGCGCCAAATTTTCGTCAAGCCGGAATAGATCGATTTAAATCCACGTACGCGGAGGAAATTTGAACAGAAATCTTTTCTTGGTTCTTAGCTTGGTCAGCGTGCTGCTGGCTGCCTGCGGAAAGGCTGTAGCCGCAAAATCGTTGGGTAACCCAACCGAGGGAGAGGCAATATTCAATCAGGCGATGATCCATGAAGCGCCCGGTTGCATCACCTGCCATTCGGTCGAGCCAAATAAAGTCCTGATAGGGCCATCTCTGGCGGGTGTCGCCACACGAGCCGGGCAGCGTGTCCCAGGAAAATCGGCGGTTGATTATCTGCGTGAATGCATTATCAACCCGAATGCCTATGTTGTCGAAGGCTTTTCTACGGGTGTGATGTACCAAAGCTTTGGAGAAGTTTTGGATGAAGGTGAAATTAACAATTTGATTGCTTACCTACTCACGCTCGAATAGGGCTTCCACAGAGCCTCTCTGACACCCCTATCCTCCATTGACAGTTCCGTTGCTGTAAGCTAAACTTGCCTAATTGCACATACAGCACCAATCCCTTCTTTTCCACGGGAGCTTTCAATGGCTTATTCACTAATCAACGATACCATACTCCAACGCATTCATGCGATGAACAAGCGCGTGGCTGATCTCCAGGGCGCTGATTTGTACTTCTACAACCAGCCCGTTACCGAGTTGCGCGGTGGGGCGCGCGTTTTGGTGCACGGGCGTGAGATGGGTATGTTCGCCTCATACAGCTACTTAGGACTGGTGGGCCACCCGCGCATCAACACCGCAGCGAAGGCCGCTGTGGATCGATATGGCACTGGAACGCACGGCGTGCGTTTACTAGCAGGCACCCTCACTCTGCACTCCGAGCTGGAAGAGATGATCGCCGCCTTCAAACACGCCGAGGCTGCAATCACCTTCTCCTCCGGCTATGCCACCAATCTTTCGGTCATCGCTACCTTGCTCGGCCGCGGTGATTACGTGATCTCGGATAAACTGAACCACGCCAGCATCGTGGATGGCTGCCTGATGTCGGGAGCTAAGTTCCTGCGGTTCCACCATAATGACATGGAAGCCCTCGAAGCTCGCTTGCAGCAAATCCCAGATGGCGCCGCTAAGCTGGTCGTTTCCGATGCCGTCTTCAGCATGGACGGTGATGTAATCGACTTCCCCAGGATGGTGGCGCTGTGCCGCAGATATCACGCCTGGCTTATGATTGATGAGGCCCATTCGGTGGGTGTGCTTGGTAAGACCGGGCGCGGGATCGAAGAGCACTTCAACTTACCAGACGCTATCGATATCAAGATGGGCACCTTGAGTAAGACCATTCCGTCAGTAGGAGGATATATTGCCGGGCATAAAGACCTGATCAATTATTTGCGCCACTCGACGCGGGCATATATTTTCTCCGCCGCCTTGCCTCCCGCGCAGGCCGCGGCTGCCAAGGCGGCCTTTGAGGTAATCCTGGATGAGCCCTGGCGGGTGGAAAAGCTGCGCCATAACGCCGAGCAGTTCATCAGCGGTCTGAAACAGGTTGGCTTCGATACGCTAAACACCGAGACGGCTATCGTACCGGTGGTGTGTGGCGAGGATGAGACCGCCTACCGCATGACCCAATTTGGCCAGCACCGGGATATCTTTGTCTTACCGGTGGTCTCCCCGGCGGTGCCACCGGGTCTGGCCCGCCTGCGCGCTACGGTTACCGCGGCGCACGAGCCAGGCGAGATCGACCACGCCATGAGCATTATCGCTGAAGCGGGCAGGCAAATCGGAGTCATCTAACCGATGTACACAGTCCGGCTTAAGGCCGGGCGGGAAAAATCGCTCCTGCGCCGGCATCCGTGGGTTTTTGCCGGCGCAATTGATTCGATCCAAGGTGCGCCAGCGGATGGCGACACGGTGCAGGTGGAGAGCCATCCAGGCGAGTTTCTCGCCTGGGCTGCTTATAGCTCGGCCTCTCAAATCCGGCTGCGTGTTTGGAGCTGGCAGGCGGATGAGACCATCGATGCAGGGTTCTTTCGACGCCGTGTGGAGCGAGCCATTACTGCACGAGCGGGCCTGGTTCAACCGGAGCGTGGGAACGCTGTGCGCCTGGTGCACGCTGAATCGGACGGGCTGCCCGGACTGGTAGTGGACCGCTACGCAGACACGCTGGTGGCGCAGTTCTTGAGCAGTGGTGCAGAGCATTGGAAAGAGACGCTGGCGGATCTATTGCTCGAGTTAACTGGCGCCAGGCGTCTTTACGAGCGCTCGGACGCTGAGGTGCGCCGCCTGGAAGGCCTGGATGAGTATTGCGGTCCGTTGCGCGGCGCGGCGCCGCCGGAGCGTCTGCAAGTAATAGAAAACGGCCTGAAGTTTTGGGTGGATGTGGCGCACGGCCACAAGACTGGATATTACCTCGATCAGCGCGACAATCGCCAGCGCTTGATGCAGATGGCCGCCGGCAGACAGGTCCTGGATTGCTTTGCGTATACCGGCGGCTTTACCATCCACGCCCTGGCTGGTAGGGCAGAGTCCGTGCTGGCGGTGGATTCCTCGGCTGAGGTGCTAGCTCTGGCGCGCGACAACCTGGCGCTGAACGAACTGCCCGTGGGACGAGCCGAATTATTAGAGGGGGATGTCTTCCAGGTCTTGCGCCAATTGCGTGATCGCAGGCAAACCTTCGATATGATCGTGCTCGACCCACCCAAGTTTGCCCCTACCGCTGCGCTTGCCGAGCAAGCCGCGCGTGGCTACAAGGACATCAACCTGCTGGCCTTGAAACTGCTCCGGCCGGGGGGGCTATTATTCACATTCTCCTGTTCCGGGGGAGTGAGCGCAGACCTGTTCCAGAAGATTGTGGCGGGCGCTGCATTGGACGCCGGCGTGCAGGCGCAAATCATCGATTATCTGCACCAGGCCCCCGATCACCCCGTAGCGCTGAATTTCCCCGAAGGGGCTTATCTCAAAGGGTTGGTATTACGGGTGGGGTAGATGCCCGGCATCAATGACGCTGCGGTGGTCATGGCAATGGACGCCAACAAAGGCATCTTGAAGCAGGCCGGGGCGGGTCTACGCCAGAGATAACACTTGTATTGGACAAACCCAGACCCGCCCCTATAAAACGGCCTGGCGGCCTTTTGAACTAGGGGCGATCCAATCGCAATCTGGGGCCGTGGGCGGATCCGTAATAATCAGGTGGTCTCGAGTTAGCTCGCGGCAGGCGTCATCATACTCTACCAACGATAGGCGCAGCTCTCCGGCGATGTCGGTCCGATTTTGAAAATGTTCAGGGGGATCTTCTACGGGCAGGGTGCGGCACACAAATTCAAGGATCCGCCGCGCGGTTGCACCCAAGGCTGAATCGGCCATGTCTGTCCTCCGAGGAGTGGAGATGTCGGGAATCGAACCCGAGTCCGAAAGATTCGTCCCTCGAATATCTACGAGCGTAGTCGGTTGGAGCCTTTGCCCGAGGCATCCCAACCGACAAAGGCGATCCCCGGGCTAACCGCCGGAGCCCGAAAGCCCCTCTTTCGCACGCTTAGCGGTGTGGGCGTGCGGCACTCTGTCTTTGTCACGCCCGGTTCCACCACCGGACAGAGAGCGGGGTGGGCGGACGTGGCCTCTCTTGTGGAAGCCAGCTGCTTATGTCACTCGCTTATGCGGCGAGGGGCAGGGCAGCGTAGTTTGTGCGGTTGGCACTTGTTTTTCGCGCTGAGTTAACGAGGTCGGCGCCTCTCGGCTCGCAATCCGGGGCCAGCCTCTTCCGTCGAGACCTTTCATCCCCAGAAATTGTAGCAACAATTATACCTTACTTTCTATGATATACTCTGAGCCGTAATTATGGTTTGTGGTCCCAGGATGGCACTCCCCGACAATAACCGATCCTGGTAAGAAACGATTTAACTTTGGTGGGGTTACTATGCACAGGAGAGACGCCTCGCACCCCCAGTGCCTCCTGTGCATTGTCTATGCCCGCCCGCGTGAGGCAGTACAGACGTGCCAGAGATGACTGACGATG
>MGNS01000058.1:36341-43426 GCA_001795165.1 Chloroflexi bacterium RBG_16_57_11
CCAGGGCGATAGCGAGGCGTTTGGCGCGTTATACGAGTGCTATGTAGGTCGCATTTATAATTACATCTATTACCGCACGGGCAATGTGTACGATGCTGAGGACCTGACTGAGCGGGTTTTCATGCGGGCGTTGAGGCATATCCGCAACTACAATCACCGGGGCCTGCCCTTCTCGGCCTGGCTTTACCGCATTGCGCATAACTTAGTCGCCAACTGGCACCGTGACAACAGCCGGCGCAAAGAGATCCCGCTGGAGGATGGTGTGCTCTCCTCCAACCCGGGCGGTTTCCCCGAAAGCGAAGTGTTGCAATCGGAGGAACAAGATCACCTGTTACGGGTACTGCGCTGCCTTCCAGCCGAGAGACAGCAACTGATCATCTTGAAATTTGTCGACCATATGTCGAATGCGGAGATCGGACAGGTCATGGGGCGCACCGAAGGCGCAGTAAAAAGCCTTTACCACCGTACGCTTCTGACCATCCGAGATGATTTAGGCACCTTGCCATTCGAATTAGAGGACGAACGGGAAAGATCATATGGAAGCAAGTAGCAGCAAGTTGCATATCGTCATCGACAGCGCAGGGGACATGCCCCCGGGCTGGATCGAAGAATACGCCATCCAGGTCATCCCCATCAATATTCACTTTGGTGAACAGATGTTCTTACAAGGTGTTGACCTTAGCAACTCAGATTTTTATCGTATGGCGGACGAGAGTGGTGTCATCCCGAAGACCTCGCAGCCCACACCGCAGCAGTTTTCGAGCTTTTACCGAAGTATCGCGCAGCCCGGCGATATGATCCTATCCTTGCACGTGACCGGCAAGCTTTCCGGTACGTATGCATCTGCAGAGCTGGCCTCGCGCGAGCTGCGCGATGAATACAAGATCATACCATTTGATTCGGGCTGTGGCTCGGCAGCCATGGGCTACATGGCACGAGAAGCGCGCATGATGGAGCGGGCTGGGGCAACAGTAGATGAAATCCTCGCCCGTTGGCAGACGATCCGCCGGAATGTGCAGATAATTCTGACCCTGGACACACTGGAGTACGCCCGACGTAGCGGTCGTGTTAAGGCGTTACAGGCGGCCTTGGCGTCTCTGCTGAATGTCAAGCCGATTATCACCTTGCATGAGGGCGTGTTGGAGCTGGGTGAGCGGGTGCGGACACGGCGTAAAGCCCTGGAGTTTGTCGTGAACGAGATGGTACGCCGAATGGGCGCTGGCCCAGTGAATGTTGCCATCGTACATGCTCAAGATCCGCAAGCCGGCGAGAAGCTTGCCCAGGCGGCTTGTAAGCTTCTAAACTGTAATGAATTGATCATTACAGAGCTATCGATTGGCGTGGCGGCGAACCTCGGGCCGGGCACGGTGGGGGTTGTCGCTTACCCGACAGCAGGAGGGTAAAAAGTGAAAACCTCGAGAAGGAACAATCGCACGGTTGCAAGACCCGGTGTTGGGCATATGGAACGCTACCTTCAAACATCTTTCCGTCCGGTTGCCCCGCGCCCTGATTTTGTGACCGATCTGAAGAGGCGCCTGGCACAGGAATCGAAGCGGTTTAGCTCTCGGTCAACCGTGCTGCAATATGTGCTGCTATCCTTAGCTGGTGTGCTGACCAGTGCGTTGCTGATTTTTGCCGGGATGCGGGCAGTCATCACGCTGTTGGGCGTCCTGGGTATCTTACACCAGATGCGTAATCACCAGATGCAGAGTGGTATAAATGAAAAGCGTCCTCCGGCGCTCTCGGCCTAACCCCGTGGTTGGGGGTGCATGAGTTAGTCGTCGCACGCTTACGAGTTGCAGATGTTCTATTCGCTATGCGTACCGGGGGCAATGTACTTCGTGCTTTTATAAGGTCGAACCTGCTCACCGACTTTGTCCTTCATTACATTGCCCGATACGTGCATCAGCGTATCCCCAAAATCGATATCCTTGCTCATCGCCGCCAGACAGGGGAAATGATGGTGCAGCAGCCCGGCTGTTTCTTCGGCGTCATCGGCGGATACACCCACCAACCGCTCAGCTACAAAACGGGCGCAACCGCATACGGCATCCCGCCGTACTCTAACTGCGATAATTTGCCGGGTCTCCGGATCGACTTCGATCCCAAATTCCGGCTGGCCAAAGTAGTGCGCAAACTCAGAAATCATCGGGTGGTTGTAGCTGATGCGTTGGCGACGGGTGACGCCAAAGTCCACTTCGGTTAATGAGCACAGTGGTTTGGGTGTAGCGCAGCCAACGCCGATGCGCTCCAGCCAACCGCGCAGCTGGCGCGCCAGACCGCGGGGCAGCCAGGCTTCGTTGTCGATTGCCGCGATCACCGCCTGCGCACCGGTCATCTGGGCGATATCCGGCAGCAACTCTGCCACTCCACGATGTTCGGCGAACGATAGAATCAAGTCAGCTGGCGGGAAGGAGGAGGGCAAGTATTCTTCTGGGTAGTCGATCACGGGTGGCAAGATCGTCGGCGCCTGCCAGGGTGTGATCTTCCAGCTCCTGGGGCCATGTGACATGATGTTTGCTACATGCCGCGCGCCATATTCGCCGGAGATGATGGCAAAAATCCGCAAAGGGGGATTGGGTGAACCAGCAGGATCTGGCACGTTCATTCTCCAAGCAGCTCCTGGCGCAGCCAACGCGCTTCGGCGATCAGGTCTGCTTCGACGTCTAAGGTGTGCTCTACGGTGACGCGCCTCAGAAAAAGTTTAGCAGCTCGCATCACCTGGGGTGAGGCGCCGGGCATCTCGCTAAGATCGCGCAACCGATCGTAGGCGCTGGCCGGTCTCCGGTCGAACCCTGGGCCGACGTCGTGGCGGTTGAAATATTCACCCACCAGCGCCCCGGCTGCCCGGCGGGCGCAGACTCGCGCCATCCCCTCGTTACCCATTTGGCGGGCTTTTTCTCCTTGCTGAATTTCAGCCTCAAAGATCTTTTTCCAATGTTCATCCGAGGTCATCGGGTTATTTTACCTTGAAAAGGCGTCAACATTTACACGCTTTTCATAATAAAACGCATAATGATAGGGGAATTGTACTGGTAACCTTACAGCCTCCCGGCTTTCCAATCTCCGCCTGACAGATCTGCCCTTGTGGATTAAATTATCCTGTCCCGTTATGTAAAAAAACAGGTTGACTCTAACCATCTCTCCAAAGTAGAATACCCGTTGAACAGGAGACGCTAATGAAAGATATCGTCGTTGCTCTGGGGGGTGGTGGTGCAAAAGGAAGCGCGCACATCGGTGCGTTACGTGTTTTGGAGCGCGAAGGTTTTAACATCCGTGCCATCTCCGGCACCAGCGCCGGAGCAATTGTTGCCAGCCTGTACGCGTTCGGTTATAAACCGGATGAGATCCAGCGGTTGATGTCGATGACCAACCAGACCAGTCTGTTTGCGCGCGAGCGCAACGACGGGCCTAGCTGGATGGGCCTGCGGGGTATCCATGATCTACTCGAAGAAACCCTGGGAGATTGTTGTTTCGAAGATCTACGGTTGCCATGCGCGGTAACTGCGGTGGATCTGGACACCGCAGAGCGCGTAATCCTGGGTCGGGGTCGGGCGCTGGAGGCGGTGCTGGCCTCGATCGCCTTGCCCGGGATTTTCCCGCCGCGAATTCTTGGAGGCCGGACACTGGTCGACGGCGGTGTGATGGATCCGGTACCAGTGAGCGTGGCGCGTTTGCTGAAGCCGGATCTTCCGGTTGTAGCTGTTGCCCTATCAATTCCAATCGGCTTGTGGTCACAGATGAGCCAGCCACATCAGGCGAGCACGCTTCCCATTATGAACCGGTATCTTTCGAAGCTAAGGTTTTCCCAGGCGCTGAGTATTTTCATGCGCTCGGTTGACATCGGTAGCGCCTTGCTTTCCGAGCTGCACATCGCTGTCGAACAGCCGGATGTGCTCATCCGTCCGGCGGTGTGGCGGATCGGGTTGCTGGACCAGGTGGACATTTCCGAAGTTGCCCGCACCGGAGAGCGAGCCGCCGAGCAGTCTCTACCCCAGCTAAATAGCTGCGTTAGCTGGCAGGCCCGCCTGAAACGAGCTGTGCATCCTCATAAGCCCGCCAACGACCGCTTGCCGTTTTCGTCTGATTTTTTCGAATGCCTATAACTCAGAGGCCTGCATGACCCGCGACCTGCGTCGTTACTCGCGTCAAACGAACTTTCGCTTGCTGGCGGGCTTTTTGCTGCTGGTGTTCCTGGTTGGGGATGGCCTGATCTATTTATTCATGGGTCGCAATGCCGCCCTCATGGGCCTGGTCTGTCTGGTGCTCAGCCTGGTGCCGGCCGTGCTTGTCTGGCTTTTGCTGGCTGGGATAGACTGGCTGGTGAAGAAGGAATGCGAGCGATGAACGCCCAGGTTCGTCAGGTGGATGGCTGGGTACTTCGCCAGCAAACTCCGGATAGCCCCGGTCTTCACACGCTCATACTTATGCTGCACGGTTGGACGGGTGACGAGAATTCCATGTGGATTTTCGCCAACCGGTTGCCAAAAAACACTTTCCTGGTTTCGCCGCGCGGCCTTTTCGCTACAGTCTTGGGTGGTTATGGCTGGCAGCCCAATTTGGACCGCAGCTGGCCGGATATCGATGATTTTCGACCGGCGATGGAAGCCATCTGGAATTTACTTAAACCCCAGAACTTCCCCACAGCGGAGCTGAGGCAGATTCATATCGTAGGTTTCAGCCAGGGAGCGGCTCTAGGTTACAGCCTGGCTCTGGCCTTTCCGCAGCGAGTGGGGATTATTTCCGGTTTATCGGGGTTTGCGCCGGGTGGGTTGGAGCAAATAGTGAGCTCGCGACCGCTGGAGGGCAAGGCCTGTTTCATGGCGCACGGGACACAGGATCAGCTCGTATCGGTAGCTCGGGCTCGACAGGCGCGGCAAGCTTTTCTGGATGCGGGCGCCCAGGTGACGTATTGTGAAGACGATGTTGGTCACAAGCTCAGCGTGTCGTGCTTTCGAGGTCTGGAAAAATTTTTCGCCAAATTAGCCTAAAATTCGTCCTCGACTTTACGAAGTCGCAACATCAGGCAGGCCACATCCCGTATCTCACCATCCGGCAGCATGAAATATTCTTCGAAGACAGCCGCCGTCTCAAAACCGACCTTATGCAACGCTTTGATCACCTCGACATGGTCGGTGACAACCTGCGCTTCTACCAGATGGATGCTGCGCTTGCGAGCAATGTCGATCAATGACTGGATCAATTTGGATCCAAGGCCTCGCCGTTTGAAGTCTTTTGCCAGGAATATACGTATTTCAGCGCGATGCCGGGCTGGACCTTCGTTGAAGTGTAGCGTGGCTTCGCCGACGATGCGATCCCCAATCGTTGCCACCAATGGGAAAACCTGGTCATAATCGATGTTTTCCGTCCAGGAAGTGATTAGTTGGGAATCGTTGACGTTGTGGCGCATATAGCGCCGCTCTTCATTCGAAACGGGCAGGAAGAAATCCAGCATTGCCTGGCGGTCG
The DNA here is from genome assembly GCA_001795165.1 of Chloroflexi bacterium RBG_16_57_11. GTDB lineage: Bacteria > Chloroflexota > Anaerolineae > Anaerolineales > UBA4823 > RBG-16-57-11. The sequence continues at coordinate 41,810 of MGNS01000058.1, forward strand.
GTGGGCATCAGGGGGCGCAAGAGCACACGCGCACCGTCACGCATGGTGACGATCTGTCGGTAGATCAGGTCCTCTTTGGTTACCATAGCCCTTCCTTTGCTTACGTTTCTCTGACCGTTTTCCTGGTTGCGGATTGCTTCAAGCCCAGGCGGCAGCCAGTTGCACTCGGGTGTACGCCAGGCGCTCCATCAGCGCTTTGGCGATCTGATGCATAATGATGCACCCCATTTTGTGGTTCTCCTCGCTCATCTTACGAAGCGAAACTGCATCGATCTTTACATATCGAGACGGCTTGGCGGTGCGAGCGCAAGCATTCAAGATGAACGGATCCAGCATCGAGCTAATCGAAAATATCTCGCCCGGATTTACTTCGCCGACCAGGAATTCCTTCCTTATTTTTGGATGATACTCCTCTTCAGATGTGTAGTAAAGGTCGATACTGCCCTCCAGCAGTAAATACAACGCCTCAGCCGGCTGGTGTTCTTGGAAGAGGGTCACTCCAGCATCCGCTGAAAATTCGTCAGCGATCATTGCGATCTCGTACAAGTCAGCTTCTGCCAGCTTTCCAAAAAAGGAATATCTACGCAACAGCTCGGGTGATATCATGGTGGGCCTCCTTGGCGGATTATATCAAGAACCATTTGTTCGGCGGGGGTAATTGCCGCGGCGACTTCCGGGGACAACTCTTCGGAGAAATTATAAACCTGTTCGGTTTCTACCGCCACGATTATGATCATTTCCGGAAGGGACGCTCCCATCGAGCGGCCCACGGCAATAGCTGTTTTGAGCGAGGTATCGTGGGCGGCTGTAGTGTGTCCGGCAGCGTGGTCGGGCAATGCTTCCAAAGGGAAGCAAGCCAGCGTACCAGGCGGATGCTGGCGGGTGGTGATGGCGTCGATGATGATCGCACGCTGGTAACCCACCAACCGTTCCATCAGGCTAAGCCCTCCCAATGCCAGGCAGTCCACCTCCAGGTCAGCAGCACCTTCCAATCCTGCTACCAGGCGCGCCTGCACGCGCTCGGCAATGCGCCAGCCCACCCCGTCGTCACCCAGGATCGGATTTCCCAGACCGACGATTAAGGTCTTTGGCTGGGTGAAGCCCGCATCTGGTTGCAGGCTCCGCCCAGAGGATGGATTGGATGTCATTTCAGCAGAATTGCTTCAAAACCTCGACCGGATTGCCGTCTATGTCGCGGATTGTGACTTCCAGCGGCATCTGTCCGGGTAAAGAGTGGGTGGCGCAGCCGAAACACGGATCATATGCCCGGAAGGCCATCTCGACCATGTTCAACAGGCCTTCGTTGACCACCGTGCCTTGCTTGATGAGGTTTTGGGCGGCTTTCTTGATCGACATGCTGATCGGGGCGTAGTTGTTGGTAGTGCCCACAATCAGGTTGACTTCCGTCAGGATGCCTCGCTCATCGGTCTTGTAGTGGTGGGTGAGTGTGCCGCGTGGCGCTTCCACGATGCCAACGCCCTCGCTGGGTTTTTCAGTCGGTACAGCGTGGAAGTTGGGCGAGGGGATCTCCGGATCGGTCGCCAGCTCGACAATGCGCTCGGCGGCGTAGAGCAGCTCGATCAGCCGCGCCCAGTGGATAGCCAGTCGCTGGTGCAC
>MGNS01000058.1:43436-50536 GCA_001795165.1 Chloroflexi bacterium RBG_16_57_11
CCCAAGGTGGCGTAGAACTTTTCATAGTGCTCTTGGGCCAGCGGGGTAGCCATCCTGTCGGCAGCGTTCAGGCGCGAGAGCGGCGTGGCAAAGTAAACGCCGCTGTCTTTGCCATCTACGAAACCCTTCCAGCCAACTTTCTTGAGGTATGGGAACTTCAGATAGGTCCACGGCTCGACACGCTCGGCGATCCAATCGGTGTACTCGTGGGGGGCGTATTTTCCGATCCGCTCGCCATCCGGGGCGACCACGCTAACCTTTCCATCGTAAAAGTTGACACGGTTGTTGGCGTCCACCAGGCCGATCGAGTATGTCTTATGCGTATAGATATCGCCTAGGATCAGATCCACGTACGCCTGATTGCCAAGCACGACATCATCGAAGAGTTGCAGACTGAATTGTGCGAACTCCACGCCCCAGCGGCCGATCGCCTCAATTTCCTGGCGCTGCTCCTCGGTGATGCCTTTGGTAAGCCCGCCCGGGATGGACGTACACGGATGTACTTTGCGACCGCCGATGATCTCAACGATTTGGTGACCATATTTGCGCGCCTGGATCACCTTGCCGCCAATCTCCAGCCCGACCTTGTGGATGACCCCCAGTATATTGCGCTCGGCGACCGGCGCATCCGGACCCATCACAAAATCCGGTCCGGCAAGTGCGTAGAAATGCGTGGTGTGGTCGGTGAAGTAGAAGCCTGAGTAGAGCAATTCCCGCAGCTTTTTAGCGGTGGGGGGTGGATCTACTTTATACACCGCGTCGGCTGCTTTAGCTGCCGCCATGTGATGCGCTTCCGGGCAGACGCCGCAAATGCGGTTGGTGAGCAATGGCATCTCTTCCACGGGACGCCCGACGCAGAAGCGCTCGAAACCGCGCAGCTCGGGGATCTGAAAGTAGGTGTTGGCTACATCACCCTCGTCGTTGAGGAAGATCTCGATTTTTCCGTGACCTTCAAGCCGGGTAATGGGGTCGATGGTTACACGTTGCATCGCATCCTCCTCACAGGTTGCCTTTCCAGGCGGGTTTTGCGGCTCGCAGCAACGAGTCCGCCAGGTTAAAGCGGTAAAACTGCCCGACCGGGTCGGGGATACCATCCAAAATTTTATCGATTTCGTCAGGGTCGTTGCTGTCGATGACTGAGGCGAAAGCGGTGATCAGGCGGGCGCCGTAATCCAAAACACCCTCCGCCGGACCGTAGCAGCCAATACATTGGGCGCCAGCCTGCGGGCAGAGCGCTCCGCAGCCGTTGCGGGTCGCCGGCCCGTTGCAAGGGATGCCTTGCTCCAGCAGGCACAACTCTGGGTCTACACGTTGTACTTCCTGGATGCGCACGAACTGCTTGATCATTTTCTCGTTGCGCACCCGCGGGCAATCGTCGCACACTGTGGAGCCTCCAGCGCCGATCACCGATCCCTTGGGGGGCAAGCTGGCCTCGCCGTGCAGCACTTTTATCACCAGGTCGACCACTGCAGCAATCTGATGCGATTCTGGCGGGCAGCCGGGCATGAAGTAGTCCACCGGCACCACCTGGTTCAACGTTCGTAGCACCGGATTGAAGGCCGGAATGTGAATCTCCCCTTCTGGCATGGCAAAATCGTAATGTGGAAGCAGCTTGTCCGGATTTTCTGTCGTCACTGTGTTGAAGGCTGTATTGAGCACATCCTCCGGTTTGGACAGATTGGCCAGGCCAGGGATGCAGCCTTCCGTGGCGCATGATCCGAAGGCCACCAGGATCTGCGACTTGCGCCGTAGCAGGTGGGCGAGCTCTTCGTTTTCTTTGTTGCGGATCCCGCCATTAAACAGGGTCAGCAGGATCGAGCCATCCGGCATCGCTTCAACGTCCTTGTACTTGGCATCCATCGCTACCGGCCAGAAAGCAATTTCGAAATTGGCGTCTACATCCAGGATTTTTTCGCCGATGTTCAACACAGCGATTTCGCAACCGCCGCATGCAGCGGCCCAATACATGGCGAACTTGGGTTTGCCATTGCTGCTCATGCGGGCACCTCCTCTGCTTCTGGGATGGGGACCATCGAATGGCCATCGCCGGAGACCCATTTTGGCCAGTTCAGCGGCCCCAAGGCGCGCACTTCCTCGACCAGGATAGCGATCTCGTTGGCCAGCCTCACGCCTTCTGCAGCGCTGGCCCACACCAGCTTGACCCGCTCAGGCTCTACGCCCAGGCCGGCCAGCGTGCGCCGCATCAGCAGGAAGCGCCGCAACGCCTTATAGTTCTGCTCCAGGTAATGGCATTCTCCCGGGTGGCAGCCGGTGATCAGAACCCCGTCTGCTCCCTCAGCCAGCGCCTTGAACACGAAGGTAGGGTCCAGCCGGCCCGAGCACATCAGACGGATCAGGCGTACATTCGGCGGGTATTTGACCCGCGCCGTGCCAGCCAGGTCAGCTGCACGATAGCTGCACCAGTTGCAGGTGAAGCCAATGATGACAGGTTCGAAGTTTTCACTCATATCCGATCTCCTGGGTGCTCAGGCAAGTTCCGCCACGCGCTCGTGCTCGAAGTTGACGCGGAGCAGGCCTTCGATTTGGGCAAAGATCTGCTCGTTCGAGAAGACCGTGCCCGATATAGCCCCGGCCGGGCAGGCAGCCACGCAGGTGCCACAACCCTGGCATAAAGCCGGGTTAACTTCTGTGACCATGCGGTCCTCGTGGAAGAGGATGGCGTTGAACGGGCACAGGTTGTTACAAATACGGCAGCCGGAGCATTTCTCCTGGTCCACCGTCGCACGCACCGGCTCCAGGGCGATCTCACCTTGCTGGATGCGTCCCAGAACCCGCGCCGCGGCTGCAGCGCCTTGCGCCACGCTGGTGGGGATATCTTTGGGACCCTGGTCGCAGCCGGCGATGAACACGCCCTCGGTCATCGTCGCCACAGGGTCTAGCTTGGGGTGCTTCTCGATGTACCAGCCGCTGGCGCTGCATGAGATGCCAAACAGGTGCGCCACTTCTTTAGCGTCACTCCGTGGTTGCATGGCTGCCGAGAGCACCACCATATCCACCGGGATACGGCGTTGCTTGCCCGCCAGGGTGTCTTCCACCTGAACAATCAGCTTGCCCTCTTCGCCGGGTTTGCGAGCAGCGTCGGTCACCTCAGCTACCTTGCCGCGCACGAACAGCGTGCCCTCTTCCAACACCCGCTGGTAGAACTCGTCGTACTCCTTGTAGGCGGTGCGCATGTCGATATAGAAGTTATACACCGTCGCCCCAGTCCGTTCGTGCACCAGGTGGGCAAATTTCAGGCTCTGCATGCAACAGATCACCGAGCAGTAGTTGTTGAAGTTGCGATCTCGGCTGCCCACACAATGGATGATGCCCACAGTCTGGGGTGTAGTCACCCCGTCGCGCAACACAATGTTGCCGTTGGTGGGACCAGCGGCATTAGTCAGCCGCTCGAACTCCAGGCTGGTGAAGACGTTTGCCAGCCGCCCATAGCCATATTGCGTGACCCTGCGCGGATCGAACAGGTCATAGCCGGTTGCCAGGATAATATTGCCGACCTGCACGGTGATGTACTCGTCTTCCTGCTCGAAGTCAATGGCATTGGTTGGACAGAATTTTTGGCAGGCTTTACAGGTGCCCTTTTGGAAGTAAGTGCAGTTCGGCTTGTCGATCACCGGGTATTTGGGGACGGCCTGAGGGAAAGGTGTGTAAACCGCTTTCCGATAGCCCAATCCAGCTTCATAGATATCGTCAATTACCTTTTTGGGGCACTTTTCCTGACAGATGCCACAACCGGTGCATAGCTCCTGATTCACGCAGCGGGCTTTCTTGCGTATGGTTACTGTGAAATTGCCCACGTAACCTTCCACTTTGACCACTTCGCTATAAGTCAACAGAGTGATATTGGGATGCCCGCCCACCGAGACCATGCGCGGGGTCAGGATGCAGGCCGCGCAGTCAAGGGTAGGGAATGTCTTGTCAAACTGGGACATGTGCCCACCGATGGAAGGCTCGCGTTCAACCATATACACCGGGAAGCCACCATCGGCGATCTCCAGCGCAGCCTGGATGCCAGCAATCCCGCCGCCCACCACAAGGGTTGCCGGGTGGATTGGCACATGCAGCGGTTCCAGTGGCTCGTTGAAGATCACCCGCTCGACACCGCCGGAAAGCATGGCCTTGGATTTCTCCGTGGCGGCCTTGCGGTCGGTATGCACCCAAGAGACTTGCTCACGGATCGAAACGAGCTCGCACAGGTAGGGGTTCAATCCCCCTCTGCCACAGGCAGTGCGGAAGGTGTTCTCGTGCAGGTGCGGCGAACAAGCCGCTACAACCACCCGGGTCAGCCCCTCCTCCTGGATGTCTTTTTCGATCAGCTCCTGCCCCAGGCTAGAGCACATGAACTTGTAATCGCGTGCTACCACCACGCCCCGGTCTTTGAGCTCTTTTCCTGCCCAGACGGCCACATCTTCCACGTCGACTATCCCGGCGATATTTGTGCCGCAGTGGCAGACATACACACCAATGCGCTCTTTTCCGGTAGATTCTTCTGAAGGATTGGTCGTCATAGCTCATTCCTCCTGGTTAGTCTGTCCGGGCATCGTGGGCATGGGCAGCCCGGTCGGTTTTTTACGCTTGGGTTGGGTCTTTGGCTCAAGCTCTGCGGGAGTCTCGATGCCGATACGCCCCATTGCCTCGGTGGCTTTGACAAACTCGCGCCCGAAGCCCAGTTTTATCGGGTCAACTCCAAACGCGACCCCCATCAGCTGGGTGAAGAATAAGATCGGCATCTTGAAGTTCGTGTGGAAGTGGCGATTGGTCTCAGCCTGGTAGGCGTCCACATTCATCTGGCACATTGGACATACTGTGGCCATGACATCGGCCTTGAACTGGTCTGCGGATTGAAGCAATCGCCGGATCAGTTCGAAGGCGGTGGTCGGGCCGATTTGTGTCATATGACCGCCGCAGCAGTGCGTCTTCAAGGGGAAGTCGATGACTTCCGCGCCGAGCGCTTTGAGCAGCAGATCCAGCTCTGTGGGGTGCTCGGCGTCTGACCAGCGCTTTTTGTAATCCGGTCTCGGCACCATGCAGCCCAGGTAAGGCGCCACCCGCAGACCTTTGAGTGGCTTGACCACTTTGCTGCGCACGGTATCCAGGCCAACGTCGTGGATGATCACGTCCAGCAGATGGCGGATTTCCAGCGACCCGGGGATATAGCTCAGGCCACCGGCAGCCAGCGCCTCGTTGACCTTTTCACTCAGGACCGGGCGCTCGGTCATGTAATGGTCAGCCTTAGCCAGGTTCAAATAGCAGGCGCTACACGATGCCACCACTGTGCGTGAGCTGTTGGCTTGCCTGGCAGCCAGCGCCAGGTTTCGACCAATCAGGGCATAAGCCGGCACCAGGTTGATCCCCAGGTACTCGGTGGCTCCGCAGCAGTTCCAGTCTCGAATTTCTTCCAGCTCGATCCCCAGGACATCATGGATCGCGAGCAGCGATTCATTATACGCACGGGCGCTGGTCTCCATGGCGCAGCCTGGATAAAAGATATACTTACTCATCACACCACCTCCAGAGTCTTGGCCCGTTCCAGGATCGCATTGAGCTGATCCATGCCTTCGATACGCTTGGGGGTGATATCCATGCGCTTCTTGGTCAGCATCCCCAGGCCCATCGGCGCCATGCTGGGCAAGCGCATCGGGAAGTGTTTTAGATAATGGCGGGTTGCAAGTCCGAACTCATAACTGCGCCCGTAGGTTTCGACCATGTCTACGAAGGTTTGCGAGAAATCTGGGGCGGTGGAGTCTTTATACAGCTTGGCCTGGATGGCCATGCTCTTCAGGGTATACATGACGTCGGCGATGTGCACTTCTTGCGGGCAGCGCACCACGCAATGGTAGCAGGATACACAGATCCAGGGCGTATTGCTGGCCAGCGCTTGCTCGCGCATCCCGGCTCGAATTAAAGCAAACAGCATGCGCGGCGTGTGGTCCATATCTTCGGCCGGTGGACAGGACCCACCGCACGTGCCGCACTGGATGCACATCTCCAGGCGCGACACACCGGCAGTGCGCGCGCTAACTTCTTCCAAAAAACGGACATTTGGGTTGGGATCATTGGTTGGAATTGGTTGTGTGGTCAAAGGCCACCTCCTCCTTTGAGGTTACTACCATCGGAAAGCCTGGTTTACCAGGAAGGTAAGCCAACAGTTCCTACAGCCTGGATCGGGGTGGGTGACAGGTGGTGATAAGCTGTTTTGTTTGGCTCGAGTTTTAGCACCTCCAGGAAACGTCTGGTCGATGATTAGAAACTTGTCTGAACAGCGATGATGAAATTATCGAGGTTTAGCAGATAGACGCATAGTGTCAAATAGCATCCATATTTCGTGATAAAAATCACTAATGATGCAAATTAATTTGTGCATTATTTCACAAATAATGATACTTGACTGCACTCATAACTCTCCAGCAGAACGCGGTAAAATTGGCCCAAACTTCTAAAAAAATATTCTGGAAGCCGGAGAACCTCATGTCACACCCCAACGATCTCGAGATCCGAGCAATAAATACCATCCGCTTCTTAGCCGCCGATGGTGTCCAAAAAGCTAATTCCGGCCATCCTGGCCTGCCGATGGGTGCAGCCGCGCTGGCGTACACTCTCTGGACACGCCACCTGCGCTTCAACCCGCGCAATCCTACCTGGCCCGGGCGCGACCGGTTCATCCTCTCCGGCGGGCACGGCTCGATGCTTTTATACAGCCTGCTGCACCTGACCGGTTTTGACCTTCCAATCGAAGAGCTACAGAGTTTTCGCCAATGGGGCAGCCGCACACCCGGACATCCTGAATATGGGCTTACTCCTGGTGTAGAGGTGACCACCGGCCCGTTGGGGCAGGGTTTCGCCAACGGAGTGGGCATGGCGATCGCCGAAGCGCACCTGGCAGCGCAATTCAACCGTCCCGGGCATGAGATCATCGACCATTTCATCTACGCCTTAGTCACCGATGGCGATCTGATGGAGGGCGTGGCATCTGAAGCGGCGTCATTGGCGGGTCATCTCAAGCTCGGACGGCTGATTTACCTGTACGATGATAATCATATCTCGATCGATGGCAGCACCGACCTGGCATTCACGGAAGACCG
>MGNS01000058.1:50576-61398 GCA_001795165.1 Chloroflexi bacterium RBG_16_57_11
CGGCAATGATGTGGCTGCCATTGACGCTGCTATCCAACTGGCCAAGGATGACCCTCGCCCCTCGATGATCGCTGTACGCACCGAGATAGGATTTGGCCTGCCTAACCGGGCGGGTACTGAGAAAGCCCATGGTGAGGCGCCCGGCGATGAAGAGCTTGATGGCGCCAAGCGCAAGCTGGACTGGCCGTTGTCACCACGTTTTTTCATCCCCGAGGACGTGCTGGCTTACTTCCGCCAGGCTGTCGATCGAGGTTGGCAGCTGGAGATGAACTGGCAGGCGCGCCTGGCGGCCTACCGGGCAGAGCTTCCTGAGCTAGCTGCCGAGCTGGAGCGTCGTCTGTGTAGTGAGCTTCCGACGGATTGGGAAGCGGGCTTGCCCGAGTTCCCGGCAGATCCAAAGGGGATCGCCACACGCGCTGCCTCGGGTAAAACCCTGAACGCCATCGCCGCTCGGACGCCGGAGTTGATTGGCGGCTCGGCTGACCTGGCTCCCTCCAACCTGACCTGGATCAAGGACACCCCGGCTTTTCAGCCTGGTTCTTACCAGGGGCGTAACTTTCACTTTGGTGTGCGCGAGCACGCCATGGGCGCCATCGTCAACGGGATGGCGGTGCACGGTGGGGTAATCCCCTACGGCGGCACGTTCATGATATTCTCGGATTATATGCGCCCTGCGATTCGCTTATCGGCGTTGTCACATTACCCCAGTATTTGGGTTTTCACGCATGACAGCATTGGGTTGGGCGAAGATGGTCCAACCCACCAACCGGTGGAGCATCTGGCAGCCCTCCGTGCAATTCCGGGGTTGGTGGTGCTGCGACCGGCAGATGCCAACGAGGTAGTAGAAGCCTGGAAAGTTGCCATCTCACGCCGGCATGCCCCCACCGCCCTTGTTTTCAGCCGACAGCCTGTGCCTACGCTTGACCGGAGCATCTACACCGAAGCCAGTGGCTTGCGCCGCGGCGCCTATATCCTGGCGGATATTGGCGAGCAGACTCCCGAAATTATCTTAATGGCCAGCGGCAGTGAGGTGAGCCTGATCGTCGAAGCGGCGCTCAAGCTGGCCGTCGAGGGTGTCAGCGTTCGCCTGGTGTCATTCCCCAGCTGGGAGCTATTCGCGGCCCAGGATCAAGCGTACCGCGAGGCTGTCTTGCCTCCGAAACTGGGCCCCCGGTTGGCGGTGGAAGCGGGCGTCTCCCAGGGCTGGGAGCGCTGGGTAGGCGACAAAGGGGCAGTGATCGGCATGAGCTCGTTCGGCGCATCGGCGCCTTATAAGGCGTTGTACCAAAATTTTGGCATAACGGTCGAAAATATTCTGTTAAAGGTGCGCGACCTCCTATTGGCGGGTTAAGGAAGCAGAATTATCCACAGTGACAGCTTATTCTGTGGATATTTAACCCAACAGCGCGTAAGGTTTCAGCAAGCCTTAACCTTCTTGCAGAAGCATCTTAACACGAATTACGGTATACTCTTTATACGGTATCCCAGACACCCTCAGGAGATTATTGCGGCCAAAGCTGCGCGATTTTACATTGCCTACATGGACGATGACCCTTTAACTACGATTAACCTTCCGCAAAAGGCTCTGGTAACCTTTGAGGAGCCATGTGGTAACACCGTTGTAACAACATCCGTGGTTTGGGGAGCAGCAGAGGCCTTGACCTCTCCGGAATTGGAGACCAGGTATGCGGGATTACAGCAACTGGTCGGCCAGGATGCCGTACGCCAACACCCTCTGGTTGCTTATTTGCTCATTTCTCGCTTGGTAGAGCCGGATATAGCCCTGCGCTCCCAAATTGTGGATGCGCTGGCGGAGGTTGTTGTTCCGAACGGGCGCGGCGAACCAGCGCTTGCGGCATCATATTCCACGCTCGCCACGCACCTGATGGGAATGCGAACCCGGCAGATTTATGCCTTGCTCCAGGTGGTTGCTTACGAAAAATCCAATGAGCCCAAGGTGATCGGGTTGCTGGACCACTGCTCGTTCGCCGGTGGTCACCTTTCCTGTATCCTGGCCACCCGTACCGTACCGCTCAATCTGCGTAAACTGGCGGCGTATTTCATCGGCCAGTTGGGTTATCTGGATGCCATGCCAGTTCTGGAGCGCTTCGAAGCGAGGCTCGAAGCACGCCAAAACGGCCGGAATGAGCTGGGGGGAATGGATGAAGACGACGCTGATCTTCTCTCGATGATCCGCAGCTCGCTCGGGCTGTTACGCGACCCCTGAGCTATACTTATTTTGTTTAATTCCTGAAAACCCTGAAGCTGTGTAGCACTTCTGGGTTTTTTATGCCATTCTTAGTGAGCTGGTTCGCCAAGCAACGCTCGGATGGCGGCCTCCGTGTCGTCGTATCGACCCTCCCCGATGTGGACATAGCGCACTCGCCCTTGCTTGTCTATCAAATATAAGGTAGGCCAGTAACGGTTCTTGAACGATCGCCAATTGATCCCATCGTTGTCCTGAACCACTGCATAAGGCACGTCCAGGTCGATGACAGCCTGCTTGAGATTTTTCAGATCGCGCTCATAGCTGAACTCCGGGTAATGATTGCCGATCAGCACCAGCCCCTCGGAAGCGTATCTCTCATGCCATCCCCTCAACGAGGGGATCACGTTTCGGCAATTAATTCAACCAAACGTCCACATATCGACCAAAACGACCTTGCCGCGCAAATCCGACAGGTGCAAAGAGCCTTGGCTGTTCAGCCAGACATTCCCAGCAAGCTCTGGGGCTGGACCAAGGTCAGGGTATACGGACATCACGGTTATCTCTTCAGTGTTTGATGGTTTGGATCGCTCGACAGAAGCTGTTGGTGAGAATGGGACCACTCGTGCAGACTGCGTGGATTGCGTTGATGCGACCGTCGATGTACAAGCAACCAGGATGAGCGAAAAAGCCAATAATATCCAGGGTTTCATGGGCTCCTCCATGCAGACAGGCCCATTCTACCCCGCAGATATTACGGAAATCTTGCGCGTACGTGAACAGACCGTTACGCCGGAAGCGAAACGTGGAAGGTCGTGCCTGCGCCTGGCTCGCTCTTTGCGCGGATCTCACCGCCGTGTGCCCGGACGATTCCGCGAGCGATTGCCAACCCCAATCCTGAGCCACCGGTGTTTCGATTGCGAGATTTCTCACCGCGGTAAAAGCGCTCGAAGATATGCGGCAGATCATCCGGATTGATCCCCTCACCGGTGTCGGTCACATCCATCAGTATATGACTGCCTTTTCGTAGAGCGGAAACCATCACCTCGCCGCCAGCCGGGGTATGCTGTAGAGCGTTGCCGATCAGATTATTGAGCACACGCCCAATGCGCAGCGCATCCAGCATAACGGGATCGAGGTCGAGGGCTGCCGAGCCGGTAAGCGTCACTCCGCGCTCGCTGGCCAGAGCAGAGAAACTTTCCAGCGTGTCCGAAAGCAGGTCTGACAGGGAGCAGGCTGCGGGTTGGATGACCACGCCGCCAGCATCGAGCTGCGCGACTTGAAAAAGATCGTCCAATAACAAGGAGAGATCGTTCACCTGTCGCTTGGTTGTCTGCAAATAACGCTGCACCGTTGCCGGGTCATCCACGACGCCATCGGCCAGCGCTTCGACCTGTACGCGGATCGCCGTTAGTGGCGTTTGCAGGTCATGGCTTGCCCAGGCGACCAGGTCACGGCGCAGCTGGTCGAGCTCGCGCTGTTTACGATCGGCTTCTTGCAGGCGCTCGGCCATGTGGTTGAAGCTGACAGCCAGGGCGGCGACTTCGTCTTTTCCTTCCGCGGGAGCGCGGGTGGTCAAATCGCCTCTGGCAAGTTGTTGGGCAGCCTGTTGTAGGGATTGAATGCGCCGGGTTATAGCAATCGAGACAAAATAGCCCAGCAGCATGGCAATACCCGTCGCAAAGGCCAGCAGAATCGCCCCAAGCTGCAGGTCGTGTTGGCTGACGAACATCTGTCGCGCTGCGAACCAGACGTTGATAATGGTGAGCAGGCTGGCCAGGGCGTAGCCACCGAGCAGAACAAAACGCAACGAAGGCGCGTGCTCCAGCCAGCCCAGGCGGTAGGCGACATAGCCCGCCAGCCCCGAGAGCGCCGCGGTAGTGCCCAGGAAGAGCGCCATCAGGCCTAAATCACTCATCGGCGGGTGCATGATCAGGTAAAACGCAACCAACGATAGCCCGAGAACAAGCAGCAAGCCGATGGCAAAGCGCAGTGGTAGGGAAATTCTGGAATGGATCATGGCTCAAACTTGTAGCCCACACCCCACACGGTGACGAGCCGGGTCGGGTGGGAAGCGTCTAACTCTATTTTTTCTCGTAAGCGGCGCAGGTGCACCGTGACGGTGCTGGGATCGATATATTCTGAAATGCCCCACACGCGCTCAAGCAGCTGCTGGCGGTTGAACACCTGGCGCGGATGTAGCGCCAGGAGCCAGAGCAGGTCGAACTCACGCGAGGTCAGTGTGATCTCGCGGCCCGCCAGCGTGACTAGGCGTGTTTGAGGGTCGATCGTCAGGTCGTCGTAAGTGAGGGGTTTTTCATTGTTTGATGTTTCACGTTGCAACCGTCGCATCACCGCCCGCACCCGGCTGACCAGCTCTTGCGGGCTGAACGGCTTGACGACATAATCATCTGCCCCCAGCTCCAGCCCGGCGATGCGGTCCACTTCTTCTCGGCGGGCGGTGATAAAGATGACCGGCAGGTCGCTGCGGTCGCGCAGCCAGCGTAAGATATAAAAGCCATCCACGCCGGGCAGCATCACATCGAGAATCAGCAGGTCAGGCAAGTGCTGGTCGAGCATCTCGAGCGCAGCATTGCCATCCCGCACAATCTGTACCCGGTAACCGGCGCGGCGCAGGTACAGCTCCACCACTTCGGCGATGCTGGGCTCATCTTCAACGATCAAAATCTCGGGTGTTTGCATGGCTTAACCTGAACCATTATCACCTGATTTTATTACACCCGATGGAAAATAAACATTATTAATTTATTACGAAAACTCGACTCTCATGGATGATACACATGACGCTGTGCCTCAGGTCGTAACCTCTGAATGCGAAGATGGCCTGATCGGCGGGGGGTTGCCGCCCGTTGTTGGGCTTGATTACCTGTGGTTGATATAAGGACAATGAATCGCAAGTCTGGTGACAGGTTGACCTTATAAGCGTTGCCGACAGTTGGGGCAAACCGTCTCAGAGGCCCTCACCACAAAGCCGCAGTTTCTGCAGGTGCGCGGTTGAAGATTGCCCAACGGAGCACCACAGGCAACACAATTTGCATCACCTACCGGATTGGCGGCGTGACAATATTCGCACACCAGGCGGCGCAGGCGCTCCGAGAGCTCGAAAGTGGCACCCTGGGCGTTGGCCGTATTTTCGATGATATCCCATGCCCGCTCGGCCAATTGCAGGTTTTCCACATCCTGAGCCAGGTCATCCAGGCGATGGATCAGGTTCCAGGGGTTGATCACGGTTTCCAGCAAGGTCTGTCCCAGGCTGGCCGCGACGCCATACCAGGCCTGCTGACCGATCTCCACCGCCACGCCGTCTTCAACTGAGCGCAGGGTGATCGTTAGCGCGGTTTTGCCTCCGGCGGACGGTCGGTCCCGAGTGGAGACCTGGACGGCGGTCAGCTCGCGGTCGCCAAATTGCTGTGCCCTCAGCTCTCCGCGATTGAATTCTGCGATCAGCGCTTCCGCCAGGTCAGAAGGTCCGATCTCTCCGTGAAATATGCGTTGCTCCATTTCAGCCACCTCGTTGAACCGATCAGATCGATTATAATCGCCTTTGTATGCCTACGAGACACTTATCTAAGAAAATTATCCCGGCGATGTTAGTCTTCGCCATCGGATTCCTGCTATTTCTGGCGCGGCCATCCAATAGTTTGGCTGGTTGGCTGGCGCAAATCCCTACCGGATCAATCCCGACTGTGACCGGCACGCCCATTGGCGCGCTGGTGGTCATCCTGGATAATGAACAGGGTTTTGTGAACGTGCGTGCTGGCCCGTCAACAGTGGCTTACGAGATTGTCGGTGTGCTGATTTCCGGGCAACAGGTCCCGGGTCTGGGGCGCTCGCCAGGTGGGGATTGGATCCAGGTAGCCTATCCCGGAGTACCCGGGGGCGTTGCCTGGGTGTGGGCCGACCTGGTGGAAGTACGCGGCTCGCTGCGCGTGGTCGAGCCGCCTCCGACGCCCACCCCGGCGATGACCGCTACCATCGATCCGACCCTGGCAGCCCAGTTCCTGGTGGAGGTGCCGCCCACGCGCCTGCCCACTTTTACCGAGCCGCCGCCCATTTCACAGCCAACCCTGCCAGTGGACGCGCCGATTGCTACCTCGGGCAGGTTGCCAGTTGGTCTTATCATCATAGGCCTGGCGGTGGTCGGCCTGTTTGGCACACTGGTTTCATTGCTGAGCCGCTAGTCAGCCCGGGAACAAAAAAGACCGGCGATGAGCCGGTCTTTTTTGTATAGTTTCAGAATAAGATTGGGAGCTAACCGCAGCTGCTGCAGCCGCCGCCGCTGGCTTCGCTGTCTTTGGTGCGGAACGAGCTGCCACAGCCACAGGATGAAATGGCGTTCGGGTTTTCGATTTTGAACCCGCTGCCCATCACGCTCTCGACATAATCGACGGATGCCCCGTGCAAGTAATTGATTGAGACTTCGTCCACCACTACTCGTACACCATCGAACTCTGCAACCAGATCCTCTGGACGGATATTGGCTTCCAACGCCATGCCATATTGATATCCAGAACAACCGCCTCCCGCGATGAAAACCCGCAGGGCATACTCCTGCGCTTCCAGGTTGCGTTTTACCAACAGACCGCGCACTGCTTCGGCAGCTGCGGGTGTTAAATTGATCATTTCGGATTGAACCTGTTCGTGTAGCATATCGGTCACCTCATATCTCTATATAATAACACCAATTCGACCGGTTTCTGATGAAGTTTATCATAATAAAAGAACTACGTCAATTAAAAGCTATTAACCAACCGGGACAGTGATTTAGGTGCCCGCAGCCTGTTGGGCTCGAATCCTCCAGGTATCTGCTCTATGGAAACAAGAAATAACCCAGCGCCAGCGAGGCCAGGGCAATGGTCAGATTATCAAAGTCCTGCGGGGAAATCGACTCGATAAATGTCACCACCAGGGCGATCATAGTGACCTTCACTAAATAAGTGTTGATCGGTCCCTGGAAAACGCCCGCCAGTACAAACACCGCCAAAATTAGCATGGTGAGCAGCCACCCGCCAATAAAGAACCACAGGCTGCCCATCCAGGATTTCTTTCTGTTCCAGGGGAGCTTGCGAATGCCGTAACGGCGCCCGATGATGTCTGCCATGCCATCGCCGCCGCATACCAGCATCAGGGCAACGATGCCGGTGGGTGTCTCCAGCCAGTAGAGCACAGTCACGACGACGAAAATGATGCCGTAGTACAAAGGCCCACGCAGGATCTCACGCCGATCGCCCGTGCGTGACATGGCTTCCACCGCGGACTGGTCCTTGATGACCCCCAGGCCAACCAGGGCAAACTGGGCCGTGATCGACAAGGGAACCAGCGCTGCCAGGTAGCGTGAGGTGGGGACATCGGTGAAGAGCAGCCAGCAGACCACAAACAGCGGGCCAGTTCCGATATGAATGATCTTGCGGCTCAACTGGCTGTCCACCCAACCACGATGGGCAGCAAAATCCATCAACCGCAGCCAGATCAGAGCAGCGCTAAAGGTTATGATCAAAGCCAGCAGGTTTTTTCCAAGCATGGGGCCGATTTTACCACTTCTCAACGCGTGAGCGCGAGGCAGGTGTGAGGCTGGTCTTAAATGCGTTACACCCAGAGAAATTCACCAATCGCACCCCGGGCAGGTGTCCACCCCGGCATTGACACCGATGCGCTTATACATGGTGACATCGGAAAAAGCCTCTCCCAACAGCCGGTCGTGCAGCGCCCAGGAGCGCAGGCGGATGCTGTTGGCAGCTTCGGGTTGGCGGAAAGGGGTCGAGCCATCCAACATAGCCCGCAGGTCGCCGCCTTCGGCGAAGCCATCCTGGATGCGCTCCATCAATCGGCGGCCTCTTTGGTAGGCGAAGCCATACCGCTCGAAAATGATCGCATTATGGTAATAGAGCGGCTCGTTGAAGTAAATCTCGTGTCCCAGATTGGCAATGAACCTCTCGAATGCCTGGATGGCTGGCCCAAGCATTCGCAGGCCGCGGCGGATTTGTCCAGGCGCCAAGCCAAAGCGTATGGCGGCTTCCTCAGCCGCCAGGTTACGATGGCGAGTGCCAAATTGAGTCGGGCTGCCATCCGCAGTGCGATCCACGTCAAAGCGCGGCGAGTCAGGATCATTCAGGACATAAAGCAATACATGCACATGCCCGGTGATGGTGTCTGTGATATGACCGTATAAGATCGGATCAGGAAAACCAGGCTGGTGGTAGAGCGCCATCTCCGTGTCTGAGCCATCTTCCCGACCACCCAGGTGAAGTAAACTTTCCCCCTCGCCTGTGATCAGATTGGACGCTAGTTGGAACCGTTCCAGCAGCTCAGACGGGATTAATTGAGCGTAAATCGCCCGTTTTTCTTCGGCCGGCAGCGCGTTGATAGAGCCTATCGTATGGGCCGGCAGGCGATCACTCGCCTGTGCGTCGATAATCTCGCTCGATTTCTCGTTCGGCGTCCCGTTTTGCGATGGTTTGGCGTTTATCATACAATTTCTTGCCTTTCGCCACAGCAATCTCCAGCTTGGCGCGCCCATTCTTGAGGTACATCCGCGTCGGCACAATCGTCATGCCCTTCTGGCGTACTTCGTTCCAAAGCTGGCGAATTTCTTTGCGATGCAGCAGCAGGCGGCGTGGCCGGCGCGGCTCGTGATTGAAGTGACCGGCCTGCTCGTATGGAGCGATATGAGCATCCTCCAGCCAGGCTCCCGAGCCGTCGAGGCGGATATATGCTTCCGCCAGGCTGATCTGACCGGCGCGAATGGATTTGATCTCGCTGCCCTGCAAGGCAATCCCGGCTTCGTAGCGCTCCAACAGGAAATATTCGTGGCTCGCTTTTCGGTTGGTGGCTACAACCTTGAAATTCGTTTCCATCGCTCCCATTTTAACACATTTGATGACGCGGTGCGTAATAAAACTTAAAGCGAATGCTTAGGTTGATGATTCGCCAAACACCTGCTGAACCAGCAGGCGGATCATGGACCAGTTTGGCAGCAGCACACTGGCGCCCTGGTCGGTTGTAAAGGGTGTGACCATCTCTCGAGTGATCTGGTAGCTCTCCACGCCATCCGGACCGGCGCGCAACAAGGCCAGCCCGAGGCGCGGCCACAGCCATACCGGGAGGTTTGTATCAACCGAGGCGAATAATGCCCGCACCACGCCTGGGAAGCGTGGCCATTTCAGCGGATTGGCCATATTTCTAAGCAATGCCTTAAGCATGAGCTGCCCGTGCGCCATACGGAAGAAATCGTCTGAACCGGCGCGGTGACGCACGAAAGCCAGCGCCTTGCTCCCGGTAAAGTGGTGTTTTCCCGCCGGGTAGCCTGCCATCGCTTCGGGCAGCTCGATGTTTACGCCGCCCAGCGCGTCAACCACCTCGCGAAAACCCTCGAAACGAATACGGGCGTAATAGGGTAGATCTACTCCGAAATTCCTGACGATGGTCTGTCGCACTGCAGCCGGACCACTGCCCGGCTGTTGGTTCTCGGCGAAGAAATGGGCGGTGTTGATGCGGTTTTCTCCCACGCCAGGGATGCTCACCCACAGATCGCGTGGCACCGAAACCAGTCCGACCACAGGCTTGAACGCCTCTAGAGTAGCCAGGATGATCGTATCGCTTCGGGCGACGGCGCTGCCGGGCTCGACGTAATCGATCCCCAGCAGCAAAATATTGGTCCGCCCTGGCGCGAAAAGGTACAGCAATATCGGAAGCGATAGCGCCAGCCCGGCCAACAGCGGCACGATGCAACCAGACTTAAAGCGAGGTAATCTGAGGGCGGTTTTACCACGCTTGCGGCTCTGGCGTCGCTCCAGAGGCACGTATAATCGAGGCGGCGTGGCGGTCGGCGGTTTGGGAGGGCTCCCTGCAGAAGATCCTGGCGGGCGTTGCCCGGGGGTGGGCTCTGCCGGGTAAAAATGCGCAGGCGGTGAAGATAAGGGCCGCCGGTTTGGATCAGGCCGCGGAGGCTGGACAGGAGGCGTTGGATTCATGCCGGATCAGGAGGCGCCGAACAGGCGGCGGATGGCGGCCTGGAGGTATGGGTCACTCTCCGCCGGGCTCCCCGCTGGATCGACCAGGATATCAGGCTGCAGGCCGTTTTCTCCGACTGGGGATGATAGACCGGGGATCCACCACTTCGCCGAGGTGACGTGCAGGCTGGAGCCGTCCTTCAGAGTGAAGACTAGCTGGATCGAATCTTTGCCGAAGCTTGGCTCACCGATCAATGGGGCTCGTTTTCGCGCTTGTAAGGCGCCAGCGGCTATTTCGGCGGCGCTGGCGCTCCCCTTGTTGATCAACACCGCAAGTGGCAAATCTTTGAGCGGGCCGGGCTTATCAACCTCAAAAGTCTTGACCTCCTGGCCGCGGTATTGCTGCTGCATCACAGCGCCATCGCTCAAGAATAGCTTGGCAATGTCAACACCGGCATCCAGTAAACCACCCGGGTTATCACGCAGGTCAAGTACAAAGGCCGTCGCGCCACGCTGCTGTAAATCTTCCACCGCACGCTGGATCTCACCAGGGGTGCTGGCGGCTACAACGTTGACCTTCACCACCCCCAGGCGTGGCTCATCGGAGGCCAAACGCCAGGTGACGGAGGGCAGCGCGATTTCCTGG
>MGNS01000058.1:61422-66403 GCA_001795165.1 Chloroflexi bacterium RBG_16_57_11
CCCACGGTCATCTTCACCTGTTGGCCCACCGGGCCGCGCAGCGCGGCTTGGAGCACATCGGCAGTGGTTTGTGCTGTGATTGGCATATCGTCTACCGAGATCAGTCGATCGCCATCTTTTAATCCTGCGGCCCGTGCCGGGCTTTCGGCATACGGATATAGAGTCCAATTGCCTTGCGAGTCCTGCTCTAGCTGGGCGCCAATGCCACCATATTTCCCCTCCAGGCGGTTGCTTTCCAGCTCGTTTTGCGGCGGCTCCAGAAAGATAGTATACGGGTCGTTGTAAGCCTGGAGCATGCCACGTATCATGCCATACTCCAGGTTGGGAGTGACCGGGAGAGCTTTTAGCCCATGATTGACCAGGATGGTCTGCGCCTCATCCAGCAGCGCGTAAGATCCCACGTCGATGCGTTGCCGGTAAAACAGGTAACCAGCGAAGAAGGAAGCGGTGACCAGCGACACCAATAATAAGGTGAGTAAAAAAGAACGTAAAAGAGTCATAGCATTGTCTATTCCAGGCTGAGATCGAATGGCAGGCGGGTATGGTAGCGGTCGAGAGGTCTCAATCAGCGATCTTATCCTGTGATTTTCGACGGCTGGGGCCGGGTTGTGCCAGGACGCGGGCGATCTGGCGCAAATCCATCCACCATTGAACCTTGGGGCGCTTGTTCTTGACATCGATCATACGATCGAAATCTTCCATGTTGTGGAACTTGATTTCCTTGCCTTGCAGGCCGATGAAGGCGCTTTGGGCTGTTTTGCCCTCCACCTGCTCGACCAGGTAATCGATGCAGCGGGTGGCCAACCGGGTGGCCTGGATCCGGTCGAAGGGCGAGGGGTTGCCGCCCTGCTGCAGGTGTCCCAGGATGGATTGGCGCACATCGAACAGGTCATGCCCTTCCTCCTCGAAGAGCTTGCACATGAAGGCGGTGTCGTACAACGGGTTGGCAGCTTCGTTGCGGATCATCAGTCCCAGGCGTTTGCCGTGGGTAAAGCCATAGGTCAGGTTATCCACGTCTTTCTCGAGGTCCTTCAAGGTGACGCCCTCCTCGTGGATGTACACGCGCTCGGCGCCGGTGGCAAGCCCGCTCATCAACGCCAGGTAGCCGCAGCTCCGCCCCATCACTTCGACGACGAAAACTCGCCGCAGGGCGACGGCCGAGTCCTTGATCTTGTCGACCGCTTCTACGATGTTATTGAGCGCCGTGTCTGCACCGATGCTCAGCTCTGATCCGGGTAAATAGTTATTGATCGATGCAGGCAGGCAAACGATGGGGATATTAAAGGCCGGGTAATTGCCGCGCTGCTTCAGCAATTGATAGGCGGTCTCGTAGCCGGTCCAACCGCCGATCATTAAAATGCCGTCGATGTCATGCTTTTCGATGGCGCGGGCCAGAGCGTAAAAATCGCTGCCGGTGGGCACCTTACGCACCGTGCCCAGCTCACAGCCGCCGCGCGAGGCCCAGCCATTCACGCTCATCCAATTCATCTCCTGGATCGTACCCTCCATCAGGCCGGAGAAGCCGTTGCGGATCCCCAGCATGATGTGTCCCTTGTCGATCCCAATGCGCACGGCGGCTCGCACCGCGGCATTCATCCCCGGGGCAGGCGACCCGGAGTGGATCACCGCCAGGCGCAGGCGCTTCCTTCCAGGCTGTGGTGGGTGCGGGAGCGCTCGCAACATCGTACGCAACGTCTCGAAAGCTTCTTTGAAGCTGCTACCACGCAGCATCATGGCCGTTTCGTAATCATGCTCCTGGATCGCCTCGGCTACGGCGCGGGTCTGCTCGACACAGTCCATCAACGGTGAGTGCGTGATGCGATTGCCGCGCATTCCAATCAACTGCGGCTCGCTGTCTGCGCTGGAGGAGAGCAGCGTTTCAACCGCTGCATGGCCTAACAGGGTGCCCAGGTTACGGTCGAAGGCGCTGGGCATGCCCCCGCGCTGCACGTGGCCCAATACGGTGACGCGTACTTCCTCGCCTAACCCATCTTCCAACGTTTTGGCTACCTCAGCGCTGCCGATATATTTTCCATGGCGGTCCTGGGCGCCCTCGGCGATGACCACGATGGAATCGCGCCGCCCCGCCTGCCGCCCGGCCTTTAGCCGTTGGATCATCAGCTCGCGCCAGTTATCCACGTCCGGTGGGTTTTCAGGGATCAGGACCCAATCGGCGCCAGTAGCCAGCCCGCCCATCAGCGCCAGGTAGCCGCAGTTGCGTCCCATCACCTTAACCACAAAAGTGCGTTGGTGGCTGGCGGCGGTGCTGCTGATGGCGTCAACCGCTTCGGTGATGCGATGCAGCGCAGAGTCTGCCCCGATGGTCATATCGGTGCCAAACATGTCATTGTCGATCGAGCCTACCAGCCCGACGATGCGCAGGTAGGGATGGGCCTGGGCTTTCTCCGGGCTCACCATTTTCTTTTTAACCAGCTTATTCAGCAAGTCAGGCCATTCCTGCCGGAAGATGTGCGCCCCGGTCAGGCTGCCGTCCCCGCCGATGATCACCAGGTTGTCGATGTCAGATTCGATCAGGTTTTTTGCCGCTTGCAGGCGGCCTTCTGGGGTACGGAAGGCTTCGCTGCGGGCGGTCCCGATGATCGTACCGCCGCGGTGCATGATCCCGCCGACCGAATCCCAGATCATCGGGCGGATCTGGTCGCCTCCCTCTACCATACCCTGATAGCCCTCGTAAATGGCGAATACTTCGATGCCCCGGTCGAGGGAGGTACGCACCACAGCCCGCAAAGCGGCGTTCATGCCTTGGGCATCGCCGCCGCTGGTTAGAATCCCAATCCGAGAGATGGGTTTGTTCGGCATAATCTTAGCTCCTGCGCTCGCGTTGACCGTTTACGCAATGCGTAAGTATAACTCTGGCAGGTAGGGGTGTCAAATCAATTGGGTTATAATTTCTTCATAGGAGAAAAGCGCCATGCTCATCGTTCACGTCCACGTCCATGTCAAGCCCGAATCGATCGAGGCGTTCAAGCAGGTCACGCTGGAGAATGCCCGTCACAGCGTCCAGGAGCCGGGCATCGCCCGCTTCGACGTGATCCAGCAGGTGGAGGACCCCACCCATTTTATTTTGGTTGAAGTCTATCGCACGGCGGAAGACCCGGCCAGGCATAAGAATA
Organism: Chloroflexi bacterium RBG_16_57_11; assembly: GCA_001795165.1. Classification (GTDB taxonomy): domain Bacteria; phylum Chloroflexota; class Anaerolineae; order Anaerolineales; family UBA4823; genus RBG-16-57-11. The sequence goes on from MGNS01000058.1 coordinate 64,557, forward strand.
CCCAGCACTACGCCCGCTGGCGCGATGCGGTGGTGCACATGATGGCCGAGCCGCGCGTCGGCGTCAAGTACGCCAACCTGTTTCCTGAAGAGGACGGCTGGTAAAGCGTGGCTGGTAAGCTGCTGCGCTTGCAGGCTTCGGTCTGCTCGGGAGGTGCGCATTGCTGAGCTTTGAATTTGCCACCGCCACACGGGTCATTTTTGGCGCCGGCACGATTAACAAAGTTGGATCGCTGGCGGCAGAATCGGGCTGGCGTGCCCTGGTGACCAGCGGCTTCGACCTGGAGCGCAGCCAGCCGCTGCTGCGTGCATTGGCTGAATTCGGTATCGTGTCCACGCTGTTCAGGGTGGCCGGCGAGCCTGACCTGGAGGCGGTCCGGACCGGCGTTGAGCTCGCTCGCGGACAAAGCTGCGATCTGGTGATCGGTTTCGGGGGCGGCAGCGCCATCGATGCTGGCAAGGCTATTGCCATCCTGGCGACCAACCCCGGCGAGGCGCTGGACTACCTGGATGTGATTGGCCGTGGCCAGAGCCTCCGAGTGCCCTCCTTGCCCTTTATGGCCATCCCGACCACCGCCGGCACTGGCTCAGAGGTCACCCGCAACGCGGTCATCTCCATGCCTGAGAAGGGGATCAAGGTCAGCCTGCGCAGCCCGTTGATGCTGCCCAGGCTGGCGCTGATCGATCCGGAGTTGACTTATAGCCTGCCTCCGGCGCTCACGGCCAGCACGGGGATGGACGCCCTGACACAATTGATCGAGCCATTTGTATGCAAGCAACCCAACCCGCTGGTGGACGCCGTCTGCCGGGAAGGGATGCGTTTCGCCGCCCGTTCCTTGAAGCAAGCCTTTCTGGTCGGTAGCGATCTTGCCGCGCGCCAGGAAATGTCCCTGGCGAGCCTGTTTGGCGGGCTGGCGCTAGCCAACGCCAAGCTGGGCGCAGTGCATGCGTTGGCGGCTGTAATGGGCGGGATGTTTGGCGCTCCACATGGCGCACTTTGCGCCCGCTTATTGCCTATCGTTTTCCTGGCAAACACCCAGGCTATGAAATTGCGCCAACCGGATCATCCCGCGCTGGGGCGTTATGCTGAGATCGCTGGTATCCTGACCGGAGACCCTGAGGCCAGCCCGGAGCAGGGCGCCTCCTGGCTGGATGAGCTATGCCGTGAGCTGCAAATTCCTACTTTACGCGAATATGGCCTGACTTCAGCGAACTTCCCAGAGGTAATTGAGAAAGCCCTCAGCGCAAGCAGCATGTTGGGTAACCCGATCCAGCTTGCGGAGGATGAGCTACGCGCCGTGTTGGAAGGTGCCTTATAGCCAGGCGTGGTATTTTGTACACGGATGACACGGATTTAACGGATCCCACAGTTTTAATCCTAATTTATGGGATACACAGGGCGCCCGAGTTGTATTCCCCCAACTGTTCGGTCAAAATCCGGGTAGTGTTGATTTCCGGGTTGGCGGCTGGCGGTCCTAAATAGCCACCCGAGCCGTTGAAACCTAACGAAAGCAGCAGCAATTGGGCGGCGCTGACCACCTGGTCCGAGCCCGGGCAGTACTCGCTGCCGGTTGCCAGGTTGAGCTGCGCGGCCAGCAATTGCGCCGCCAGGGCGTAAGCAGGGTCATTCGTGTGGTCATTCCCCTGCATGTCACGCGCCTGCAGCAGGCTCACCCCTTGCGGGCAGGTCTCCACTTGGAGCTCGCCTACCAGGATGCCGGGATCGGCGAGCAGGTCGTCCAGGAGGATCCAGCCTGCCTCCCGGCCGCCGTTGGCCCTGGCGGTTTCAGCCTGGCTGTTTTCGGCGCACGAGTTCCAGGTCAGCCAGTAGCCCGGCGAGCGAGGCTC
>MGNS01000058.1:66428-68306 GCA_001795165.1 Chloroflexi bacterium RBG_16_57_11
GCGTGGGAGACGGGGCGGTTGTGGGCGGGGTCGTAGGGGCTGGTGTCGGCGATGCGGCGCAGCCTGACAGCAGCCAGGCCAGGATTAGAAACAAAGATAAGATTCGCATCAATCCAATTTTATCGTTCTTATTGTACGTGAAGATTTTCATTTCTTTATACCGGGTAATCAAACGCGGCTGAAGCCGCTACTACAAGGTTTCGCTTGTAATATCGGCTCCAGCCAAGGTTTCAAAGAGGTTGAGTGAAGATGGCCACGCCACCTTCACTCAACGGGTCGGTTACGGGTACTTGTTGATCGGCTTGGTCGGCAACGTCGAGAAATTGCAGTCGCTGTTGTTATAGGCGTCCAGGTAAGCCGCTAGCTGCAGGGCGTAAGCATAGTCCGCGTCTCTGGACCGCAAGTAGTCGCCAGTCTTCTTGCCGTCGAAGTTAAGCCGGTCCAGCAGCTTCTCCGCATACAGGATTACATCCTTGACATCCTGGTTGATGCAAGCGCCATTGCCCTCATTCAACTGGGCTGCCAGTAGATGCATTGCCAGGGTCCGGGCGGCATCGCTGGCGCGCTTCTTGCCATCGCCAACAATCCCATTGATCTTGACTTCGCGCTGGTCCAGGATTTCGACCGCTTCTTCACAGGAGTCGATCACCACCGGGCCAAAGCTATCGGACAGGATGTCGTCCCAGATGATTCCGGGGCTATTCAGAATGTCCTCCAGCAGGGTAAAGCCCTCGGCGCGGCCGCCCTGGCGATCGGCGTTGGCTGCCTGCCCGCCGCCGGTGCAGCGGTTCCAGTTCTTCCAGTAGCCGGGCGTGCGCGGGGCGCCGCCGGGGAACTCGTTGATCACCTGGAAGGCCAGTTTGCCACCTTCGGGGACGGGGTAGCTGGTGCCAGCGCCGAAGTCGAAGCAGCGGTTGCCCAGGTCTTGTGGCACGGGATCATTGGCGTTGGGATTGTAGGGGATCACAACCGTGTCCGGAGTGCCATCACCATTGGTGTCGACCATCCACTCGGCGGTCCAGCCGCTGGGCACGTTCAGTTCGCACAGGGTGTAGGTCTTCGCCGGGTTGAGGTTGTAGAAGTCGAAGTCCAACAGGCCATCGGCATCACCAAATGTGTTGTCGGAGGCCAGCACCGAACCACCGAATCCATCCGGGCCTGTGTATATGTTGAAGGTCCAGGCCTGTGTCGGATCGACTGACGGAGCGGGGTCTCCGGGCCCCTTTGTGAGCTTGAGCACGGTGATGTTGCTCGAGCAGACCGTCACGGTCTGGCTGTCAGAGCCGGTTGTGCTGGTGGTGTTGGTGGTGAAGGTGGCGGTGTTGGTGTAGTCCGTGCAGGCACCCGAAACGCCAGACTTGGTGAGTGAGTAATCGAACTCGATCGGGTTAGACTGGGTGTAGGAAGCGCTGCCCAGAGTGACTGGGTTTGCCGGATCGGTCTTGTCGTCAACGACGGTCACGCTGCCGTCCACGATGGTGGTCGGGGTGGTGAAGTTGACGGCCGCCGTGCCGGTAGTTGAGCCATTTGGCGTGTGGTAGGACGTATCATCCCAGGTTGCCGTAGCGGTGTTGAGGCCGCTGTAGCTGGGCTTGCTGGAGAAAGTGCAGCTGTAGTCCAGCGTGACAGAGCCGCTCGCCGGGATAGACACGGTATGCACCGCTTCGCCTTCAACTGTGCAGACTGGACCGCCGCCCACATTCACCAGGTCGGTGATGTTGGCGGAGATATCCTGCCAGTCGTTGGGGTTGCTGATCGTGATCGTGCCGCTCACCGCCCAGTTGCTATCCGCGCCACTGTCGTGGCTGACGGCCACCGTGTAGTTGAAGGTGGCGGTCTGCGGGTTGGCGCCTTCAAGGATGATCTTGGTCTGGTCGA
>MGNS01000058.1:68330-68517 GCA_001795165.1 Chloroflexi bacterium RBG_16_57_11
AGGTGCGGGTGAAGGCGGTGGTGGCGGTCTTGGTGACGGTCAGGTCCACGCCGACACACAGTATCACGGTCTCATCCGCCGTCTGACCGGTCTCGGTGATGGTGGCGGTGTTGTCGTAGGTGGTGCAGGTGCCAGCCACGCCGGACTCGGTGCGGTCATACTCGAACGAGGCCGAAGCGAACGGAGC
>MGNS01000059.1:0-973 GCA_001795165.1 Chloroflexi bacterium RBG_16_57_11
GATCACAAGGTGGTGCACATGACCACGGTTTACTGTGGAGCTACCCAAATAAGGATTTGGCATTCTAATAACCATAATTGGACAACAAACCGTTATAACTTTCCTTTACCCAACTTGCGACAGAGTTGGCCGAGGGTTTCTTGCTCACCATCGGACAGCACGCTGAACTCGTCGACCAGCGCGTTAACATGCCGTGGAAAAACCTCTTCCAGGATGGATATTCCCGTTTCAGTCAAATGGATATGGATTACCCTGCGGTCATGATGGTCTCGTTCTCTCCGGACCAGTCCATCGCGCTCCAGGTTGTCGATCACGGTGGTCATGTTGCTGACGCTCTTAAGCACCTTGGCACTAATCTCGCCCTGTGTCATCGAGCCCAGGTGATAGAGCGCCTCGAGCACTGCAAACTGGGAAGGGGTCAGGTCGCCGATAGTACCCCTTTCAGCCAGCCGAGCTAATAGCGCATTAATACAGCGAGTCAATTTAATAAATGTGTCCAGTGTGCGAGTTTCGGTTGGGGTTCCAGAGTAGTGTGTTGGCATCATATATCTCGATATCGAATATTTCGATATCGAGATATTATCACAATATCCTGGATTGTCAAGGCATTGTTCAAAACTATCCGGAGTTTCACGGTGAATTAAGTTACAATTTTTTCCCTACTGCATAAAACGTGGGCACGTAGAGGACTCGTTTACCCTGGGTCCAGGCTTCTGTGTCGAGGCCGCGCAGTCGGGTAAGCTCACCAGGAGTGAATTCCTTCGCCAGGTCAGTTTCCAGCATTTCCCACTCTTGAGCCAGATCCGCTTCCGAAGGCACCAGACGCCACTGCCCGCCTAATACGCCGGTCTCTATCTGCTGCAATCCGGTCGAGTGGAACAGGCTGGATAGCCGCCGCCCGAGCCGTGTCTCGGCTCCCTGGCGCCGCAAGGCTGCTTCCTGCATACTCCCCAATTGGACCAGGGATTCTGGA
>MGNS01000059.1:983-2975 GCA_001795165.1 Chloroflexi bacterium RBG_16_57_11
CGTAATCCGGCTCTGCCAGGGCCAGCGCCCACCCGCCAGGCCGGACGACGCGGCGCATTTCGCTTACAACATGGGCAGGATCAGCCACCCAGAGGAGAACGTAATGGCAGACGGTGATGTCGAAGCTACTGTCGACATAAGGGAGGTGATGGGCGTCGCTCTGGGCAAGCCTGGCTGAGGGGATGTTTTGTTGTGCTTGGAGCAGGAACCCCCGATCAATGTCGATGCCATAGACCTGGCAGTTCTTCGTGACCAGGCCGGAGAGAACCGCTCCGGTGCCGCAGCCGACCTCCAGCATACGCTGGCCGGATGCCAGGCCGATGCGATCAAACAGGTACAGGCGGATGCCTTCCGTCCAGCGTGCCTGTTGGGAAAACCGGGCGTGCCAGTCCACTGTCTTGTCAAACCCCATGGGTTGCAATTAACCCGTGGGGTTTGCCCAAATCATTTCCCACGGGTCAGTGAGTAGATTACCCAGTACCTTCGGATCGCCCTGGGCCGGTCGGACGTCGCCGTCCGGCTCGACGTATAGCCAGGCGCGTCCGGCGCCCTCGATCAACGCATCTCCGGCCTCCAAGGCTACCGGGTGTCGCTTCGAATAGGGTACGGGCAGGTTCCATACCAGGTCCATCTGCAACACAGCGGCAACCTCGCGGAAGGCGGTAAGCGCCTGGTCAAGCGCCGGATCGGAGGCGCTGAGTGAGATGCGGCGGACGCCCATCCCCGCCAGACGTTCCAGGATGCTCTTGGCCTGAGCCTGGATATCCGGAATAAGGGTCAGATGGACTGCCACGGACAAGTCTTCTACCATCGCATTGCCAACCGCTTGCCAGGATTGCTCATTCTCCGGCTGCAATACAATCATAAGGTGGTCCAGCCCGGCGTTCAGTAAACGTCCTAGATACACTTCATCCGCCAGGCGCAGGCCGTCGCTGAGCAGGCCACTCACCTGGCCTAACTCCTCGGCGTGAACGATCAGCTCGGGCAAATCATCACGCAGGGTCGCCTCGCCGCCGGTGAAGACGATGTGCGGGATACCCGCTGACCAGGCCTTATCCAGGATTGCTTTCCACTCGTCTGCGCTCAGCTCGCGTCCTACTCGCTCGATTGGGGCGGAATCAGGCGCATCGCCGGCCGGCAGGCGGTAGGTCAGGGCGCAGTCGAGCCGGTAAGGCGCTGAAATTTCTCCTGAGAAGGGTTTTTGCCTCTCGAAGTCCAGATAGGTCACTGGGTCCAGGTCGGGGGTATCTACGAGGGTCTGGATTCGGTCGACCAGGTCGATATAATCCTGGCGAGCTTGCTCCTGGCTAACCTGGTAACGCCTCGCCACCTGACGGGCAGCTTTATCGACCGGGGTGTTCAAGACAAAATAATAGGCATATTCTGCCGCGGTTTGGTTCAGGTGCAGGACAGTGGCGGCGTTAACGATCAGCACGCCGCTGCCGTGAGGCTCCATGCGCAAGTGGAGGCGATAATTGCGCGGATCATCGGGTGGTGATTGGTAGTGATACAGCCCTGCTGGTATGGGGTGAATGGGGGAGAACATGCGTCGAAAGGGGTTGAGAATTGCGGTCATAAGAACCTCGATTCACGGTTTGACTGGTGGGATAAAGGGCATCCGCCACCACATTCGGCGAGCAGGGCGCAGGTATAGCATTTTTCCATCACCAGTTTTCGCTCACGCAGGCGGACGGCAAGCTCATGGTTCCAAATAGCCTCCCAGGGATCGGAAAGCAGGTTGCCAAGGGGCTGATAGTAAGATTGGCAGGGTAACACTGCGCCATCCGGCTCAACGCACATATTGTAAAGCGCAGCAGTACAGCCTTTGACGCCAAGTTCTAGGGTCATAGGATCAAAGTTACAGTATTGGGTGGGTGTATACCAGATCAGGCGCTGGTTATAGTTCACGGTAGATTGGCGGGCAAGCTCCAGCAGCGGCGCCAGCTCGGTCTCTTCTAAGCCGCTGTTCACGGTAGCGCCTCTTCCGGATAA
>MGNS01000059.1:2990-18560 GCA_001795165.1 Chloroflexi bacterium RBG_16_57_11
GCCGATGGTGGGGACGCCCAACCTTCCCAAGAAGTCGAGTGTCTCGCTCATCGTGGGCGCGTTCCAACGTAGCATCGTGGTGTTGGTCATCACGAACAACGGAGTATCGAGTGCGTTCTGTAGGCCGGCAACGGTTTGTTTCCACGCGCCACGAGCGCCCACCATTTGGTCGTGGATCGCAGCCTCATGGGACTCGAGTGTGATTTGTACATGATCAAGACCGGCCTGAACCAATTGCTGGATGTAGTTTGGGTCGCTCAAGCGGCGGCCATTGGTGTTCAGGCCAGTTATCTGACCTTTGTTCTCAGCGTAGGCGACCAATTCGGGTAGATCGGCGCGTAAGGTCGGCTCACCGCCGGTAAATACGATATGTGGGATGCCGATCTGCCAGGCGCGGTCGATCATCGTTTTCCAGTGTTGAGTATCCAGCTCGCTGAAATCGCGCGGGCGGGCGTTGTAGCAGTGCGCACAATCATTGTTGCAGCGGTAGGTGAGAGCCAGGTCCAGACGATAGGGGGCGGATGGACGTGCAGAGAAAGGGGCAATTACTTCCAGGTCGAGCTCGTGCAAGGCGCAGGCGCCATCCGGCCGAGCCAGCTCATCGATCTGAGCACTTATTTGCGCATAGTCTCTAGTGGCTTGCTGCCTGGAAACACGATAGCGCCGGCATATTGCCTTCAACGCTTGTTCTTCCGGGGTTTTCTCCAGGACAAGGTGTGTCATGTAGGCGGCGGTGGGGTTTAGATGGACCACCCGGCTGGCGTTGACCAACAACTGCCCGCTGCCATCGGCATCAATCCGCAGGTGTAAGCGAGCGCGCTCATGCTCGGCACGGCGTTCATAATGAAGCAACTGTGGGAAAGCCGTCGCCTCTTGCATTTCGGGCATTTTGAGCAATTTGCCGCTTAGCTTAAGCAGGAAGTTGGTCATTTTATTACCATAACTGGTGTCCGTAAGGGGTGCCATGCACTTTCGCTTGAACGATGATCGCCAGTGCATTTCACCTGTGACAAAATCAACGCCCGCCTCCCGCACAGGCACAAGCGCAACCGGCGCATGCGCAGGCACAGGCGCAGCCGCCGCCACTCCGGCCCGAGCTGCTCGAACGGCTCGGAGGTGGCGGCGGGTTAGTGCGGTTTGTGATTGAACTGGTGAAATCTGATACGTTACCCACTACGCCGCTGGAGAAGTTCTGCACGCCTTGTACCATGGAAGCGGCGAAGGCTGAACCAGGTAGTGTTGGCAGGGAGAAGCTCCCGCCGCCTGAGCTGCCGCTTGAAGGCATGCTGACCGTCGATGGCCTTGGCGCACTGGTTGATGGCCTGAAAGTCGGGTCGTAATGTCCCCACCAGGTGGGGACGAAAACCGGTCCGGTGAACACCCGGCGGGTGCGGCCGTCGTAATCCTTGTCCAGCATAGTCCACTCTAAATATTTATCGAAAGCCTCGCTCTTGACTTCCGGGGTTTGAGCGGCTTCCACCTGACCCCAAGCGCGCTCCATGATATCCTTGTAATAGGCCACGGTCTCGTTTCGGCTGAAGCCTTTCATCTTGGTTGAAAGGCTCTTAACCATGTTGATCATCATTTCTTGAAGCGCTTTTTTACGCCCGGCAGGACTGCTCTCGAAGGCCCTAAGGAACTCTTTCTCGTAGTCATTCAACCCTTCCGGTAAAGGGTCGGTAGCGCGGATTTCCAGCGGATCCTGTTTGACAACCGATGCAGCGCTCTTCTTGATAACGCCAAACAGGATCATCGTCAGCACTTTATCCAACGGTTGCTCCATCAACACAGCGGCTTCTACCGCGGTCAAGCCGCGCTTGATACCCAAGCCTTCGATGGCGATCTTTGGTGGCAGGTATTGCATCTTACGCCTTTTGGCGGACAATGTGGAAAGCACGCCGCTACCAAAAATGATCGCTATCACGCCGAAACAGCACATAAAACCGAACAGGTCGTCCGGGTTGATGCCGGTCGTCTCCGTAAAGGTAGGTTGAGTGACCGTCCCGGCGGGGACGTACTGGACGGGGAATGAAGCGCCAAAGTCATACTGCCGGTAGCCTTCAGCCTGCTGGTTGCTCCAGGTGTAGGTGATGCGTCCCTGTTCATCGATACCGGTCATTGGCTCAACCGGAAAACCGGAAGGGGCGCCGTGCCAACGCGGCTCTTCCGGCTTTATGCCTGGCGGCAAGTGGAAGGTAATGCTCATGTTCGTGGTGCCCTGCATGAACTCCTTGCCGAACCAGGTGGGTGAGAATTCGAAGCTGGCGTAATTAGAGTCTTTAGAATCCGTTCGCAGCCAGGATCCGGCATCGGGCACGTAGACGGTCACCGTACCGGTTTGCCCAGGACGAATGGCTTTTGAGCCCATGACGATAGCAAACCCGCTGCCGGCCCCCTGGTAATCGGAGCGCGAGACGGGCACTGAGGTGCCGTTAGCCTGTGCGGTGATTCCCGAGGTTGAAAAGCTGCTGTTGGGCATTCCGACGTCGATATAGTCGATCGGGGATGCACCGGGCGCATTGGTGAAGACGAACGTATAGGCAATCGACGCCGTGCTGTCCTCATTCACGTACACGTTCACTTGCAGCTCGTCCAGGGAGAAGAGGTAGTCCAGCGCCAGGGCGCTGGTCGGGAATAGTGCAAGAAGCAGTATGAGCACCAAACCAACCCAGCGTGCTCTTTTCATTTTCGCCTCCATGATTTTATATGACTTTTTTGGGTCGTGGGTGGTGTTACAACTCACTACCATCTAAGCTATATGCTTTACCATTTGGGTTCTTCTTTGAGCTGATAACTGGTGTTGCAGTAGGGACAGGTGACCACCGGAGCCCCAGCCACCATTTTGACATTTTCTGGAGTCAGAGCTCCGCCGCAGGACTGGCATTTGAATGTGTCCATGCTGACATTGGAAGGTAAATCTACCTTAACAGTAACGTTGGTATCGCCGGCAACGGATCGTTTCAGGCGAGTTGCCAGCCAGATCAACCCCAGGCCAATCGCCACACTGATCACACCTACGATGATCCAGCCGTCTGGAGCGCTTGGGTCGAAAGCCCCCCAGATGAACAGCACGCCAAAGAAGATCAAGATTCCCGCTACAATATAGAAAATAATTTTCATCGGAGCCTCTCTTTTGGTAGCCTGAAGAAATTGACGCAATCGAGCAAAAACTACCTACGGTAATCGTCCTGGGTTAAGTGTAATAGGTATTTGGATGTTATTCAAATGATTTTTATCCTGATTTTGTCACAATTCCACATCCCGCTGCTCCCTGCGCAAGGCCAAAGGGAGTGCATCAAGCGGTGCCTTTTTTATACTCTATACGTATTTGCATCCTTCCGGTTGCGTGAGTGGTAAAATGGTATAAAGCGTGAAAATTAGCCCAAAGAAAGGTGGAATACACATGAAAGGCAACGAAAAAGTAATCGCACTATTAAACGAACTGCTCTCCGATGAGCTCACAGCCATTAACCAATATATGGTTCATTCGGAAATGTGCGCCAATTGGGGTTACGAAAAGCTGCATGAGGCGGCAGAGAAGAGAGCTATCCAGGAGATGAAACACGCCGAAAGCTTGATCGGACGGGTGATCTTCCTGGAAGGCACACCGATCGTAAGTAATCTAAAACAAATTCGCATTGGCGCCGACGTGTCCGCCCAGCACCGCAATGATTTGAGGGCAGAAACTGAAGCTGTTGCGGCTTATAATGCTGGCATTCGTCTTGCGGTTGAGTTGAGCGATAACGGCAGCCGGGAGCTGTTGGAGAGTATCCTCAAGGATGAAGAGGTGCATTTGGATTGGCTTGAAGCCCAATTGACACAAATCGAGCAGATGGGCATCCAGACCTATCTGGTGGAGCAGCTCGGCTAGATTTCTGGAAAGAGCTACGATTTACCTGGCTTAAAATTCTGAGTTATAGGAAAGAAATTTCGCTCACATCTGTGTTCCCACTGGATGGCGGTATCAGCTCCGCCATCTTTTTATTCTTGCCCAGTATTTATTCCAACAACCAGGATAAAGTAGTACAAATTTCCCCCTTTTTTATGGGAAATTAATCCTTGAATTATTGCCTTAAATTATCTAGAATTAATTTATGGGTGGAACCTCACCGTCGTAGTAACAGCTACTTTCCCCCAGTGATCTGTCTACGAAATCCATTCGTAGAATAGCATAAAAAAACCAGATAGCCGAGGAGGTGAACATAGAATAGTCAGTTGTGTGGCGTGAGCTTTCTCCGCCTTGATTCATCCATTTCGGTGAAATAACCACAAAGACTGTTCGGAGGTTATGATGAAAGGTCCCCGTTGCCTACAGAAATACATTTACACATTTCTGGCGATGATTTTATGCATTTCCTGGCTGCCAGCAAATTCCCAAAATGCCTTGGCCAAATCATCTTATGCGCCTGATTCTGATCCACTTGGAACCGGTTCTGCAACTCCGGCGGCGGTCTTCGCTGGCGAGGTCACATTGCTCACCGTTGTTATCACGCCTGGCACCGACCCGGCCAGCACTGGCCTTGAAGTTAACGGTGATCTGAGCACGATCGGTGGGCTGGCTGCGCAAGTGTTCTATGATGATGCCACCAATGGCGACGTTACCGCCGGCGATAACACTTTCTCATTCCAGGTCACGGTCTCTCCGGCCACCCTTCCGGGTGTAAAGAACTTGCCCATCACGATTTTAGATGCCCAAGGCCGGTCGGCTGCAACAACCATCAATCTGGTTGTAAAGCCTCCTCTGGTGCCCATTCACACGATCCAGGGTGCAGCCCATCTTTCACCCATGTTAGCTGACTTTGTGACTACCCAGGGGATCGTGACTGCACTGAGAAGTAACGGCTTTTTTATGCAAGACCCGGTTCCGGATTCAGACGTTGCCACTTCCGAAGGCATTTTTGTCTTCACTTCATCGGCGCCGTCCGTCCTGGTGGGAGATCTTGTCGAGGTTGTAGGCACGGTGCTCGAATTCCGCCCTGGTGGTTCCAGCTCTGCAAACCTGACCACGACCGAGTTAGGTAACCCAGGTCTGGTGGTGACCGTGGTTTCCAGCGGTAATCCTTTACCGGCTGCCACGGTGATTGGCGCCGGGGGCCGTGTGCCACCCAACCTCAGCATCGAGAATGATGCGACAGGCGATGTTGAGCTGAGTGGGGTTTTCGATCCGGATGAGGATGGGATCGACTTCTACGAAAGCCTGGAAGGGATGTTCGTTCAGGTTAATAACCCCGTGGTAGTTGGCCCGACCAACAGCTTTGGCGAGATACCGGTATTGGCCGATGATGGGGCGAATATCGCGCCCAGCCTTCGCACTGGACGTGGCGGGATCATTATCCAACCGGATAACTTTAACTCTCAAAGGATCATCCTCGATGACGTGATCCTCCAGCCGATACCCATGGTTAATGTCGGCGATCATTTCACATTACCGGTTGTTGGCGTGATGGACTACAGCTTCGGCAATTTCAAGCTGTTGGTTACACAACTGCCGGTAGCGGTCCCAGGCGGTCTGGCGCAAGAGATCTCAGGGACACCGCCGGTATACCAGTTGCACGTTGGTACATTCAACGTGGAAAACCTGGCCCCAACAGATCCGCCGGAAAAATTTAACGAGCTGGCGGGTTTGATTGTGAATAACCTGAATTCCCCGGATTTGGTCGCCATCGAGGAGATCCAGGATAACAATGGTGCAACCAACGACACTGTTGTGGATGCCAACACGACCTGGGATATGCTGATCGCGGCCATCCAGGCGATGGGTGGCCCGACCTATCAATACCGGCAAATCAACCCGGTTGATGACCAGGATGGCGGAGCTCCAGGCGGCAACATCCGCCAGGGCTTCTTATTCCGCACCGATCGTGGCCTGGCGTTTGTCGACCGACCCGGAGGGCTTTCTACCAACTCGACAGCTGTATCCGGAACTGGAAGTGATACTCAATTGACCTTCAGTCCTGGTCGAATCGATCCTGCCAACCTGGCGTTTTTTGACAGCCGAAAACCTTTGGCAGGCGAATTCACCTTCAAAGGCGATAAAGTGTTCGTGGTCGCCAATCATTTCAACTCCAAGGGCGGCGATAATCCTCTCTTCGGTCGTTTCCAACCGCCAGTCCTGCTGAGCGAGGTGCAGCGTATGCTGCAAGCGCAAGTAGTGCACGATTTTGCGGACTCGCTCCTGGTGGCCGACCCGAACGCGAACGTGATCGTCTTGGGCGACTTGAACGACTTCCATTTCTCAAACCCAATCCAGACTTTGATTGGCACGATCCTCAATAATCTGATCGAGACATTACCAGTCGCTGAGCGCTACACGTATGTGTTTGATGGCAATTCAGAGGACCTGGATCATATCCTGGTGAGTAATCCAACCTTTGCGCGTCCGTTCGAATACGACGTCGTGCACGTCAACGCTGAGTTTGCCGATCAGGCCAGCGATCATGAGCCACAAGCGGCCATGCTGTGCGTCGATGCCACGCCACCCGAACTCACTCTGACCGCCGATCCGGATGTCCTCTGGCCGCCCAATCACAAATATGTTACCGTGACTACAACCGTTGAGGCTTCAGACAACGCCGACCCTGATCCATCCTGGTCGCTGGTCTCTGTTACCTCCAGCGAGGCGGATAATGGCAAGGGTGATGGGAATACGACCGAGGACCTGGTCATCGTGGACGACACGACTTTCATGCTGCGGGCGGAGCGATCAGGACTTGGGGATGGTCGGGTCTATGCCATCACTTATCGGGCGGTAGATGCATGTGGGAACAGCGCCGAAGGGACCGTCGTTGTGTATGTACCCCACGATATGGGTCTCCATTTGAGGGGGCTTCGGATGAGGTACCCACAGAATACTCCCCTGCCGATAAGAGAGCGGAGGTATTTATATCCATACATCACCTTCGATGGTATGGTTTTCCTGCCGATGATTAAACGCTAATCGCGTGTCGGATCTATTAAAAATGCGAGCGGAGACATCGAGAATGCCTCTGCCCGCATTTTTTTCATGGGGAGTGTTTGTCACTCGCCAATGATCTTGACCAGCACACGTTTTCGCCTGCCGCCGTCGAACTCGCCATAGAAGATCTGCTCCCAGGGGCCGAAATCCAGCCGGCCGTTCGTCACGGCCACCACCACCTCGCGGCCCATCACCTGCCGCTTGAGGTGAGCGTCGGCGTTATCCTCCCCAGTTCGGTTGTGCATATACTGGCCGACTGGCGCATGAGGAGCCAGGCTTTCCAGCCAGCGATCATAATCCTGGTGCAAACCGGATTCGTCATCATTGATGAACACCGATGCAGTAATGTGCATGGCGTTTACTAAAACCAGACCTTCATGGATGCCGCTCTCGCGCAGACAGACCTCTACCTGGGAGGTGATGTTGATGAAGGCGCGCCGGCCAGGGATATTGAACCAGAGTTCTTTACGAAAGGATTTCATTTCGATTTCTCAACTATCGATGATTGTTTTTTAACCTGATTATATTAATGAAATGATATTTTACCATTGACGATTAGCAAGATTTCCGAAGTGCTTGAATTGACGCCCGCTGAATGTTCCACTATAATCCAATCGTTAGATCAAATAAAACGATCCAGCCTGGGAGAAAATCATCCATTAATAGGAGGCAAAGCCCAGGCCGCTTACGAGACCGCGGTTCCGGTAACATCAGTTTAGTGCAGCACTTACATAATCTCTGGGTTGATGGCGGCATTATCGGGTATTGCGATCACCATGTTGAGTGGCTCCGGTAACGCTGAGATCGGCGCAGCCTTGACGCTAAATTCGATCACCGCGGTTGTGGTAGGGGGGACGGCTTTGAGCAGCGGCGTGGATGGGGTGGCTGGACCTGTGATGGGAGCGATTACTTTAAACAGGAGGATTATATGGCAAAAACTCTGAAAGTTGGTATCGTCGGAACCGGTTTTGTGGGTGATATCCACTACGCCGCCTTCAAGGATTGGGTTAGAGATGCGGAGGTGGTGGCGGTATCCAGTCCAAATAACGCCTCGCACTTCGCCGCCGAACGTGGAATTCCAAGCGCATATAACGATTACCGCCGGTTGTTGGAAGATAAGGAAATCGACATCGTTGACATTGGCATCCCAAACGATCTGCATTGCCAGGTGGTCTTAGAGGCTGCCAAAGCAGGAAAGCATGTCATCATCGAGAAACCACTATGCGTGACGCTCGAAGAAGCTGACCAGATGATCGATGCCTGCCGAAAAGCCGGTGTGCTATTGATGTATGCAGAGGAGCTTTTATTTGCTCCCAAATATGTGCGGGTAAAGACGCTGATCGATGAAGGCGCGATCGGCGAGCCGTTTCTGGCCAAGCAATCTGAGGAGCACCCCGGACCACATATGCCCTGGTTTTGGGATGTCAATCGCTCGGGCGGCGGGGTGATGCTCGATATGGGCTGCCATTCGATCGAATATACCCGCTGGGTCTTGGATAAGCCCAAGGTCAAGAGCGTGACCGCATTCATGGGCACCTATATCCATCAAGGACGTACAAAAGGTGAGGATCATTCCTACGCGATCATCGAGTACCAAGGTGACAAGGTGGCCATGATCGAAAATAGCTGGGCCAAGGGCGGGGGTGTGGATGACCGCTGTGAGGTTTATGGCAAGAAAGGCCACACCCGTGCGGACTTGTTACGCGGCAGCTCGCTGCTTACCTTTAGCGAGGAAGGTTACGGGTATGCGGTCGAAAAGGCGGGAGTGACACGCGGCTATACTTTCACGATGTTTGAGGAAATCTGGAACTATGGCTTTCCCCAGGAAATGCAGCATTTCGTAAATAGTGTGTTGGGAAAGGAAACCTGCATGGAGACCGGTGAAGACGGTCGCGAAGTCCTTAAGATCATGTACGCTGCATACCAATCGGCAGGCGAAGGCCGAAAAATTGTATGGCCATACAACCCACCGCAGGTGAAGAAACCAATTGATTTATGGATAAATATCCAATGACCGCGCTGAACAGTAAAACGATCACTTATGCCCAGCTAGCCAAGGTCATCGACCACTCCTTGCTTCGTCCAGAGCTGACCGAACATGAAGTGATCGACGGCTGTCGCCTGGCCGCAAGATATCACACAGCCACGGTATGCGTCAAACCGTGTTATGTCCGCCTGGCTGTTGAGTTGCTCAAGGGCTCGGACGTGAAAGTCGCTTCAGTGGTTGGATTTCCGCATGGCAGCAATCTCACCGCGATCAAGGTAGCCGAAGCCCAGGCAGCGATGGATGATGGGGCAGAAGAGCTGGATATGGTGCTCAATATCAGCCAGCTACGCTCCGGGCAGTCCGATCTGGTTGGCGCGGATATCCGGGCGGTGTGCGATGCGGCGCATGCCAGGGGCGTGAAGGTCAAAGTCATATTCGAGAACGCATACCTTAATGATGAGCAAAAAATCATGGCCTGCCATCTGAGCGAGGCCGCCGGTGCGGACTGGATCAAGACCTCCACTGGATTCGCTCCGAGTGGCGCCACACTGGAGGATTTGCGCTTGATGCGGGCGCATGTCAGCGACCAGGTGCAGGTCAAGGCTGCCGGCGGCGTCCGGACGTTGGATGCTTTGCTGGCAGTTATCGATGCCGGCGTCACCCGATGCGGCGCGACCGCTACGGCCGCAATCCTTGACGACTACGAGAGGCGCAGCCAGGCAGCCATTCCATCAGCAACCAGCAGAACCAAAGACCTAACTGACTCGAGTGGAGATTATTAAATGGCCAAACAACTGACCAAAAGTACCATTGGCGTTGGCGTGGCCGGTACGGGTTTTATCGGTCCGGCTCATGTGGAAGGATTGCGGCGGAACGGGATTCAGGTGTTGGGCTTAGCCGAAAGCACCGCGCAAGCTGCCCAGGAGAAGGCGGTTGAGCTGGGTATACCGCGTGCCTATGATTCATTCGAAATGATGCTGGCAGATCCTGAAATAGACGTAATACACCTGGCGACACCCAACCTGTTGCACCATCCCCATGCCAGAGCTGCCCTCCTGGCGGATAAACATGTCGTTTGTGAGAAACCGCTGGCGATGACCACCAGCGAATCGGCGGAATTGGTTCAACTTGCGGCAAAGACCGGCAAGGTCAACGCGGTCAATTTTAACATCCGCATGTACCCGATGGTCCAGCATGCACGTAGCCTTGTGCAGAGCGGCGAGATCGGCGATTTGTTCATCCTGCAGGGCTCGTATTTACAGGACTGGCTGCTTTATAAGACCGACTGGAACTGGCGATTGGAGACCAACCTGGGAGGCAGCCTGCGTGCGGTTGGCGATATTGGCTCCCATTGGCTCGACTTGATGACTTTTGTTACTGGTCTGCGCATCGAAGAGGTTTATGCCGATTTCAAGACATTTCATACCATCCGCATGAAACCCTCCAAACCGCTGGAGACTTTCACCGGCAAGCTGCTCCAGCCGACCGATTATGTGGAGCAGCCAATTTCCACCGAAGACTATGCCACCATCCTGTTGCATTACGAAAACGGCGTGCGCGGTGTCGTGACAGTCGCACAAATCTGTTCTGGGCGCAAGAACCGGTTGTTCTTTGAAATCAATGGCTCAAAATCATCCCTGGCCTGGGATGGCGAGCGCCCCAACGAATTATGGATTGGAAATCGCCCCAATCCCAACCAGATCGTGATGAAGGATCCGGCACTGCTTTCACCTGAGGCGAAGCTTACAGCCTCTTATCCAGGCGGGCATACCGAGGGCTTCCCCGACACCTTCAAGCAGCTTTACAAGAAAGTCTACGACTACATCTTCGCGGGCGATATGAACAAAAAGCCCGATTTTCCGACCTTCGCTGATGGGCATTACGAGATGGTAGTGTGCGAGGCCATCGAACGCAGCGCCAAAGAAGGCAAATGGATCAAGATCGAGTAGACGAGGAGATACTATATGAAACTCGGATTTTTTACTGCTGCCCTGCCAGACAACACCCTCGAACAGGTCGCCAGATGGGGCGCGGAGAGCGGTTTCCAGGCCATCGAAATTGCTTGCTGGCCGCTCGAAAAAGCCGATCGCCGTTATGCAGGTGTTACGCACATCGACATGACGATGTTCGATCGATCAAAAGCTACTGAAATCCGTAAAATGTTGGATGGCTATGGACTGACCATCTCCTCGTTGGCATATTATCCCAACCCCCTCCATCCAGATGCTGGTCACCGTGAAAGGGTGATCGGTCATTTGAAGAAGGTGATCGAAGCTGCTGCCATGCTCGAAGTACAGGTGGTTGGTACTTTTGTCGGTAAAGACAAAAATAAAACCGTCCCCCAGAACCTTGAGGATTACAGTAAAATCTGGCCGCCGATCGTCAAGTTTGCCGGGGAGTGCGGTGTCAAGATCGCCATTGAGAACTGCCCGATGATCTTTTCGTACGATGAGTGGCCCGGTGGCGACAACCTTGCCAGCACCCCGGCGATCTGGCGGAAAATGTGGGAAATCATCCCCGAAGACAACTTCGGCCTGAACCTTGACCCGTCCCACCTGGTTTTGCAGATGATAGATTATGAGCGAGTGGTACTTGAATTCGCCAGCAAGATCTTCCATGTCCACGCAAAGGATTTACACATTGACAGGGAGGGATTATATAATCATGGTGTCCTTTCGCAAGGTATGGGCTGGCAGGTGCCGCGTCTGCCCGGCCTGGGCGATATGGACTGGAAGAAATTCTTCGCAGCGCTCACAGCCGCGCGTTACGATTACGTCATCAGCATCGAGCACGAGGACCGCGCCTTCGAAGGTGATGAGGAGATCGTCAAACGCGGTTTTTATCTGGTCCGGGATGTGCTCAAGCCCTATATACATTAGTGAACGTAGACCTTCGATTGAGTTTGTCTGTTTCGGTTGATAAATAATTCCATCGTACCCGTGCCACCGTCCACGTAAACCGGGTCGCCGGTGAGCCGCTGGGCGGTGGCATTTCAGCTCCCCACCACTGCCGGTATTCACACCTGGCCAGTGATAAAAATGCAGCCATATTTCCATAATCCAGGTATAATATCTATAATTTAATCAAGAGCAAATTTCTTGTTGGACCCAGTTGTGCTGATTCAACCGGACGATGGCAATTCCGGTGCGTATCAGATGAAGGTGTGCAACTCCAGGAGGGAAATGATGGCCGAAATTACCCGAAAAGAGCTAATTCTCGCATTGATGGCAAGTAACGGTTCCTTACGGCTGTCGGGGCTTGATCTTAGCGAATTAAACATGGCTTTTCTTGATTTACACTCGGTCAACCTTTTTAAAGCTAACTTGAGTGGAGCGAATCTTAGTGGGGCGAATTTGAAAGGAGCCGACCTGGATGACGCCAATCTATTCCGGGTGAACCTGGGTGGATCTCAATTGGCCGCGGCCATGCTGCGAAGAGCGGATCTTCGCCGGGCAAACCTGCGTGAGGCCGATCTTTACGGCGCCGACCTTAGTGGAGCCAACCTGAGCACAGCGGTGCTCCGAGGTTGCGATTTGCGCAGGGCTGACTTGCGCATGGCTGACCTGAGCAACACTGATTTGAGCGGAGCCAACCTGAACTCAGCCAACCTGCGTGGAGCTAACCTGCGAGGTGCAAACTTGCGCGGCTCAGACTTCCGTGGAGCAAATTTGAGCGGTGTCAGTTTGAGCAGGGCAGATTCCAATAATGTGGAGGAAATTTCCTCCCAACTATCTCAAGCAATCCTGGATGGAGATACGATATTACCAGATGGAAGCAGACCCTCCAGACCAGTGGCTGATACGTTGAAAAATGATTCTGAATTATCCGTATGACTTTAATCGCTCCAGATACATCTTGCGGAATTTAGCTACCTTTGGCGCGATGATCACCTGGCAGTAACCCTGGTAAGGATTACGCTGGAAATAATTTTGATGGTATTCCTCAGCGTTGAAAAAGCCGCGGAAGGGCTGTAGCTGGGTGATGAGCGGGGCATTCCAAATTTTACTGTCCTTGACCTCGGCAATCACCTCTTCTGCGATGGCTCTTTGCTCCTCATCGTGGTAGAAGATCACCGACCGGTACTGCGTGCCCACATCCGCTCCCTGCCGGTTGAGCGTGGTAGGGTCGTGGATGGTGAAAAACACCTGGAGCAAATCCCGATAGCTGATGACCTGGGGGGCAAACGTGACCTGTACGACTTCGGCGTGACCGGTAATGCCAGTGCACACCGCCTGGTAAGAAGGATGATCAACCTGACCGCCAGAATAGCCGGATTCGACTTTCTCCACACCTTTAAGCTCGAGATAGATCGCTTCCAGGCACCAGAAACAGCCGCCACCCAGGGTGGCGATGGTTCGAGCGTTGGAATTTGGGCTCGTCGATGCGACCATATGTTCTCCAATTTTTGGTATACCAATATTGTGGAGGGGCGGAAAAATACCGTCCCTCGCGATTAATAAACCGGTTGTTAGCCTGCCGCTATTTGGATTTTACCCGCTTTCCGGGCTAGGCGGAGGGGGTGGGGGCGGTGGCGAGGCAGGTTTACGCCGTATACGCCGGTAGATCACCCAAGCAATCAAGGCTACAAGTACGAAAGGCCACAGCAGGAAGGCCGCCCATATTGTCAGGTCGATCAGACCTTTCAATAAGTCGACCATGACTTTTGACGCCGACGCTACCGTCTTGCCGGGGTTCCAACTTGGGGTTGGAGTAGGCGTAGGAGTGACCGTCGGAGTCAGGGTCGGCGTGGGGGTAGGCATCTGTGGGCTTAGCGTTACGGTAATGGTGGAATATGCAGATCGGTCTTCATAGAATTTCATCTGGCCCTTGACCTGCTCGATCTGCCCTTCCAAATCGGATAAAGTGGCATTGATTCGCAGTGATTCCTCCACTGTTTTGGCCTGGTCCAGAAAATCCCGGACCCGAGCGGCAGTAGCTTCCAGATTGACCAGTTGCGATTGTAAATCGTTGTATTCTGCGCTGACGTCTTGTCCGGAGGCTTGTTCGTTGAGCACCTCGACGCCGATACGTCGCAACTTGTTCATTGTGTCTTCAAAGGTTATGGAGGGTACGCCCATCCGCAATTCAGCGTTCTTGTAATCGCGGTCCATCCAGACCCGTGAGCTGACGATATAGCCACCCTGATCGGCGGCAAGCTGGATGACACGCTCCAGCGCCACCTCGGTGTCAGCCACCAGCAGGTCCATCAGCCCGTCTTTGATGATCATGCGTGTAGATGGCTGGAGAAGCTGTGGCAGACTTGCCTCCTGGGGCTTCGGTGCCTCGGATTCTGGGGCGACACCTGCCTCTACGGCAGCAGGAGCTTCTTGAACTTCGACGACCTGCTCCACTACGGGGGCTTCAGCCATTGCAGGTTCAGCAGGCGCTTCCGCTTGTTGTGGGGCTTTCTGCGCGGCTGACGCGCACGCGGTGAGGACCAGAATGAATAGTAAAAACAGTGAGAACACAAGCCGGGTTTTCATCTTCTCCTCCTTAGACAGAACAGATGGTTGTAATGCATAGACTGTTCGATGCCGTTTTCGGTTCCCAGCCAGGATCATTCAATTTGCGGCGATTTTCTGGCAATAGGATTATAGGGTAATTTCTGGCACGTTTCAATAGGGCATTCGTCTTGACTTAACATGCTTTTATAATGAAATATCCAACAGCCTGGTGGGCTACGACCTCTTGGGCTTATGTAGCTGGTGGATAATCGTTGGATTAAAACTCGTCAAAAAATATCTGTGCCGGATCAACCTCGAGCTCCCGGAGCATTGCCGTTGCTGCCAGGATCATCACCGGTGGACCGCAAAGGTAATAATCGATCTGCTTCGGATCCGGGTGCCGGTCAAGATATTCGCTCCGTAGCACCTGATGGATAAATCCTGTGGACGCATCCCATTTATCATCTGGAAGCGGTTCGGACAAGGCCATATGGAAGCTGAAATTTTCATGCTCGCGAGCCAATTCCTCGAAATAATCCTGGTAGAATAGCTCCATCTTCGAGCGGGCGCCATACCAGTAGCTGATCTTGTGTGAAGACTGCTGTGTCTCCAGCAGGTATGAAAGGTGCGAACGCAGGGGCGCCATGCCGGCTCCGCCGCCCAGGTACACCATCTCGCGCTCGCTTTCCCGGATATGAAAATCTCCGAAAGGCCCAATCGCGGTCACTTGATTGCCCGGTTTCAGGGTAAAAACATAGGATGATCCAACCCCAGCAGCGCAGATCACATCGCTTGGTGGGGTAGCAAGGCGCACATTGAAGCGGAATTCCCGGTCTTTGGCTGGATTGGAGGCAAGTGAATAATTTCTCCGGCAGGGCATGTCATTGCCCGTCTGAATGTCGAAGATGCGCTGCTTTTCCCAGAGCACTTTATATGGAGTTATTACCTCTACCTGGCGTAGTGAACCGGATGGATAAGTCGGTATATCGAATTGCAAATATTCGCCGGGCTGGTAGATTAGCTCAGGCGACTCAGGGTCGAGCTTTAGCACCAGCTCTTTGATGAAAGTGGCGATGTTCTCATTGCTCATCACGCGGAAGATATAGGAGACCGGCGGGGAGGTAACTCCCAGGCCGCCGGCTGAATTTAGGTCAAGCCAGAGCTTGCCCTGCCTTTCCTGTACA
>MGNS01000059.1:18635-19771 GCA_001795165.1 Chloroflexi bacterium RBG_16_57_11
ACCAGCGTGCCAGTCACCATGCCGTCAGCCAGGTGGGCGTTGCCGTGGGTGCAAATTCCATCGGTAGCGAACAGTCGGTCGTCAGCCGTGCGATAAATGGCGTAGGTGGCATGGCGATCATCAAAGCGGATGACATCCGCTTTGTGTAATAAATGGCTGTCGCAGACCTCGATCCATCCATCTACCACCAGCCGATCCTGAGTCTTGATCAATCGGGCTGTTTCCGCTTCCACTGGTGGTGAGGCTGGCGGTGGCAATCGGCGTTTTACATAATACGTAGGATCCTTCGCCTGGCGAAGCACGGTGGGGATAATTTCTCGATAAGTTTCGATCAGGCCGTTGTAGGGAGGCGGCGAATCTTCCTTGATCAGTTCGTGAAGTCTGGGTAAGGCGTGATATGGAACCAATGGGAACATATGGTGTTCGAGATGGTAACCCATATTCCAATACAGATAACGATTGATCGGGTTCATATAAACCGTGCGGGTGTTCAAGCGGTGATCGAGAACATTCTCCGCCAATCCGGCGTGTTGGGTGTACCCGTAGACAACCATCAGCCAGGCGCCATAAAAGCTCGGCAGCCCGATGAACATCAGTGGTAAGATGCTGCGGGTGGAAATTGCCAGTCCGATGATGCTGGCATAGATAAACAGGTAAATCCATGCGCGGATGATTAATTTTCCTCGCTCAGACTCGGGGATAAAGGTGCGCTCATCAGGTGAAATCTTGCCGGTCAGGTGCCGGAATACGCCGAGAATATAACCCCGCAGAGCCATGATGTTGAAAAAATTCGAGATCAATTTAGGCAGATTAGCCGGGCGCTGAACGACAATCTCCGGATCAAGCCCAACGATGATCGTGTCGCTGTGGTGGCGGGTGTGGCTCCAGCGCCAGACAACCGATTCGCGCAACACCATGAACGAGGCGATTTCATAAAGAAGGTTGTTCATCCAATCTGTTTTGAAAGCCGTCCCGTGGCTTGACTCATGCCAGCGTGAATCTGATGAAGATGCATAGATTAATCCATAAAGGGTAAACGGCAGGATCGCCCACCAGCTGCCCCACAGCGCATAGCCACAGATGGCAAAAAAGAACAGCAGCGCAAACCAAAGCAACGTATCTCGGATTGCAGGTCC
>MGNS01000060.1:0-308 GCA_001795165.1 Chloroflexi bacterium RBG_16_57_11
GCGAATGTTGACAATTTTGGGATCCTGTGGGTAGGGCGTGGTGAGTGCGAGCTCAATGTCCGCTTAGAAGTGAGCGCCCCAATCGACGAGAGCGGTTTTTCTATGAATTATACTGGTGATGAGTTCTCTGTCGTCATGAATGGCACCTTTAAAACCAGCTCGCTCTTTACCGGCGTCATGAATATCCAGGTCGATGATTGTGGGAATCACCAGGTGAACTGGCAAGCGGTGCCAAAGACCAGCGCCAGCCAGTGATCTTAGTGTAAGCCTTGCACGTAACCCGGAAGTTGGCGTAAATCCGGCAGGGT
>MGNS01000060.1:380-3274 GCA_001795165.1 Chloroflexi bacterium RBG_16_57_11
CCCAATCTCCAGGACCGGTAAGATATCCGAACGTAATGAATTGCCAACCATCAGGAAGCGCCTTGGGGGTATGTTATAGCGCTCCAGGATCGCGCGATAAACGGCGGGGGATTTGTCCGCCACGACTTCCACCCAGCGGAAAAATACACCCAATCCGGAATCTTCAATCTTACGCAATTGCTCCGAAGGATCACCTTTGGTAATCAGCATCAGCGGGTGGCTCTGGGATAATGAGGCCAAAGTCTCGCCTACGCCATCGATTACGCGCACCTCCGCCGAGAGCATCTCCCGGGCAAAGCCCAGGATTGCAGCGATATTTTCGGCTGCGACCTGTCCTTCGGATAATTCCAGCGCCGCCTGGATCATCGATAATATAAAGCTCTTGATGCCGTAACCATAATGATGGACGTTCTCCAACTCTATCTGATCCAGACGCCGGGCGCATTCCTCCGGCGGCTGGCATTCGGATAACAAAAAGACAAATTTTTTCTTGGCTTCGCTGTACAGATACTCGTTATCCCACAGCGTATCGTCGGCGTCCAGGGCGATTACATCGAACATGGCTTTTCTCAGCGTGCTCCCAATTTCAGACCTGGCTGGCCCGTTTCAGGAAACGGATGATGGCTTCGATCCCCTTATGCCAGGTAGGCAAATGCAGCTTCTCGTTTGGGCCGTGGATATGATCATCTGGGAGCCCGAAACCAGTCAGGATGGAAGGTATTCCCAATTCCTCCTGTAATTGCGCCACAACTGGAATTCCGCCACCGATGCGAATATAGGCGGGGTGAACTCCCCATGTCTCTTCGAGCGCTTGGTCGAGTGCTTTCACCAATGGAGTGTGGCGATCGAGCAAGCTGGCACGCCCGCCATTATTTAAGCGGTGGGCTTCCCAATGCACGGTTGAGGGTGCTTGGGTCTGGAGATAATTGATTAATGACTGATAGCTTGCCTCCGGTTCCTGGTCGGGCACCAGCCGCATGGACAGGGCCGCCTTTGCCTGGGCCGGGACGATGTTCAGCACCCCTTCGCCCGCCAGGCCGGCGTGGAAACTGAGCACCTCCAGGGTGGGGCGAGCGGTGGTGCGCTCAAGAGGTGTGTATTCTGGCTCTCCCCACAGCGCTGGAGCGCCGCTCTGCGAGAGAAAAAACTTTTCATCCATGGGCAGGAGCGCCAGCGAGGCGCGCTCGTCAGCTTCCAGCTGGCGCACCCGGTCATAAAAGCCGGGCAGCGTCACCCGGCCGTGCGCATCGTGCATCCCGGCAATCAGCTCAATAAGCGCCTGTGCCGGGTTGTGTAAAGTGCCGCCGAAAGTCCCCGAATGCACGTCGTGTGTTGGCCCGCTGACGGTAACCTCGACGCGCAGACCACCGCGCAACCCGTAGGTGATCGAAGGCAATTCCGGCGTGACCATACCGGCATCGCCGTTAAACGCCGCATCACAGGCCAATAGCTCCGCATGACTTTGGATAAATTTACGCAGGTGGCGCGAGCCGATCTCTTCCTCGCCTTCGACCAGGAATTTGACATTCAACGGCAGGCTTGTCGTACCACGCAACCAGGAGGCGATAGCGTCAATCTCTGCCAGAGTCTGGCCTTTCATATCCGATGCGCCACGGCCCACCAGGTCCTCGCCGCGCACTCGCGGCTCGAAAGGCGGGCTTTCCCAGGCTTCCAGATCGAGCGCTGGTTGGACGTCGTAGTGGCCGTAAAACAGGATCGTCGGTTGTGATGGCCCGGCATGCAGCCATTCCCCGTAGAGGACCGGATGTCCCTCGGTGGGCAACAGCCTCACCTGCTCCAGCCCCGCCTGACGCAAGGCCTCGGCAACCCACTCGGCGGCTCGATGGACCTCGCCAGCGTGCGCCGGGATGGACGAAATCGATGGGATGGCGCACAGCGCTTTCAGGTCCTCCAGAAAACGCGCTGCGTTGTCACGTGCGTATTGCAAAGCCAGATTTTCTGCTTCGATCATTCGACCTCTCCCTGGGCGCAGAAGCGTATGGCAGTGTGAGTCAGAACCTCTGCAAATTCGGCGCACGATTGCAGATCGACCCATTCCTCGGCGGAGTGCAATCCCTGGCCGGTGGGACCAACCACCACGGATGGGATGCCTGCCTGGGCCAGGATGGCTGCGTCGGTCCAAAAAGGTGCGCCAACCCTCACCGGCGGATGGCCAAAGCGTGCTGTCATGGTTTTGGTAACCGCCTGCACGATCTCAGCCTCGGCTTCCACCACAAAAGGCGGGCGATGGATCAGCGTCTTGAGCTCAGCGCGAAAACGCGGATCAGCCTGGGCGCAACGCTCCAGGATCGCCCGCAGCTCACCTTCGGCTTGCTCGACCGTCTCCCCCGGGATGTTGCGCCGTTCGATCATCAGCACACAACTGGCTGGGTAAGTGCTCATCTCTGTACCGCCGTTGATCAAGGAGGCGTGAATTGAAGGCGGGCCAACCAGTGGGTGCGGTGGGCGGCCTAACAATTCCTGCTCGAGCGCGTCCAGCCCGCTCAGGAAACGCCCCATCAACAGGATCGCGTCGATCCCATCCTGGTAGCGGCTGCCATGCGCTGCCCGGCCGATCGTCTCGACCTCGAAACTTGCGAACCCGCGGTGCGCCAGGGCCAGCTGCATACCGGTTGGTTCGGTGACGATTGCCGCCTCGGCGTGGTAATGTTGCACCAGATGATCGGTGCCCAGGCTGGCATATTCTTCATCGGCCACCGCGGTGAGAAGGATATCTCCATTCAGCTCGACCTTGGCCTGGTTGAGGGCTTTGACCGCTGCCAGCATGGCTGCCAGGCTGCCTTTCATATCCTGGCTGCCTCGCCCGTAGAGCCTGCCTTCTCTGATCGTAGGGGTAAAAGGTTGCTGCATGCCGTTGAAACCAACGGTGTCCA
>MGNS01000060.1:3283-9161 GCA_001795165.1 Chloroflexi bacterium RBG_16_57_11
AACGGTGTCCATATGAGCGTTCCACATCATGGTGCGACCACCGCCCCGTCCAGCCCGCCGGCCAATCACGTTTACACGTCCTGGGGCGACTTCATCCACGCTCACCGCCAGATCTAACGCCTGCATCGCTTCGGCCAGATAGGCGCCAATCTGAGCTTCTCCTGGCCCGTCGGGCACCAGAGAGGAGTTGATCGAGTTGATCGAAACCAGGTCGCTGAGCGTTTGGGTGAGATACGCTTTGTCGATGGTCGGTTCAAGCATTTGGACGTCTCCAAAAAGAATTAATCATGGCTTGCTGCAACGACTTCGGCGAGGATGGACAGGGCAATCTCTTCCGGAGTTTGAGCGCCAATATTCAGGCCGATCGGTCCGTGAAGACGCGACAAAAGCGCCGGATCAAGGCCAGCTGCCAGCAGCCGCTCCCGACGGGCGGCTTGCGTCTTCTGGCTGCCCAAGGCCCCGACATAAAATGCAGCGCTGGGCAAGGCGGCTTGCAACCCCGGGTCGTCCAGCTTAGGATCATGGGTTAACATGGCGATGGCGGTGCGGGGGGTGATCTCGATCTGGGCCAAGGCTTCATCCGGCCAGGCCTGGATCAACTGGTCGGCGTGTGGGAAGCGCTCATGGCTGCCAAAGGCGCGGCGCGGGTCGATCACGATCGTGCGGTAGCCCAGGGTCCTGGCCAGCGTTGCCAGGGCGATGGCGATATGCACCCCGCCGATCATCACCAGGCTGGGCGGGGGAAGATAGACTTCGCAGAAGACTTCCGCCTGCGGGATTTCCACCCTTCCCGAGCGGCCTGCCTGAAGCGCCTCGAGCGCCGCATGGAGGGTAGGTGATAAATACTCGGAATCCAATTTACCTTCATAACTCCCATCCGGGCGTACGATCAGGCTTTTTCCGATTGTCGGCTGGGGTCCTTTTAGTTGGGTGGCAATGGCGAAGGCGTCTTCATGTGCAATCGCCTCGTACGTTGCCCGGTAGACTATCCTGTCGAGAAGGTTGACGAACACATCGATCTGCCCGCCGCAGGCCAGCCCCACCTCCCAGGCGGTTTCGTCGGAGACGCCAAAGTGCAATAATTGTGGCTGGCCGGTTTTCAGCACCATTAAAGCGGTTTCGGCGACTGCCCCCTCCACACACCCGCCGCTCACCGACCCGGCGATCTCGCCTGCTGCTGTGACCGCCATCTTGGCCCCAACCCGGCGGGGTGACGAGCCCCAAGTCTGGATTACTGTGGCCAGGGCGACGGTTTTATCTTCTTCGAACCAGCGATCAAGGTCTTGGAGAATATCGCGCATCCATCACCTTCCATTGACTCACATTTGGATCGAGTTAACAATCCCGACGGCTCGAATCCAGATCGCTCCTGAACCCTAAGAAACATCCAAGGGGACAGGAGATTCCTTGAGGGTTTGCCAGGCAGCCTGGCGAGCTGCTGCCAGGACGTCTTTCAATGGGATATCCAGCCTGCGGGCCAGGTCCCGGCAATCTTCGTATTCCGGCTTGATGTTGACGATCCTGGCGCCCAGCCTGGCTACCTTTACATGAATTGGTCCGTAGGGTGTTTGCACCATGGTAATCTCGCGTTGCAGCATGCGCTTGGTCACCTCATATGTGCGCACGCCGATCGAGGTCGACTCGGTGAAGATGATCTGCAGCAGGTCATCCAGGGATGACGGGTAGGCCAGCACATGCAGCATCAAGCCGGGCCGGTTCTTCTTCATCTGCACCGGGATCAAAAGCACGTCCAACGCGCCGGCTGTCGAAAGCTTATCCGTCAAGGCTTCGAAGAGCTCTGGCTCCATGTCATCGATGGCAGTTTCGAGCACTACAGCCGGGCTTTCATGATAACCGGCCGGTCCAACCGGGTACTGGTGTTGTTCAGGATGCGGGTCGCGCCTCTGGCTAACGGACAGAGCAGCGTCGGATTGGTTCTGCTTGGAAGACTCGCTCAAGGCTTCGCCCAGGAAAATCCGCAGCGTGTTGGGAAAGTCCCGCTCCCGCCGGCCGGCTCCGTAGCCCACCGCCTGGACGCTCATGAGCGGCATCGGGCCGTAACCGCTGGCAAGGCTGGTGAGAATCGCTGCCCCGGTGGGTGTGACCAGCTCGCCGTGCGTCTCGCTGGTGTATGCCGGGACGCCGGTGATCAACCGGGCAGTCGCCGGCGCGGGGACGGGCAGCAGGCCGTGTTGGCTGTGTACAAATCCTGACCCGAGGTGCAGCGGGGAAGCGTAGATCGCCTCGATCTCCAATTGCTCCAGGGCGATCGCCGATCCGACCACATCGATGATGGCGTCCACACCACCCACTTCGTGGAAATGTACCTGCCCCACTGGTATGCCGTGTACCTGGCTCTCAGCCTGGCCAAGCCGGGTAAAGATGCGCCTCGCCGTGTTCTTTACACGATCTGAAAGCTGGCTGTTTTGAATCAGCTCCAGGATCTCGTTCAGGCTGCGGTGGCTTTCTCCGGGATCGTGAGTATGGGCCTCAGCAGGCTTGGCGGGAGGGCTTTCCTCCGGTTGGTCAATCTCGATGTATTCCGAGTCGGCCAGGCGCGAACCGGCGTCATGCTCCAGGATTACGCTAAACTGTACTGCCTGGATGCCGCTTTTTTTCACCTTCCGGGTTTCCAGCCGGTAGCCTTCCACAGGCAGCTTGCGCAACTCACCTGCCAGCCATTGTGCGTCGACGCCCAGGTCGATCAACGCCCCCAGGGTCATATCGCCACTGATCCCTGCGAAGCAGTCGAAATAAGCAATTTTCATAGCTTTTGATCGATTACAGCGAACGGGATCAAACCCGTGGAAATGGCAGGTTCGTTCAGGCTACCGCGCCGGTATCCTGCCAGGTCAAGCGCGATGTACTTAAAGCCGAGCTGGCGAAAGCGCTCCACAATGCTTTGCGCGTGCTTTAGCAAGTCGCCCATTTCATCCTCGGCGATTTCGATCCGGGCAATCGTATCGTGATGGCGGACGCGATATTGTTGAAAACCCAGCTCCCACAAGTAATCCTCAGCCTCTTCCACCTGAGATAGCTTTTCTATCGTGATCTCCGCGCCGTAGGGAAAGCGCGAAGACAGGCAGGCCGAGGCCGGTTTATCCCACACCGGCAGGTCGAAGCGCTGCGCCAGCTGGCGAATTTCCTGCTTGCCCAGTCTGGCCTCTTTCAGCGGCGAGCACACGCCGAACTCTCTGGCAGCATTGGATCCGGGACGAAAGTCGCTGTTGTCATCCAGGTTTTCGCCGTAGCAGATCGCCTTATAGCCCTGCTCCTGAGCCATCCGCTCGATCTCGGTGAAGGTCTCCACTTTGCAGAAATAGCAGCGCTCCAATGGGTTTGCGGTGTAGCGCGGATTTTCCATTTCGTGGCTATTAAACACGATGTGACGAATGCCAATCTTCTGCGCCAGCCGCCTGGCCTCCGCCAGCTCCCGCCGCGGCAAGGATGGCGAGTCGGCGGTCATGGCGATGGCTCGCTCGCCCAGCGCCTGGTGCGCCGCATATGCCAGCAGGGCGCTGTCCACACCACCAGAAAGGGCAATCACGGCGCTCTCCAGCTCCGCCAGATTTTGCAGCAAGTGCTGATATTTTGTGTCAAGGTCCGAATTCGATACCGACATAAGCGTCAACCTTTCATACCGGGAAACAGGAAAGATCGCCTTCTTCATGCAGTTGGTTCATCAGGCTGGCAGCGAAGCCGGCGCCAAAGCCGTTATCGATGTTGACCACGGTGACGCCGGATGCGCAGGAATTGAGCATCCCCAGCAGCGCCGCCAGGCCGCCAAAGCTGGCCCCATAGCCAATGCTGGTTGGCACGGCGATCACCGGCCGCTTTACCAGGCCACCCACCACGCTGGGCAAAGCGCCTTCCATCCCGGCGACCACAATCAGCACGGTGGCGGTCTGAATGCCCTGGATATGGGCTAATAAACGATGCAAACCGGCAACGCCAACGTCGTACAGGCGCTCCACCCGGTTGCCCATCACCTCCGCGGTAATCACCGCTTCTTCGGCGACCGGCAGATCGGAGGTCCCCGCGCTGACCACCAGGATAGTGCCCTTCCGCTTGGGCAGCGGCTGTGGCTCGTAAACCATCACTCGAGCCAGTTCTTCATAGCGTATGCCAGGTACGGCGGCTTGCACGGCCCGGTACACCTCTGGCGAAGCGCGCGTTGCCAGCACCGGACCGGCGCCTTGGGTCAGGCGCTGTAAGATGCCAAGGATGTGCTCAAGACGCTTGCCTTCACAATATACCACCTCGGGGAAGCTGTTGCGTAACGTGCGATGGGAGTCGATTTTTGCATAACCCAGGTCGATGAAGGGCAGCTTCTGCAAGGCCTCAAGCGCCTGGTCGATGTCGGTCTGGCCATCCCTGACCCGGCTTAATAGCTCGCGAAGGTGATTTTCATCCATATGATCCCATAGATATCCGATGCTCGTTTAAACGCCGAGGTTTTGTTGATCCGCGCTTCTCGATTATACCTATTTTACAGCGCATCTTACACAACTGGCTAAAGCCATGTGTAGGTTACCGAGTTCCGGACCCCGCTATGGCTGGTGTATCGTATGGCGAACGGGTAAGGCAAATTTACCCTAATTTATCGTATTGTGCAAGCATCCCCTCAATCGTGAGCGTCCCGGGGTCGAAGCCCATGTCCACCGCACACTGCGCCAGCTGGGTGATCTGCGGCGGCTCCAGAAAAGTTTGCTTCAGCAGATCGGCGCGGGTGAAGACCTGGCTGGTGGGACCATCGGCCAGGATGCACCCCTGACCCATAGCAATCACACGCCGGGCGTACTGCGCCACGATCGGCATATCGTGGGTGATGATGATGATAATATGCCCATGGTGCTCGTTCAAATCTCGCAGGAAATCCATGATCTCGAACGATTGGCGGGCGTCCTGACCAGTGGTTGGCTCATCCACGATAATCAGCTTCGGGCGCAACGCCAGGATCGAGGCGATGGCAACTCTCTGCCGCAGCCCTTTCGACAAGAAGAATGGATGCTCGGTAAAGTACTCCTTCGGCAGCCCAACCACCTTGGCCGCTTCCTCCACGCGCTCTCTCACCTGGTCACCTGGCAATTGGATGTTGCGCGGTCCATAAGCGATCTCATCCCAGCAATTGCTATTAAAAAGCTGGTGGTCAGGGTTCTGAAAGACATAGCCTACCCGCCGCACCATTTGCACGATCGGCGTGGTTCTGGAATTCAGCCCGTCCACAATGACATCGCCGCTGGTCGGCTTGAACAGACCGTTCAGACACTTGGACAGAGTGGTCTTGCCTGAGCCGTTCTGTCCGATGAAAGCCAGGAACTCGCCCTCTTTGATGTCGAGATTGATCTCCTTCAGCGCCTGAGTGCCATCAGGATAGCTATAGTTAAGATTAATCACCTGAAGGAATTGATTCTGGTTGCTCATGCCATCTCCCCATTTGCTGTACGCCTGGATGCCACGAGCGTTTCCAGCTTCGCCAGCGACTCGTCCACGCTCAACGGGAGCTCACCGGCGTAGCGTCCTGTTTTCGCCATCTCGTGGAAGAAGCGCATCGCTCCGGGCGGAGAGATGCCCTTCTCCAGCAGCAAGTCCATGTGCTGGAAGAAAGCTCGCGTCTCGGCGTCCAGCAGCAATTCGCCTTGTGAGAGCAGCAGCATGCGGTCAGCCAGCGGGATCAGGTTCTCCAGGCTGTGCTCGATGACGATTACTGTGTTCTTGCTTTGTTTGAGCTTGGCCAATACGTCGAATACTCGCTTGCGGCTCACCGGGTCGAGCATCGAGGTCGGCTCGTCCAGGATCAGCACTTCGGGGGTCATCGCCAGCACAGCCGCTAACGCCACGCGTTGTTTCTGACCGCCGGAGATCTCGTAGGGTGGCT
>MGNS01000061.1:0-5845 GCA_001795165.1 Chloroflexi bacterium RBG_16_57_11
TTCATCATAGCCTGCACCGATCAACTCGATAGCTAAATCCTTATCTTATCTTTGGAGGCGCCTATGACATGATCCGCATAGTGTTTTGCTGAGGCTAATTTCCCGAGCATCCTGCATAGGCAGCTTGCTGAGGCAACCTGCCCGTCAGATGCCCAGGCAAGCTGCGCAGTTCTTCTCACCGATTTTACGATTGTGACGTAAGGAGCACAATGCGATGAGTACCCCCAAACCCAACCTGATAAAGGTCCTCGTAACAACCCTGGCGCTGACGCTGATCGTCTTCAGCGTCGCCCTGGCTGCCGTCGTAGACGGCGTGGATGTGAAAGTTACCCACGATAACAACAATGTGGATGGCGGCGTGCCCAACCCGAGCTTTGACTCACGAAATCGCCAGCAGAACGAGACGACCATAGCGATCAGCCCTGCAGATACGGATATTGTGGCGACAGGCGCCAATGACTACCGCATGGTGCCAGTCACCGCCGATGTGTGGTTCGGTTTCTCCGTCTCGGATGACGGCGGCACAACCTGGTTCGAAACCTTTGTGCCCGGCTTTCCCTCGGATACCTCGCCGGCCGGGCTGGCCTCGCCTCTATTAGGCCTGGACGCCTCGGGCGACCCGGTGGTGCGCTTCGACCGCCAGGGGAACCTGTATGCCGCGGGGATCGGTTTCAACCGCAACTTCGACCAGCCGGACCGCCCGGTGGATACCCTGGTGTACGTGGCGAAGTACAACTTCACGCCAGGCACCCCCGGTGGGACAAGCACGCCCAACTCGGCGGCCAACCCGCCTAACTTCACCTACGCCGGCACGACGGTGGTGGATCGCGGCGCGGTAGGCTTTGCAGTGCCCGGTGTTATCGGCTTTGCCGGAGACTTCACCGACAAAGAATGGATGGAGATCGACCTGAACTCAGCATCGGCCAGCCAGTGCGCCGGGAACGTCTACGTGGCCTATACCAGCTTCCATGGCGCGTTTGGTAATTCACCGATCAAGTTCAACACCTCTACCGATGGCGGCGTTACGTTTGGCCAATCCAAGGGCATCTCCACCGGGGGCGCGGATGGCACACCGATGAACCAGGGGGCTGACATTGCGGTCGCCCCCAATGGGACGATCTATATCGCATATGCTGCCTTCCAGCGTGGCGCGCAAGGAGGAAGCAGCATCGGTGTCGTCAAATCGACTGACTGCGGAAAGCATTGGAGCCAGCCGGTGCTGATCGCATCGATCTCTGATCCCCAGGCGCCCGGCCTTGCCTTCCGCACGCCGACCTTCGCCTTCATCTCGGTGGACGACACCAACCCGGACACCGTATATGTGGCATACCAGAACTTCACAGGCGGCGACTACGACATCTTCGTCCAACGCTCAACCGATGGCGGGGTGACATGGGGTTCTGCCGTCCAGGTCAACGAGGACCCCGGCGCCCGGCATCAGGTTTTTCCAACCATTGATATCGCCGATGGCGTCCTGCACGTGGCCTGGTATGATGCACGTAACAGCACCACCCCCGGCAATGAGGCGCTGGACGTTTTCTATGCCTACACAACACCGGCGACCTTCCCGGCCTTCAGCGCCAACGAGCGGGTCTCGGACGTCTCACATAACCCCAACTGCTTGTTGTTCGGTGGGGGCACAGTGGCCTTCCACGGCGACTATATCGAGCTGGACGCCATCGAGGCTGGAGGCACGCACACGGTGCACGTCTCATGGGCTGATAACCGGGATGTAACGCCTTGCGACCTGGATCCGGCGCCCGGACCGGCCTCAGGAAATACCGGAAACCGCAACGCCAACATATACGCCGACACGCTGACCGTGACCCCGTAAAGCCGGTCGTTTTGGCTGCTGTGGTTTGAATTCCCGCGTCCCTGCCTCCTGGCAGGGACGTTTTTCTCACTGCTTCCGGAATTAGTACGGAAATTAGATCAAATGGTTGACTTTTATCTCATTAAATTCTATAATCTGTGTACACAGGGTGTAAATTCAAAACGAGTCAACCATCCTGAGTGCACATCCTGAGTCACGCAGCCTCACATATCCAGCTCTGCTTCGTCGATACCTTCTCACCCAAGGAGCGGAAATGGCGCAAGGATTTTCCAGCGGGTATGCTCTTCTGATTGGCGTCGGCGGTGATTTACCCATCACGGTCAAAGATGTCAACGATCTATACCAGGTCCTAACCGATACCGGGCGCGCCGGTTATCCTCCCGGCCAGGTCCGCCTGGTCATCGACGGCGGCCAATATCCCCCAAATCGCCAGGGCATTGTGGAAGGCCTGAACTGGCTAATCGGCCAGGTGAAGAATAAGATGGAGGCGACCGCGGTCGTTTACTATTCCGGACACGGGCGCGCCATCAAAGTGGATGGCGAGCTGAAAGGGTATACCCTGGTCCCGCTGGGTTACGACCCACAGGACCGCCCAAAGACTGGCTTTTCCGGCAAAGAATTCGCCGCCAAAATCACAGAGCTGCAGGTCCAAAAGCTACTCGTCCTGCTCGACTGCTGCCATGCCGGAGCCATTCCCGGCACCAAGGACGAAGAGCTGACAAGCTACCCCCTGCCGCCCGACCTGGACGCGCTCAGCCTGGGCAGCGGCCAGGTGATCATGGCCTCCTCCCACGCCGATGAGCTTTCCGGCTTCGACGCCAAAAACAGCTTCTTTACCACCGCCCTGCTCGAAGCCATGGACGGCAAAGGTGGAGCTACCCGCCAGGGCCAGGTGCCAATCCTGCGCCTGCTGGATTACATCTTCGATCGTGTCCCCACGCTGACCGGAGATAAACAGCATCCGTTTTTATACAGTGCCCGTGGCCTGACCAATTTCCCAGTCTGCTACGCCCTCGGTGGTGGGTTTAAAGGGGAGGCAGAAGGCTTCCCCTCGATTGATACCTCCGGGCTGGCCGTGGAGAAACCCAAGCCGCTTAGCTTCACTGAAAGGATGATCCTTTCCGCCGAGCTCGACGCCGCTCAGGCTGAGTTGATGATCCGCCTGGAAAAATTGAAGAAATTGGGCACCGCCAAAGCTATCGAGGCCGGTACGGCCGTCAAGTTCCAGCTTGAGAAGCAGTACTTACAAGAAGAGCTGGAGATTGACCGGTTGAAAGATGAGGTCAACACGATTGATGGGCGCTTAAACGCATGAGCGTCAACGGATGAACGCCCAAACCTCCTCATCCGAGCTGACCGCCACTTTGCAGCAAAAGCTCATTCTTCTAAAAGAGCTGCGCCGTAAAAGGGCCATGGCCGCCGATTTCGGACGGCGCTTTCAGCTCGAAATGCAGCTCGAACACTGCCGGGCTGAGATCCGCAGCCTGGCAGAACAGATCGATGCATCCATAACGGCAGGATCAGGCGCGCCTTAACCGGGCACGCTTGATCCAGGCGCATAATTTCAGGGCAGGCATGTCATTATCCCCAGAACAGCAAGAGGAGCTCGACCGCCTTACCCAACAGATCCCTGAGCTGGGTAAGAAGCTGAAAGAATTCCGTACCAAGCTGGCTTACCTGGCCGATGTCACCCAGGTCTACGAGCTTAACCAACAGGCACAGGAGATCCGCGACCAGATGTGGCAGCTGGGCTACCGGCGCGATGAGCTGATCCGCCTGGAATTCTGCTCTACCATGCTCTCGATTGATTACACCGAGCAGGTCAGTCCCGTTATCAAGCATCTCATGGTTCAAAAGCAAACCTGTGGGGCCTTTCTGATCTGCGGCCCGCTCGAGTTTGGGCAGCTTTGGGTGCTCAAGCGCACTATTAGTGGGATCAGCAAGATCAGCGCCACCCGGCTGAAGCCAACCTGCGATATCCACTTCGAAACACAGCTGCCGACCTCCATGTCTGCGCTCAACATTTGGATCTCCCTGGGCGAGCAGCTCAAGATTTTAGGCCAGCGGACGCCTCAGGAAGTGATTAAAGTGATCTTGGCCCGGCTGGCCACGCAGCATGTCGCCCTGGTCTTCCGGCACATCCAGCGCCTCCAGGAGGGGCAGCTTTCCGATCTGATTGAAAAAGTCTGGAAGCCGATGGTCGAGCGGGTGAGCCAGGAAAAAAGCCTCGAAAAATCCCCTTACAAACTGGTAGCCTTCCTGGTGGATTATTCGGGCGATACCTGCCAGTGGAACCTGCCTTGCGTCCCACCCGGCGAGGCCCCCCCGCAGCCCGCATACTATCCCATCCGCCTGGAAAGCTTATCTCGCTTCAAGCTCAAGCACCTGGAAGATTGGGCCAACGGCGAGGGAGAAACAATCCTGGGTCTTAAGCTCCTGGAAGGCGTGACAAGCGTGCAGAAATTGCTGGATGACAGCGATGCCGGCGTCCCCGAGCGCGTGGCCAGGGAGCTTTTGTGGTTGCATGGTTTTTACTACGATGGAGAAAACCAATGGATGACGATCTGAATTATGACCTGTTCAAGTACACCGGCGAAGCCCAATACCAGCCTGCGCGGGGCGAGCTCAATCAACTGGGCCGGTCTCTGGAGCCATACTTGCCCTCCGGCGACCTGGTGCGATCGGTTGAGCTGGCCATGCGCCTGAAACGCCCGCTGTTGATCCAGGGCGAGCCAGGCAGCGGTAAGACCCGCCTGGCGCGCGCCGTGGCCTACGAGCTGGGCAAGCGCGGCGGCTACGACTGGGAAGATTTTTACGAAGCCTGGTACGTTAAATCCACCAGCCGGGCGCGTGATGGCCTGTACACCTACGATATCATCGCCCGCCTGCGTGACGCCGAACTGGCCCGGGCGGGCAAGCTCACCCAAGAGCAGCTGGAAAAGGCCGATGATCCCCGCACCTATGTCCACTACGGCCCGCTGGGCGAGGCTTTTCGCAAGAGCGGCCGGCCGTGCGTGGTCCTGATCGACGAGATCGACAAGGCCGATATCGACTTCCCGAACGACCTGCTGCTCGAGCTGGACGAGAAATATTTCGAGATCGATGAGCTGGAAGAGGCGGAAGGCAAAACGGTCAAAGCCGAGCACAGCCCGCTGGTCTTAATCACCAGCAACCGCGAGAAAGATCTGCCGGACGCTTTCCTGCGCCGCTGCATTTATCATTTCATTAAGTTTCCTGACCGGGATGATCTGGTCAAGATCGTCAATGCGCATCTCCCCGGCACGCCGAAGGGCTTGCTGAACCTGGTGATCGAACGATTTATGGAGCTGCGT
The DNA here is from genome assembly GCA_001795165.1 of Chloroflexi bacterium RBG_16_57_11. Lineage (GTDB taxonomy): Bacteria > Chloroflexota > Anaerolineae > Anaerolineales > UBA4823 > RBG-16-57-11. The sequence continues at coordinate 5,167 of MGNS01000061.1, forward strand.
GGTTACATGGAAGACGCCCAGTCGACCAAAAAAGTCAGCACCAGCGAGCTGTTGGACTGGCTCAAAGTCTTGCGCCATTACCCGAAGAACAAAGTATTGCGCGCGCTGGCGGCCGACCTGCTCTATCCCGGTGTTCTGCTAAAAAATATCGACGACTTCGAACGCTTTCGCCAGATGATGCACAAAGAGGCCTCCTGACCCTTGAGCGACCATGTCACCCCGCTGCCCGATCCCGATCTCGAGCCGTTGCCGCTGCTCGACCTGTTCCTGCGCTTGCAGGCCCTGGACATGCCCCTGGGCATCGGCGAGTACCGCACCTTCCTGCGCGCCCTGCAGCTCGGCTTTGGGCAGGCTGGGGATGACGACCTGAAATGGCTGTGCCATGCCTTGTGGTGTAACGACGACCAGGAGGTGCAGCTCTTCGATGACCAGTTTCACCGCTGGCGCCACGACCAGGCAGAAGCCCGCCGCCTGATTGCAGAACAGGAGGCTCGCCAGGCTGCCGAGCGCCTGGCCAGGGAGCAGGAAAAGGAGACCGGCGAGACAGTCACCATTGGAAGACCCCCTCCGGTTAGCCCTCCACCTGTGCTCCCCCCGTCCGCGCTGGAAATCAAGCCCGAGGAAACCGGCCAGCCGCCTGCCCAGCCTGAGGCAGGTGGCCTTGCCCCCTCGGAAGGGC
>MGNS01000061.1:5893-9476 GCA_001795165.1 Chloroflexi bacterium RBG_16_57_11
GGCCGCTACTGAGCCCGAGCGCCCGCCCCTGGTGCTGGGGGTTTTCCCCCGCCGCCGCTTCATCCTTTCCGGCGATTACTTCCCCATCACCCCGCGCCAGCTGAAGCAATCCTGGCGCTACCTGCGCAGCCTGGCGCGCGAAGGCCCCGCCACCGAGCTGGATGTGGAGGCCACGGTTGACCGGGTTGGTCACTCCGGCCACCTGATCGAGCCGGTGATGCGGCCACCGCGCCTCAACCTGACCGAGCTGCTGCTGCTGATCGACCAGGGCGGCTCGATGATCCCTTTCGAGGACCTGGGAGATACTCTGGCTCAGACCGCCCGTAAAGGCGGCCGCCTGGGAAGGGCGGGCGTGTTTTACTTCAGCAACTACCCGGAGGGGCACCTCTTCCAGGATAAGGCTTTTTCCAAACCGTCCATGATCCAGAAAGTCCTGGACCGCCTACCGCGCGAGCGCACGGTGGCGCTGATCTTCAGTGACGCCGGCGCAGCGCGCGGCGGCTTGAACAGCGAGCGCCGCGACCTGACCGCTGATTTTCTAAAACAGCTCCAAACTGGGGTGCGCCGGGTGGCCTGGATCAACCCGATGCCACGGGCACGCTGGGAGGGCACCACCGCCGGACTGATCAACCGCCTGGCGCCGATGTTCGAATGCAACCGCCGCGGCTTCGATGACGCCATCGACGTTTTGCGCGGCCGCCTGACGGTTAAAATCGCCAAACGCTGATGGACCTGTACGCGTATCTCCTGGGCCGTATCTCTCGCCTGCCCCCCGGCGAACACCCGCTGCGTAGGATCGATGCTTTTCGCCGCCAGTTCCCCCGCCCCCACCTGGTGTTTGCCTGCCATGCCGCCCTGCCCATCGGCCTCACACCGCACCTGCTGAATATGCTGTGGGTGAATTTTCAGCGCGACCAGTGCAATACTCCCTTGAAAATCCCCTGGGTGGCCACCGCCGACCTGCTGCTTTCGAAACTGTGCCAGCGGGTGGGCGGCAGCCTGTTCGAGATGCCCTCCGGAGTGCGCCAGGAATTGCTCGCCGCCCTGTACCAGGATGATTGTTTTGGAGAGCGCCGCCTGTTCGACCTGGCGGTCTTCGTGCGCGAATACGTCCGCCCCGAGCTGGAAGGCAGCGATCCCTACTGGCGGCCGGTCGCCCAGGCCCAAGATTGGAACGCTCTGGCCTATATGGATCCTGAACAGGCTGCCAGGTCACTGGCCAGGGAGCTCGGCCAAAGCATCCAAAAGAACGATTATGCCGAGCAGCTCCGCCTGGCCTCCATTCTTGAGACCCTGGCCGACCCGCTGCGGGGTTATGCCGGTCTGGTGGAGTACGGCCGCCTGCGCCGCAACCTGATCCAGGGCCAGGCGCCCACCGCCCAGGAGGCGACCCTCGCCAGCCAGCAGGTGCAGACCGTCGCCGCGACGACCACCGGTGGCATGCTCTCTATTCCTGGCCTGGAAGACCTGCCCCTGCCCCCGCTCGAGCAGGACCTGCCGGTGGAATCCGCCAACGCCCAACAAGAAACTCTGCTCATCCAGGCGCGCCTGGCCCTCAGCCAGCGCAATTTCGCCCTGGCAAAGCAATTAGCCTTGTCTGCCAAGGAGCTGGGTCCAAGCTCATTACAGATTGATTATCTCCAGGATGCGGCCGAAGGCCTGCCCTCGCGCCTGGAGTACATGGTCAAAGCTCAGAAAGCGGGCGACTTTTCAGCCTACCAGCTGCACCTGGAGGAGGCGCAGTATCTACTGGCCCATCTCGAGCCGGACCCTCAGTCCGCCCAGGCCCTTTTGGAGCACCTGCTCGGCGGTCCTCCGGCCACGCGTGAAGCTTTCGAACAGGCCGCCACAGCCCCAGCCCCCACACCACCACCCGCTGAGCATGTCATCGACCTCGCCGCCGTGCGGGGTATTACCAATGAGCAAGCCCGCGCCGAGGCATTGATTAAGCTTGTGCCGCAGCTCCCGGATGAACTGCTGGGAGAAGTGCGATCGATTGCACAGGACATTTCCGATGAAGCTTCCCGGGCAAGCATCCAGATCGCTCTGATTCCACGCGTGCCAGAGGGCGAAAAGGGCATCTTTGTTCGTGAAACACTGGAAACTTTCCAATCGATACAGGATGAACGCATCCGAGCGCAGGCGTTGGTTGCTTTGTCGCCGTTTATCACGGAAAACTCGGTGGATCAGCTGCTGTCTGCAGTGCTCGGTATCAAGGATGGAACCATCCTTGTGCCGGCTATAAGCGCGCTGATCCCCGCTCTGCCGCCTTTCCAAAGACAGGTCGCAAAAGAAACAGCCCTGGATGCGTTGCAGGAGATTAGCGACCCGCGTTCCCGCACGGAGGCGCTGATCGCTCTGCTCAACAGTCAAACCGGGATCGAAAAAGAGAGGCTTGAAGAAGAAACACTGCAAACGGTGGTCAACTTCGATGATCCACAAACCCGCCTCGAGGCATGGATTATGCTGCTGCCGCACCTGTCGGAAGAGACCCGCGGCCGCATGCTTCCCGAAGTGCTGTCTACAGTTCATAAAATAAAATCCGAGCGTACGCGTGTTGAAAAACTGATCACCCTGCAATACGACCTGCCGTATGAGCAGCGCCGGGAGGTGGTTGACCAGGCTTACAAAGCGGCGTTTGAAATCGTCAACGAGCGCGCCCGGGTCGAGACCCTGATCGAGCTGCTGCCCTATCTGTCCGAATGGCAACGGGCGGAGGCGATCGACTGGATGCTGCGGGCGGTAATGAGGATCGAAAACGAGCGTACCCGGGTGGAGGAACTGCTTAGATTGATGCCCTACCTGCCGGACCAGCAGCGCGAGACCGTCGGTAAGGAGGCGCTGTCCGCGGCGGATAAGATCCCTGAATCAGAAGCCCGTTCTTATCTGATGGAGGAGCTTGCCAGATATCTACCAGTTACGGCTGCAGAAGAACAGCCACCCGTATCGACAGAGGGCCAGCCGCCCATCGGCGACCTGGAAATCAGCCTTTCCCGCGCGCCGGTAGAGGTGAACCAAGCCAGTCTTGTATTGAATGAGGAAGAATACCGGGTTGATCTGAAAATCGATGTCTTCAACTCTCGGGAGCCTCCCCTTGTCCGGACCAGCGTGGCAAGTTTCGACCGGGTTCGCACGCGCACGCCGGTGGAAGATGTGCGCGGCTATAGCCAGCGGCTCCAGGACAGCCTGTTTGCGGATGTGAGCCTGCGGTCATTCTACAATCAAGCGCTTTCGGCGGCGCAAGAGCGCACCCTGCGCGTCCGTCTGCGAATCGAGCGCGAGGCTTCCGATCTGCACGACCTGTATTGGGAGACATTGGCGGGGCCAGGTAAAGAGGCTTTGTTCCCCCAAGGGCAGACCGTTTTTTCACGCTTCGTGCCCATTGAGTTCGAAACCGAACCGCCGCCGCCTATTTCCAGCTTGCGAGCCCTGGTTGTGATCTCAAACCCTTCTGACCTTGAAAGATTCGGATTCGGCCCGGTGGATATCACCATGGAAACCGATATGGCTTTACGTTGGCTCGAGGGGGTGGCCTCTGTCGAAGTGTTGGCCAGCCAACCCGATCGGCCTGGCCAGGCTACAC
>MGNS01000061.1:9498-11481 GCA_001795165.1 Chloroflexi bacterium RBG_16_57_11
AAAGGCGCCGATATTTTATACCTGGTCAGCCATCTGGATAGAACCGAGGATCGGTCCTACTTCCTGCTGGAAAGACCTGATGGAGGGACCGAGCGCATAATCACAGGCGACCTTGTCAAATTGATGATGGTGCAGTCACATCTCGAATGGCCACGGTTGGTTGTGCTGCTCAAACCAGCCAGCACAGATTTTAAGGCGGAGAGCGGCACAGCAATCGGTGTGTCGGTGTTCCTGGTTGAATCTGGGATTTCGGCCGTCCTATACATCCAGGATCGTATCACGGTGGCCAGTAGAGAACGCTTCTTATCCGTTTTCTTTTCGGAGCTCCGTAATTACGGTCGGGTTGATCACGCCGTTGCCGTCGCCCGCCGCAGCATTTCATCTGCCCAAGACTGGTGGTCCCCGGTGCTGGTAACCAGACTGCCGGATAGCGCCTTGTTCCTGCCGGCGACCGACCGGGGCGAAGAAGCCGGGCAACCGTCGGAAAATGTGCCGGAGGCGAGTCTGGCACAGGCCTACGACCGCCTCGAACCCGCCGATCAAATGGCGCTCCAGGCGCTGGCCATCTTCGACCGCCCGGTGCCGCCCGCCGCAGTGGATTACCTGCTCCGACCCGGCTTGCCTGACACGCAAAGCTCCCCCATACTTTCCCGCCTGGTCGATGTGCGCCTGGCCGCCGTCAACGAAAATGGCCTCTTTTCAATCGAACCGGCGACTCGGGATTATGCCTTGCAGCGCCTCACCCTGGGACCATCCCTGCGTGACCTGCAGCTGCGCGCTGCTGAATACTTCAGCCGATTGACCAAGCCTGTCAAAGAATGGAAGAGCCAGGATGAACTGGCTCTATACCTGGCGATGATCGACCTGAGTTACGCCGCCGGCGCGTACGATGAGGCCGCCGAAGTCCTGGCGCAGATCGACACCGAAGTACTCATGCGCTGGGGCAATTTCGCCTTCGTGATCGAGCAACATGAACGCTTACAGGGAAAGATCAGCCAGGGGAGCATGCATAGGCGAAATGTGAATACGCTCGCCGCGGCTTATTATTTCAGTGGACAAATTCAAAAGGCCATCACCTGGTATGAACAAAGCCTGGCCTTGGCGCGCCAGGTGGAAGATAAAGTAGATGAAACCACCATTCTGGGCACCCTGGCCAACTGCCATGCCGAGTTAGGCCAGGCTCGCCTGGCGACCGAGCTGACCGAGCAAGCTCTGGCGATTGCCCGCCAGCTTGGCGACCGGGGATGGGAGGGGCGTCATCTCAACGACCTGGGCGACCGCTATCGCGAGCTTGGCCGGACCCGCGAAGCGGTCGAGAGTTACGAGCAGTCGCTGAGGATTGCCCGCCAGGTCGGCGATCAGAAGTTGGAAACGGACGCCTCAACCGGCTTGGGGGATTGTCACGCCGAGCTGGGCCAGGTAAATCAGGCCGTTAAATACTATCAAAGGGCGCTGGAGGTTGCCCGCAAGAATTTCCAAAAATATAGCGAAGGCGCAGTTCTGGTAAGCCTTGCCAAAGCCTCGATTGACCAAAACCACCTTGACCAGGCAATCCAGGCAGCCAACGCCAGCGTCAGATTAAGCCTCGATTTGACAAACACCCAACTGAGCAGCAAAGCGAGGCACACCCTGGCTCTCACCCAACTCTACTCGAAGGACCTGCCCGCTGCTCGAGCAGCGGCAGAACAAGCCCGCCAATATAACGCTCCCACCAATCACCACAACGTGCTGGCTCTATTGGGCGTGATTGCCCGCATTCAGTTTGATAGTAGCGTTGCCAACCAGGCGTTCGCGGACGCCATTACCGCCGCCGACGGCTTATTGGCCGCCACGCCGGAATATTATCAGGCGCTGGATGCAAAAGCGCTAGCATTGGGGGGGCTGGGCCGGATCGAGGAAGCACAGGCTGCTTACCAGGCTGCTCGCCGGGTTACCAGCAATCCCGGCACCGTTCAACGTGCCGTGAGGCTACTGGAGCAGTTG
>MGNS01000061.1:11541-11925 GCA_001795165.1 Chloroflexi bacterium RBG_16_57_11
ACAACCCGCGGCAGCCACCCAACAAGTCCAGGCCGGGCCGCCTGATGAACTGCTGTACTTCAACGGGATCAACGGCGAAACCGGCGATTACGACCTGTCGCCGGTGAGTATTCGAGACTTCTTCAATTACATTCAAGAAGCGCAGCCACTCGATAACCTGGGCGAGCAGCTCCGCCAACACCTGGAATGGCAGCCTGGCTACAAATTCATGGGAATCATGGACCTACGCCGACTGGATGAAGCTGGATGGGGCGTGATATTCGCCCAGGACGCCGACCCAAAATTGCAGGAAGCCCTCCAGCCGTTGATCGATCAGCGCCGCCGGCAGGCTGGGGAGCGTTTCGGGCTCTTCGCCGGCCCGGATGGCTACCGGCCGGATGAGAC
>MGNS01000061.1:11937-13171 GCA_001795165.1 Chloroflexi bacterium RBG_16_57_11
CGCGTTCCTTGCCCGGCAAGGTGCCGGCCAGGACCTGGTGGACCCTAAGCCGGTGCCATATTACTTGCTGATCGTCGGTAACCCGAGACAGATCCCGTTCCACTTCCAGGCTGATCTCGGATTGCATTACGCCGTAGGCCGCCTGCATTTCGACTCTCATGAAGAGTACGCCCGTTATGCCCGCAATATCGTGCTGGTAGAGACCGGGGGTATCCGGCAGCCGCGCCGGGCGGCGTTCTTCGGTGTGTCCATCCCCGGCGACCCGGCCACGCAGCTCAGCGCTGAGGCACTGGTAAGACCTCTGGGAGAAGAGGTGCGCTCTCGCCTGGTGGATTGGCAAGTGAGCATGGATTTGAACCAGCAGGCCACCAAGGCCCGGCTCTCTCAATTGTTCGGCGGCGACCAAACCCCGGCGGTGCTGTTCGCCACCGGCCACGGCATGGCTTTCCCGGCCAGCATCACCCGCCAGCAGTGGCACCAGGGCGCCCTGCTGTGCCAGGATTGGCCCGGCCCACAGGACTGGCGCGGCCGGGGCGCCATTCTCCAGGATTTCTACTTCGCCGGCGACGACCTGCCCCCATCCGCCGACCTGCATGGCATGATCGCCTTCATTCACGCCAGCTACGCTGCTGGCGCCCCCCTGGCGGATGAGGTCGCCCCGCGCGAGCTCGCAGTGCGCACCCCCGTCTCGATCCGCCCCCTGGTGGCGGAGCTGCCCCGCCGGATGCTCAGCCAACCGGGCGGCGGGGCGCTGGCGGTAGTCGGTCCGGTGGACCGCCTGTGGGGCTATTCGTTCCAGTGGAACAGTAGCGACTATCAAACCGCGGCCTTCGAAAGCTGCCTGTTCCGCCTCTTCGACGGAGAGCCACTCGGCCTGGCTTTCGAACCCATCAGCCAGCGCTATGCAGAGCTTGCTAACACTTTGACCGCCGAAATGGAGAATATCCGGAACGGCAAACAGGTCGCTCCCCATGGTCTGACCGGATTGTGGACTGTATCGAACGACCTGCGCAGCTACGCCATCCTGGGCGACCCGGCGGTACGCCTTCCGGCTGCTGTGGACACCCGGCAGGCCGAGCAGGCAATGAATCCCCAGTCGAGGGGATTGCCCCAACCATAAGCGTGTAATCAACCATCAAGGAGGATCTTAATAATGCCCACCAATCAGGTTCTTGGAAACCAACCCCCGGACGATATCCAACTCAAGGAAGCCCCGCCCGGTATGGAAGCGGAA
>MGNS01000062.1:0-373 GCA_001795165.1 Chloroflexi bacterium RBG_16_57_11
CGTTGCATGATTCCGCTGCGCACCGGGAAATACTTTACCAGGTCACTAACCTCAACCAGGTATTCACCCACGTTTGAGCCTGTAGTCAGGTGATTGGTGTTGCCCTGTGATGATCCCATCATATGGCGCTCCGCATGAGAAGTACAAATCATCCTGTTTCAGATAGGAACTTGGGGGTCGTCCTGGCTGTGAGAGATCAATCGGTCGGGATCTTCGTAAAGCCAACAGCGCACTTTGTGGTTGGGGCTGGCCTCGATCAGGTTAGGCTCGCGCTCAGTGCAAATCGTCAGGTTGTGTTCGAGGCGGGCTTTACAGCGCGGGGCAAATTTACACCAGACCGGCAGGTTGATCAAATCACAGACAACCCCAGGAA
>MGNS01000062.1:391-1985 GCA_001795165.1 Chloroflexi bacterium RBG_16_57_11
GTCTTGATCCAGGACGGGTATCGAGTCGATCAGACCGAGCGTATAGGGGTGCAGAGGTTGTTCGAATAGCGCCTCGACCGATGATTCTTCTACGATCCGCCCGGCATACATGACGGCCACCCAGTCTGCCATCTCCGCTATTACGCCAAGATCGTGTGTGATCAAGATAATGGCCATGCCCAGCCTGGCACGCAGAGCTAACATCAGCTCCATGATTTGCGCCTGGATGGTAACATCCAGGGCGGTGGTCGGCTCATCTGCGATCAGAAGATCGGGCTCACACGAAAGGGCGATGGCGATCATCACGCGCTGCGCCATGCCGCCGGAAAATTCATAAGGATAGTTTCGTACCCGGCGAGCCGGGTCTGGGATGCCGACCAGGTTGAGCAATTCCACCGCTCGATCCCGGGCCTGGCGCTTATCCATCTTGTTATGGACCAGGAGGGCTTCAACGATCTGGTCGCCAACGGTATAGACCGGGTTCAGCGATGGCAGCGGCTGCTGGAAAATCATGGAAATACGATCACCGCGGACCTGCTTCATCTCAGGGTCGGTCAAATCCAACAGGTCACGTCCCTGGAAATTGATGGATCCTTCTACAATTTTCCCAGGTCGCCTCAGCAGGCGAAGGATGGAGAGAGATGTGACGCTCTTCCCGCAACCGGACTCGCCTACCAATCCAAAAATTTCGCCGACTTTTACGTGAAAATCAACCCCGTCTACCGCCTTGACAACGCCTTCCGGCGTAAAGAAGTACGTTTTCAGGTTTTCTATTTCAAGCAGGCTGGGATTGGTTGATTTCGAATTATTCATTATCGAAAGGCCTTTGTTTCATACCTAGCCATACCAAAAACGCTCACCAGGTGCGCCTTTGCTGTGGATCAAGCATTAACATCAAGCCCTGACCGGTCAGAGTGACGCTCAACGTTGTAATAAAAATAACCAGGCCCGGGTAGAGGATCAGGGTGGGAACACGCTCCATGTAAGGCTGCGCCTCAGCCAGCATCGAGCCCCAATCGGGTGTTGGGGGTTGGATGCCGATGCCCAAGTAGGAAAGGCCAGCAATAATCAGTAAGGTATGCCCAAAGCGGAGAAACACCTGGGCTAAAATCGGCCCCAGGGTGTTGGGGAGGATGTGCTTCCGCATGATCAGAAGTTCTGATTCCCCGGTAGCTGCCGCAGCTTCAACATAGGTCTGTGAACAAATCTCCAGCCCTACCGCCCTTGCAAGCCGGGCGTAGACGGTCCACCCGGTGATGGTCAAGGCCAAAACCAGGGACCAGAAACCGGGCTTCAGCATCTCCACAATCATCAGTGCAATAATGATGCTCGGAAAGGACAAAAAAAGGTCGAGGGCGCGCATCAATAGTTCGTCCAGGAGGCTGCCTGCCCGCCGGCTGGCAAGAGAGCCCATCACGGTACCAACCGATGCGGATATCAAAACAGAGACGAACGATATAACCAAAGCCTGCCGACCGCCGTAGCAGATGCGGGAAAGCACATCTCTACCCAGGACGTCTGTGCCAAAGGGATGTTCCCAGGAAGGTGGCTTTAGACGGTTTCGTAAATCTTGATCTGTAGGATCGTATGGGAC